>NZ_CP077089.1:5835000-6175000 GCF_014268445.2 Pseudomonas tensinigenes
CGCATCCTCGGCATTGGCCCAGCGCGGCAGGCTGCTGACGGCGATACCGGCAGCAGTGGCCCCCAATAATTGGCGGCGAGAGAGATAAATGGCTTCCGGCGTGACATCCGACTCATGGCAGTCGGACGCTTTGGGGACTTTGATCAACATGGCAACTCCGCAGCTTTGGAGGACTGATGCACCCATAGACTGCGGAGTATGCGGGAAATTACATCACTCGGCTTTTTTGTGCCGACGAAGATGCAACAGGTACTGCACCGGGCCGGAAGCCGCATAGGCGAGGAACACCAGCAGCAGAATGCGCGGCGGATCGCTGAACACCACGGCGAACACCAGCACCACCGCAAGGATCGCCACGAACGGCACGCGACCTTTCAGATCCAGCTCTTTAAAGCTGTTGTACTTGATATTACTGACCATCAGCATGCCGGCCGCCGCAACCATCAGCGCGACCAGGAACGACATCTTCGAACCCTGAATGCCGTAATCGCTGAACGCCCAGACAATCCCCGCGACCACACCGGCAGCAGCCGGACTGGCCAGACCGATGAAATAGCGCTTGTCAGCCGTACCCACCTGAGTATTGAAGCGCGCCAGACGCAACGCCGCGCCCGCTACATAGATGAAGGCGACCATCCAGCCAACCTTGCCCATGTCGCCCAGTGCCCAGCCGAATGCGAGCAGCGCCGGCGCAACACCGAACGCAACCATGTCCGACAGCGAGTCATACTCGGCACCGAAGGCACTTTGCGTATTGGTCATGCGCGCCACGCGACCGTCGAGGCCGTCGAGCACCATGGCGACGAATATCGCGATCGCGGCGAACGCGAAATACTTGCTCGCATTCGCCGAGTCGCCAGCGCTTAGAGCAGCCTGCGCGCTCATCGAGTTGATGATGGAATAAAACCCTGCGAACAGGTTCGCAGTGGTGAACAGGTTCGGCAGCAGATAGATACCACGATGCCGGACTTTACGACCTTCTGCGTCGTGCCCTTCTTCGATGTGTTCATCGATGGGCAGCAGGCTTTCGGCGTCAGAAGCCTTGTTCGGCTCTTCGGGACGTTCGCTCATGGACATTACCTTGCAACGGTTTGAAGAAAATTCGACAGATGCTTGAGGACGACAGTTCGGCCACAAACGCTGCAGCTTTATACCAGAACCACCGCCCCAAACGAAAAAACGCGGCCGAGGCCGCGTTTTTCGTACAAGGAACGACGACTTAGTTTTTGGCTTTGTCGACGATCTTGTTGGCACCGATCCACGGCATCATGGAGCGCAGTTGCTCGCCGATGACTTCGATACCGTGAGCGGCGTTGTTACGACGCTTGGCGGTCATCGAAGGGTAGCCGGTTGCGCCTTCGCTGATGAACATTTTGGCGTATTCGCCGTCCTGAATACGTTTCAGGGCGTTGCGCATGGCCTGACGGGATTCGGCGTTGATCACTTCCGGACCAGTCACGTACTCGCCGTATTCAGCGTTGTTGGAGATCGAGTAGTTCATGTTGGCGATACCGCCTTCGTACATGAGGTCAACGATCAGCTTCAGTTCGTGCAGGCACTCGAAGTAGGCCATTTCCGGCGCGTAGCCAGCTTCAACCAGGGTTTCGAAACCGGCTTTTACCAGTTCAACGGTACCGCCGCACAGAACGGCTTGTTCGCCGAACAGGTCGGTTTCGGTCTCGTCCTTGAAGGTGGTTTCGATGATACCGGTACGACCGCCGCCAACACCGGCAGCGTAGGACAGTGCAACGTTCTTGGCGTTGCCCGAGGCGTCCTGGTAGATCGCGATCAGGTCAGGGATACCACCGCCCTTGACGAACTCGGAACGCACGGTGTGGCCCGGAGCTTTCGGCGCGATCATGATCACGTCGAGGTCGGCACGCGGCACAACCTGGTTGTAGTGGATCGCGAAACCGTGGGAGAAGGCCAGAGTGGCGCCTTTCTTGATGTTCGGCTCGATTTCGTTTTTGTACAGCGAGGACTGGAACTCGTCCGGGGTCAGGATCATGACCAGGTCGGCAGCAGCAACAGCGGAAGCAACGTCGGTCACTTTCAGGCCGTGAGCTTCAGCTTTGGCAACGGTGGCCGAACCTTTACGCAGACCAACGGTAACGTCGACACCGGAATCCTTCAGGTTGCACGCTTGGGCGTGGCCCTGGGAACCGTAACCGATGATGGCAACTTTCTTGCCCTGGATGATCGACAGGTCGCAGTCTTTATCGTAGAAAACTTTCATGAATTTCCCCTTTATATCCAGGCCGTTCAGGCCATTCGCTAATTTGGTTTAGATGCTGAGTACTTTGTCGCCGCGGGCGATGCCGGTCACGCCGCTACGGACGGTTTCCAGAATCGATGCGGTGCCGATGGACTGAATGAAGCTGTCGAGCTTGTCGCTGGTACCGGTCAATTGAACGGTATACACGCTGGCACTGACATCGACGATCTGTCCACGGTAAATATCGGTAGTGCGTTTGATCTCGGCGCGCTGGGCGCCAGTGGCCTTGACCTTGACCAGCATCAGTTCGCGCTCGATGTGAGCGCTTTCCGACAGGTCCACCAGCTTGACCACTTCGATCAGCTTGTTCAGGTTTTTGGTGATCTGCTCGATGACTTCATCGTGACCAACGGTGGTCAGCGTCAGACGCGACAAAGTCGGGTCTTCGGTCGGGGCCACGGTCAGGCTTTCGATGTTGTAGTTGCGCTGCGAGAACAGGCCGACTACGCGAGACAAAGCGCCGGGTTCGTTTTCCAGAAGCAAGGAAATAATGTGCCGCATGATTAAGTACGCTCCGTCTTGCTCAGCCACATATCGCGCATCGAGCCGTCTTTGATCTGCATCGGATAGACGTGCTCGCTGGTGTCGACCGAAATATCGATCACGACCAGGCGATCCTTCATGGCGAACGCTTCTGCCATCTTCGACTTCAAATCCTTCGACTCGGTGATGCGTACGCCGACGTGGCCGTAGGCTTCAGCCAGCTTGACGAAGTCAGGCAGCGATTCCATGTAGGAGTGCGAGTGACGGCTGCCGTAGCTCATGTCCTGCCACTGACGCACCATCCCCAGAACACCGTTGTTCAGGATGACGATTTTCACTGGCAAGCCATACTGCAGGCAGGTCGACAGTTCCTGGATGTTCATCTGGATACTGCCTTCACCGGTGACGCAGGCAACATCGTCATCCGGGAAGCTCAACTTGATGCCCATGGCCGCCGGGAAACCGAAGCCCATGGTGCCCAGACCGCCGGAGTTGATCCAGCGATTCGGCTTGTTGAACGTGTAGTACTGCGCCGCGAACATCTGATGCTGGCCCACGTCGGAAGTGATGAAGGCATCGCCCTTGGTCACTTCGCAGAGGGTTTCGATCACGGTCTGCGGCTTGATCATGCTGCCGTCGCCCTTTTCGTAAGGGAACAGGCCGCGATCACCGCGCCACTCATCCACCTGCTTCCACCAACTGGCCACGGACTCCTTGTTCGGGGTCTCGCCGATTTCCTTGAGGATCGCGACCATTTCGGTCAGGACGCTCTCGACCGGACCAACGATTGGCACGTCGGCCTTGATGGTCTTGGAAATCGAAGCCGGGTCGATGTCGATGTGGATGATCTTGGCGTTCGGGCAGAACTTCGCCGCGCCGTTGATCACGCGATCGTCGAAACGCGCGCCGACCGCGAGGATCACGTCAGCATGGTGCATCGCCAGGTTGGCGGTGTAGCTACCGTGCATGCCGAGCATGCCGATGAACTGCCGATCAGTCCCCGGGAAACCGCCCAGGCCCATCAACGTGTTGGTCACAGGCAGGTTGAGCATTTTCGCCAGTTCGGTCAGCGGTGCGGAACCGTTGCCGAGGATGACGCCGCCACCGGAGTACATGACCGGACGCTTGGCCGCCAAGAGCATTTCTGCTGCCTTGCGGATTTGCCCGGAGTGACCGCGAACGGCCGGGCTGTAGGAACGCAGCTTGGCTTTCTTCGGGAAGATGTATTCGAACTTCTCGGCCGGGTTGGTCATGTCTTTCGGGATATCGACCACGACCGGGCCCGGACGACCGGATTGCGCCAGGTAGAAGGCCTTCTTCATGACTTCCGGGATTTCCGAAGCGTGCTTGATCATGAAGCTGTGCTTCACGATCGGCCGGGAGATACCGATCATGTCGGTTTCCTGGAACGCGTCGGTGCCGACCATAGTGCTTGGCACCTGACCGGAAATGATCACCATTGGAATCGAGTCCATATAGGCGGTCGCGATACCGGTAATGGCGTTTGTGGCGCCAGGACCGGACGTCACCAATACCACGCCGGCTTTACCGGTGGCACGGGCATAACCGTCAGCCATATGGGTGGCCGCTTGTTCGTGACGAACCAGGATGTGAGTCACTTCCGGTTCTTTGAACAGGGCATCGTAAACATGCAGGAGAGCACCACCCGGGTACCCGTAGATATATTTGACGCCTTCGTCACGCAAAAAGCGGACGAGCATCTCACCGCCAGATAAAAGCTCCACGTTGTTCACCTCTAAAACGCCAGAATACCGTCCACAAAAAAGGGGCGGGTCTTAATAGGTTTACTTCTCGGCAGAGCATGAGCGACGGTGGTCGCCGACTACGTCAGCACTGACTGAGCAAGTATTGGGATCGTCCCAAGTGTTGCGGGCCTTTCCCACCCAGCGCGAGGTAACGCGTTGCGGGTGTAACAGGTCGGCGCGGATGTGCGCCTCATGATCTACCGAGTGGGTCTGCTTCTGGCAGTCCCTCTACAGCGGACTTTGGATTCTTCTGTTTCGCCCTCTCCAAGTCAAGTCGTCTGTGTGGTTAATTGTGGGTAAGCACATGAGAACGCAAGAAAAAACCTGAAAACCGCTACTCTGTTAGTGTCAATTGCGCATTTTTGCCAAGGAATCAGCATGCGAACGCTCCTCCTCACTCTGCTGATCGGCCTCAGCCCATGGTGCATGGCCGCTCAAATCTACAAATGGGTCGATGCCCAAGGTGTCACCCACTTCGATGCGCAGCCGCCACCGGGTCAGCCGTCGACAACCTTGCAGACGCCCTCCTCGCCCCCGCCGAAACCTGCGGCAATGCCGGGCAGTGGCGCGCTCGGTGATCAGAAGGCTATCGACGACAAGGTGAAGAAGCAGGTTGCGGATCAACAGGCGCAGCTCAAACAGTTTTGCGAACAGGCACGGACGAACCTTGCGCAATTGCAAAACAATCCGCGTCTGAGGGAGGAAGTGGAGGGGCAATTGCGCAGGCTGGATGATGCGCAGCGTCAGGAGCGCATTGTCGAGGCGCAGAAGCAAATCGCGCAGAATTGTGAATAGACACCTGTAGGAGCTGCCGCAGGCTGCGATCTCTTGATTTTGCTTTCAAAAACAAGATTAAAAGATCGCAGCCTTCGGCAGCTCCTACCTATCCGGTGTCAGTCTGGCTCAGCGCGAGGCGGTGATCAGCAGATCAAACTCTTTGAGCAGCACCTGCAACCGACGATCCTTGCCACCCACGTTGCGCTGGGCGAAGACCATTTCCGCCATTTCCTGAATCCCCGAGGCATTCGGCAACGGCAGATCCTGTTCGAGGATCATCTTCATGCGCGGCAGGAAGATCCATTGCAGCCACTGCTCGAAGTCCAGCGTATCGACCGAAAACGGCTCGACACTGCTCAGTGCCTCAACCGACGGCTGAACGTCGTCCCACCAACCCTGAGTGCGCAGTTCACGCTCGATCAGCAACAGCTGATCGGCGATCTTCGGGAAACGAGCATCCATCACAGCGAAACCTTGGCCTTCTGACGGGCCTGAGCGGCGCCGGCGGAATCGCCTTGTTTCTCACGGGACTGGGCGATGATTTCCCACAGGCTCGCTTGCAGGTCCGGGCGACCGTTAGCCATGGTCAGTGCACGACGGGCGAACTGCTCGGCTTGCGGCGCATCGCCTTGAGCCATGCGCACCTGCGCCAGACGATAAAGCACTTGCGGCTCACGCGGCGCCACACGCTGGGCGCGCTCCAGACTCGACGATGCGCCGTTGAGGTCGCCACCGGCCTGCTGCTGTTGAGCCGTCGTCAGCAAGGCAAGTACCGGGCCGTCCAGTTGCTCATCCGCCGACAAGCCACCGCCGCTGCTGGCCGAAGGAATTCCGCTCGGTGTCGAAGGCATGTTGTAAGTGCCCGAATTAATCGGCGCCGATTCAACTGCTGAAGGGTTGTACGGCCCCGGCGTGATGCCACCGGACGCAGGGCCCGGCACGATTGGCGAAGAGCTGATCGGCGTCGATACGGCGGCACCACCGGCGGGCACCATCACCACCACGCCAGTGTCACCTTGCGGAATCGCCTGAGTCTGGCCCTGCGCAGGACGCTTGACCGTCGTTTGACGGAAACCGCCATTGGCCGAAATACGCTCGCTGTTGGACACCGCAGTACCGGAATCAACCACCGGAATCGAACCACGCTGTACGGTAGAGCAGCCGCTGAGCAAAGCCACGGCGGTCACTGCTGGAATCAACCACTTGTTCACTTGAAACCCTCTTTGCTTAATTCATCCAGCCCTTGACCCAATCCATCACCGACTCGCCGGAAGCAGGCGTTTCGCTTGCACAGGCGGCGCCGGGTGGCGGTTCGCTGCCGCGAATATACGGCATCTGTACCGCCCCCGGGCAGTTGGCATCGGAGCCCTGCCCGGTACGCGAATCAACCCATGCCTGCACGACGTTATCCGGTTGCGGCATGTCCAGCGGCAACGGGTCGGCCTTGCGCATGAAACTGGTCCAGACCTGCAGTGCACCGGTGGCCCCGGTGAACGGCGTCTTGCCGTTGTCGTCGCGCCCCAGCCACACCACTGCCAGCAGATCCTGACTGAAACCGGCGAACCAGCTGTCACGGGAATCGTTACTGGTACCGGTTTTGCCGGCCAATGTCAGAGTCTTGGGCAGCACGTTATAAACCGAGCTGCCGGTACCTTCACGCATCACGCGCTGCATGGCGTTCTGGATCAGATAGATGGACGCCGGATCAAAACGCTGTTCGATCTGGAACGGATAACGCTTGAGCGGCTCACCCTCGGCGGTCAGTACGCTACGAATCCCGCGCATCGGCGTGTTGAAACCACCGTTGGCCAGCGTCTGGTACATGGTCGCTACTTCGATCGGGGTCATGCCGCCGGCGCCCAGCAGCATCGACGGGAATGCCGGAAACTCGCGCGTCACGCCCAGACGCCCGAGGGTCTTGAGCACGTTAGGCACACCGACTTCCAGACCCAGTCGCGATGTCGACAGGTTGTAGGAATGCGCGAGCCCCTGATAAAGGAACACGGTGCCGTGGGAGCGGCGGTCATAGTTCTGCGGTTTCCACACTTGACCGTTCGCGCCTTTGACCGACAACGGATCGTCCGACAGCCAACTAGTCAGGGTGTACTGGCTCGGTTTTTCCAGCGCAGTCAGATAAACCGCCGGCTTGATCAACGAACCGATCGGCCGCACGGCATCCAGTGCGCGGTTGAAACCGGCATAACTGGCCTGACGGCTACCGATCATCGCCTGGACTTCGCCGGTTTCCGGATTGGTCACGACCATCGCCGCTTCCACATCATCGGAGCCTTTGCGCCCGGACAGACGTTTAAAGGTGTCGTTGACCGAGGCCTCGGCTTTCATCTGCAGAATCGGGTCGAAACTGGTGAAGATGCGCAGGCCTTCTTCGGTCAAGTCTTCGTCGCGGTAGTCTTCACGCAACTGGCGTTTGACCAGATCGATAAAGCCCGGGAATGAGCTGTCGGCCAGTTTGCCGCGCGTGGTCACACCCAATGGCATTTTCTTCGCTGCTTCGACCTGTTCGGCCGTCGCCACGCCTTGCTGCTCAAGCACGTCGAGCACCAGGTTACGCCGCTCCAGCGCACGCTCCGGATTGCGACGCGGGTTGTAGTAGGACGGGCCTTTGACCATACCGACCAGCATCGCCACCTGATGCAGCTTCAGCTCGGACAACGGCTGACCGAAGAAGAACTGACTGGCCAGACCAAAACCGTGGACCGCACGCTGACCGTCCTGGCCGACAAAGACTTCATTGAGGTAGGCCTCAAGGATTTCCTTTTTGTCGTAATGCAGTTCCAGCAACATCGCCATCATCGCTTCAGTGAGCTTGCGGGTCAGGCTGCGTTCATTGGTCAGGTAGAAGTTTTTCACCAACTGCTGGGTCAGCGTACTGCCGCCCTGCGTCATCTTGCCGCCCGAGGTGTTGACCCAGATAGCCCGGGCAATCGACTTCGGCGACACGCCCCAGTGGCTATAAAAGTCGCGGTCTTCGACAGCGATCAGGGTTTCGAGCAAATACGGCGGCACCTGATCGAGCTTGATCAGAATGCGGTCTTCGAGATTTTTCGGATAAATGCCGCCAATCATCAGCGGTTCAAGACGCACCACAGACAATTTCGAACCGTTGGTCGCCGACAGCTCGGCCACATAATCGCCAGAGAAACGCACGCGCACCGGCTGCGGTTTCTCCAGACCTTCATAGAACTGGAAGCCACGGGTATTCAGATCGACTGTATTGCCACTGACGGCTGCGGCGCCGGGGCCATTGCTCACGGCTTCGCGGCGATAGCCGAGGGCATCGAGTTCGGTGAGGAAATCGTCCTTGCTGAGCTTTTGTCCGACGAACAGCTCGAGCGGCCGCGCGTAAACCTTGGCCGGGATGGTCCAGCGCTTGCCGGAGAACTTCTCCTGCACCACGGCATCGAGGTAAACGGCGAAGCCAGCCAGCACCACAAGGCCGACCAGACTGAGTTTAATGGCCCAGCTCAACCATGGGCTAAGGCCCTTGGAGGGTGGTTTTTTCTTGGTACGGGGAGATCGAGTTCGAGTCATGGCGGCGGATTATACGCACTTTATTCATACTCAACAGGAGCGCTCCGAGGTTTGCGTCAGGCTGGCGAGCGGCCATAATGGCGACCTCGAATTTCCCCCAGTCTCTGAAGGATCGCCCGTGAGCCAGTCACTGATCGCTGCCCTGCAAAACCCGGCCCTCTACCCGCACCCCGTTGAAGGGTTCCAGGTCATCGAAACCCATATCTCGTGGGTGATCCTCACCGGTCCCTTCGCTTATAAAGTGAAAAAACCGGTCAACTTCGGCTTTCTCGACTTCACCGGTCTCGACTCGCGCGCACATTTCTGTGCTGAAGAGCTGCGTCTGAACCAGCGTCTGACCGACGATTTGTACCTGGAAGTGTTGCCAGTGACCGGCAGCGTTGAAGCACCGCAACTGGGCGGCGACGGCCCGGCCATTGAATATGTGCTGAAAATGCGCCAGTTCCCGCAGACCGGTTTGCTCAGCACCCTGCAAGCCAACGGCGAGCTGACCACCCAGCACATCGACGAGATGGCCGAGCAGATTGCCCGCTTCCACCTCACCGCGCCAAAAGTCCCTGCCGAACACGATGCCGGCACCCCGGACAGTGTGATGGCGCCGGTGTCGCAAAACTTCGAGCAGATCCTGCCGTTCCTCAGCGACAAAAACGATCTGCTGCAACTCGAGGCACTGAAAGCCTGGGCCGAAAGCAGCTTCGAGCGTCTCAAGCCACTGTTCGCGCAACGCAAGGCCGAAGGTTTCACCCGTGAGTGCCACGGCGATATCCACCTGGGCAACGCCACGGTCATCGACGGCAAAGTGGTGATCTTCGACTGCATCGAGTTCAACGAACCGTTCCGCTTCACTGACGTCTGGGCCGACACCGGTTTCCTCGCGATGGACCTGGAAGACCGTGGCCTGAAATCCCTGGCGCGCCGCTTCATCAGCCAATACCTGGAGCTGACCGGCGACTATCAAGGCCTGGAAGTGCTGAACTTCTATAAAGCCTACCGCGCACTGGTTCGCGCCAAGGTTGCGCTGTTCAGCATGCCGGCGGACGCGACGCCGGTGCAGCGCGCCACCACCCTGCGCCAGTACCGCAACTACGCCAACCTGGCGGAAAGCTACAGCACCATTCCTTCGCGCTTCATGGCGATCACCCACGGCGTTTCCGCGGTCGGCAAGAGCCACGTGGCCATGCGTCTGGTCGAAGCGCTGGGCGCCATTCGTCTGCGTTCCGATGTCGAGCGCAAGCGCCTGTTCGGCGAGCAAACCGTTGCCAACGACGTGCAAGCCGGTATCTATAGTGCTGACGCCAGCACCGCGACCTACTCGCGTCTGCACGAAATTGCGGAAGTGATCCTGCACGCTGGTTTCCCGGTGGTGATCGATGCCACTTATCTCAAGCGTGAACAGCGCGACAACGCGGCGAAGATCGCCGAAGCCACCGGCACGCCGTTCCTGATCCTCGACTGCAATGCGCCGCAAGCGGTGATCGAGAGCTGGCTGGCGATTCGTCAGGCGGACAAACAGGATCCGTCCGACGCCACACTGGCCGTGATCGAAGCGCAGCAGGCCAATCGTGAAGCGCTGACGCCGGAAGAAATCTTGCGCAGCAAACGCGTACAGACCAATGAATCCGGCACGCTGGACACCGTGGTCGCACAGATCCGTCAGCGCCTGCCAGGCCTGTAAGAAACTATTTCGGCCGTGAAGCCCTCGCTTGCTTCACGGCCGTCAAATAGTGGCACTATACTGGCGTCATAAAACCAACGGTGATATGACATGAGCCAGCCGAAACTTCTCGACACCCCGCTGTATGCCTTGCTGCACAAAGACGACATCACAGGTTTCAACAAAGAGCGCCCACTGGATGGCCCGATCGATATGGTCGGCGGCGATTTCCGTGGCCTCGATCTGCGTGAACTGAATGCCGATGGCGTGGATTTCAGGGACGCGTATTTCCGTTCCGCCGATTTACGTGGCATCGATTTCCGTAACGCATCGCTGGAAGGTGCAAGCCTGGCCCATGCGCAGATTTCCGGGGCGTATTTCCCGCCTGAGCTGAGTGCCGACGAGATTCTGATGTCGATGAATTTCGGGACGCGCCTGCGTTATCGCACCCGCTGATACGCATACCCCTCACTGATACAACACCCACCTGGTGGGAGCGAGCCTGCTCGCGAAGAGGGAGTGTCAGTCACCCTGATCGTGAAAGTCATACCGCTTTCGCGAGCAGGCTCGCTCCCACATCTGGAATGTGTTTCCTCCTGCCTTTCTGCGCTCGCAAGCCTTACAAGCTCCCCTTCTTAGAAGCGTTTGCGTTGAATCCGACCAAACAACCACGCTTTTCCTACTGATGGCTACACTCCTGAGAAGCTCGCCCACGCACCATTCGGCCGTCGCAAGGAGGCTTGATGAATGATGAACTGCAACACCTGAAGAATCTTGGCAAGACGTCGGCGCAATGGCTGCATGCCGTGGGCATCCACAGCGCCTCGGACTTGCGTCGCCTGGGCGCTGTAGACGCCTACCGGGCCGTGCGTACCCGCGGGTTTCGCGCATCGAAGGTGTTGTTGTATGCGATCGAAGGCGCGCTGATGGATGTGCACTGGAACGACATCCCCGCCGAACGCAAAGACGCCCTGAACAAACAGCTCGAAGCCATTTCCTCGCGCCACAAGAACTGAACGGGCATTGACCGTCATGTATTTACTGGGGGAACAATCGGCCTGCGCCGATGCCTTGATCAACCGCTTGCAGAGTTTGCCCGCGCTGTGGCTGCGCGATCTGTTGCCTTGCGGGCCGGTTCTGCAACTTGAAGCGACGGACGATCTGATGACGCAGTTACCCGCCGATCAGTTGTTTCTGCTCAATGACGGTGTGATCAATGGCTGCATCGGAACCCGGCCACTGTTTTATTGGCAGGAGGGCGATGTGATCGGCCTTCAGCAGGGAGACGACTGGGCGGATTGCCGCTTATGCAGTGAGGGCACGTTACGTTTGACGCCCTATCGACGTCCGGAAGTCTTCCAGCATTTATTTGCTGACTCTCGTCGGGCAGAACAGTTTCTCGAGTATCTGCTGGGGCAAGTGGCGATCCTTGCCCATGCTGTCGCGGAACTGAAGCCGCGAGAGTTTCGCAGTACCAACGGTTTTAAACGGGTTGAGGCGGGGGAAACACTGATCAATCAGGGTGACGCTGCTGACCATGTGTTTGTGATCATCGATGGGCATGCCGAGGCGTTTGTGGACGGACTTAAGGTGGGAGACGTGGCCAAGGACGAGATTTTCGGGGCCATGGCCGTGTTTACCGGCGAGCTGCGCAATGCCACGGTCATTGCCCGGGAGCCAAGTACGGTGATGCTGATTCCCGGTGAGCAATTCTTGAGCATGACCCGCACCAATCCAAAGATTGCACACAGCCTGATCGAGAGCATGGCGCGACGAATCGGCCAACTGAACAAGCAAGTCACCCAATTGAGCGCAAACAAAAGCTAAGGCCAAGCCCTTTGTTTTCGGGCCATTGCGGCCATTTCCAAGTCTAATTCAAAGAAATGAGAAAACAGTTGTTGACGCGGTAATGAGAATCGCTATGATTATCACAACTGGTCGCGAGATCAGTCGATATTCTGAAAAGCCCTTGGTTCGGACTCTCAGATTATCTCCTCATCAGGCTAATCACGGTTATTTGACCCGGTTTTTACCGGGTCTTTTTTTGCCTGTGGAAAAGTCATTTGCCGAACTGTTTGCGCATCTGCTCGCAGTAATCCTGCTTTGGCGTGACGGACGTGTACCAAACGTAATCGGCCATTGTTGCGGTCACTTCGGCGCCCTGCTCTGCCAGCATCAGCACTGTCGGTGACTCAGTGGCGCCCAAATCCACAACATGCAGCGGCACGCCAACATCCTTGCGCGCATGCCATGCACCGGCCAGCAACAAAGCAGGTTTCGGTGCAGCCAACAAGCGTTCGGCCATCCGCCGATCACGCTGTTGCTGAACGGCGAGCATTGCCGGCATCTGTGATTCGGGCAGCAAGCCACAATGGGAGCCGCTGATCTGTTCTAGCAAAACAGCTTTCACGGATGCTGTATTACTGCGCTCCCCGTTAAGCACGGGCGGATCGCGATAGAAGGTGCGGATTTCAGCGCTATCCAGATTCGCCGCCAGCAGTGGATACGGCTGAGTCAGCGCGAAGCGGACAATGGGTCCATAGAGATTCCAGTCCCAGCCGTCCTCCCAGGCCAATGCGGCAGGGAAGTCCGCGGGCGGCGTTGCGGCCTGGCGCATTTGATCAACGCGAGGCTGCTGATCCGGCGTGAGCATTTCCAGTAGCAGACTGCCCTGCGGCCGCTGTTCACCGAGCGAGCGCAACAGCCACAATTGCGCGGCGTGATGATCGGCGTTGTCATGCTGTTCACCGATAATCAACCGCTCAGGCTCAGCCAAGCGCTTCAGTAGCTGCTGCGCCGTCAGCACTTCGCCGTTGCGTAGATCGCGAATCTCGCCACTGATCGGCGGCGGAGCCACAGCATGCTGACACCCCGCAAGCAACACCACCGCCAACAGCCACATTCCACGCATGCAATCACCTCGATGATCCAGTCAGCGGGCGATGATTAGCGGATGCCCACGCTCCGGGTGCGGCTGCACCAACACTTCGAGACCGAATACGGCTTGGAGCGTGTCCGGTCGCAAAACCTGCTGCGGTGTATCCAACGCCACCGGCCGCCCGCCTTCCAGCAGCAGAATGCGGTCACAATAACGCGCCGCCAGATTCAGATCATGCAGGATCACCAACACCGCCGCGCCACGATCGGCAAACTCGCGCACAGCCTGCAGCGTGGTGTGCTGATGCAGCGGATCAAGCATCGAAGTCGGCTCATCCAACAGCAACGTCTGCCCAGCCTGACCCGGCCACAATTGCGCCAGCACCCGGGCCAGATGCACACGCTGACGCTCGCCACCGGACAGCGCCAGATAACTGCGACCGCTCAAGTGCCGGGCATCCGCTGCCGTCAACGCCGCCGCGATGATTTCGTCATCGCGCATCCGACCGCTTTGCCAAGGCAAGCGGCCCATTCCGACCACCTCTTCGACGCGGAAAGCAAAATCCAGGGTCGACACTTGTGGCAACACCGCCAATCGTTGCGCACGCTGCGGGCCAGTCCATTGACTCAATGCCTGCCCGTCGAGCGAAACCTCGCCCGCACTCGCCGCCAACTCCCCGCACAAGGCGCCCAGCAAGGTACTTTTGCCAGCACCGTTCGGCCCAAGCACACCAAGCACCTCACCCGGTTCGAGTTGCAGCGTTACATCGCTGAGCACTGCCTTGCGCCCACGCTGGATGTGCAAATTTTGCGCACGCAACATCAGGCGCGTCCTCGCAGCAGCAGATAAAGGAAGAACGGCGCACCGATAAACGCAGTGACAATACCGATCGGCAACTCTGCCGGCGCCAGCGCCAGCCGCGCGACCAGATCAGCCAGCAACAACAGACTCGCCCCGGCCAGCACCGATGCCGGCAGCAGCACTTTGTGATCCGGCCCCGCCAGCAACCGCACCAGATGCGGCACCACCAGCCCGACAAACCCGATCATGCCCGCGGCTGCCACCGCTGCGCCCACACCCAGCGCCGTGCAGAACACCAATTCACGCTTGAGCCGCTCGACATCAATGCCCAAATGCCCAGCCTCGGATTCCCCGAGCAGCAAGGCATTCAGCGCTTTGGCGCGACGTGGCAACCACAACGCCACGCCGGCGCTGATGATCAGCAATGGCCACAGCCGCGCGTAACTGGCGCCGTTGAGACTGCCGAGGTTCCAGAACGTCAGCGTACGCAGGGTCGCGTCATCCGCCAGATAAGTGAACAGGCCGACCGCCGAACCGGCCAGCGCGGTCAGGGCAATACCCGCAAGCAACATGGTCGCCACATTGGTCTGACCGTTACGGCGACCGAGGCGATAAACCAGCGCCGTCACCCCGAGGCCGCCGAGGAACGCGCAGGCCGACAGCAGATACGGCCCGAACCACTCCGGCAAGCCACCAAAAAACGAACCACCGACAATCGCAATCGCCGCACCCAGCGCTGCGCCGCTGGAAACCCCCACCAGTCCTGGATCCGCCAGCGGATTACGGAACAAACCCTGCATCGCCACACCGGACAGCGCCAGCACACCGCCAACCGCCAACCCGAGCAAGGTTCGCGGCAGACGAATCTGTCCGAGGATCAGCTCAGCCTGCTCCAGACCGTCCGGCGCCAGCGGCACGCCGAGCATGCGCAACGCTGCGCGCAACGTATCGAACAGCGGCAGGCTCACCGGCCCCAGCGCCAGTGACAGCCAGATCGCCAACAGACATAGAAGCGTCAGGCCAATGAACAGACCACGGGGTTTTACCAATGTGGTCATTGGCCGCTCTTGGCCGGGTAGAAACCGTCAGACAGGGTTTTCAGCGCTGCCGGCAAGCGTGGTCCAAGGCCACCAACCAACAGGGTTGGGTCCAGTTCCAGCACTCGGCCGGCCTTGGCCGCGCGACTTGAATTGAGAATCGGGTTTTCCTTGAACAGCGCCGCTTTCGCCGCGTCTCCGGTCAATGCACGGTCGGCGAATACCAACACTTCAGGATCGAGGCTGGCGAGGGATTCCACGGAAAACGGTTTGTAACCGGTATGCGTCGCCAGGTTATGCCCGCCCGCCTGTTGCAGCAGCCAGTCGGCAGCGGTGTCCTTGCCGGCGATCAATGGCTTGCCACCGGCATGCCCGAGCAACAACAGAACGCCCGGCGCTTTTTGTTTGGACTGCGCATCTGCAACCCGCACGTTCTGCGCATCGAGTTGCTGTTGATAACTTTGCAGTAGCTGCTTTGCCTGGGCTTCTGTGCCGAGCAACTGGCCCAGATGGGTGACGTTTTTCTCCAGTGTCGGCAGATCCGGCTGAGCCGAGAACAACTCCACCTGAACCTTGGCGGCCTTGACCTGTGACAGCACCGGCGGCGGGCCCATTTCTTCGGTGCCGATAAGGATGTCCGGGCGCAGACTGAGAATGCCCTCAGCGGAAAGGCTACGCTGATAACCAATGCTCGGCAGCGCCTTCAACGACTCCGGATGCTGGCTGGTGGTATCAACGCCGACCAGCTTCGACTCGCCGCCCAACGCACTGACCCATTCCGACAGCGCACCGCCGGCGCTGACCCAACGTTGCGGCAAATCGGCCGCTGCAGCCTGATGGCTGACGAACAGTCCGGCACACAGCACAACAACGCGAGTACTCAGGCGCATACACAGCTTCCTTGAAAGACGTTTTTCCCGGGCATCCGGATGACAGGCCAAGTATCCTCGCCCCTGCCAGCCGCCCTGCGGACGAAGGTCGCCATTTGATAATTGTTTGCATTTAAACGTCAAGCTCGGACATATCCGGACACGAGCGGACATTAGAGGATAGCCATGAAGTTTCTCTGCGCGGGCACTGAACTCGCCGAAGCGGCCAGCCGTGGCTTTGAAGTCAACGGGAACAAGCTGTTCGCCGTGCGCCGCAATGGGCAAGCGTACGTTTATCTCAATCGCTGCCCGCACCGGGGCGTTGGTCTTGAATGGCATCCCGACCAATTTCTCGACCCGAGCAACAGCCTGATCCAGTGCGCCACCCACGGCGCACTGTTTCTGATCGAGGACGGTGAATGCGTCGCCGGGCCTTGCGCCGGGCAATCACTCACAGCCATTGCGTGCCGGGAAGACGCGCAAGGCTTGTGGATCGATGTTTAACCGTTGAGCAGCACGTCGAGACGCCGGTCGATGGCCATCTCTTCATGGTTCAAGCGAACGCCGTAAGCCAGCACTTCAACACCACACGCCACCGCTTCACGCAGCGCCTCGGCGTAGGCCGAGTCGATCTCCTCGGCCGGTCGCACCGCTTCAATTCCGCTCAGATTGACGCAATACAACTGCACCGCCCGGATCCCGTCCCGCGCCAGATGTGCCAACTCCCGCAGATGCTTGGCACCACGCTGGGTCACGGCATCGGGAAACGCCGCCACCGCTGTGCCGTCGAAGCCCAGGGTGACGCTTTTCACTTCCACATACGCCGGGCCGCTTGGGTATTCGAGGCGAAAATCGATGCGGCTTTTTTCCTGCCCGTAGGCCACTTCGCGCTTCAACGCGGTAAAGCCGTTCAACTCAGTGATAACGCCAGCCTGCAACGCCTCCTCAACCAAACCGTTGGCCCGGGCGGTATTCACGCAAAACAAGCGGCCCTGCGGGGTTTCACCGATTTCCCAAGTGCCCGGTAATTTGCGTTTCGGGTCATTGGAGCGGCTGAACCAGACCTGTCCGCCCTCGACCTGGCAATTGAGCATAGAACCGGTGTTCGGGCAGTGAATGGTCAGCAACTCGCCGCCAACGGTTTCGATATCGGCGAGAAAACGCTTGTAACGCCGGATCAGACGCGCCTCTTCAAGTGGTGGATAAAAACGCATCAGCCTTGCCAACTCTTCAAGCCACGGGCGATTCGCTCCACCGCTTCCTGTAAGCGAGGGAGGTTTTGCGTGTAGGCAAAACGCACATGGTGACTGGCCTGATAACGACCGAAGTCCAGACCCGGCGTGAAGGCAACGTGCTCGGTTTCGAGGAAATGTCGGCAGAACGCGAAGGCATCGCCGCCGAACTGGCTGATATCGGCGTACAAATAGAACGCGCCCTCAGGCTCCACGGCGATGTTGAAACCCAATTCGCGTAATGCCGGCAAAAGGAAATCACGACGACGGCCAAATTCGGCGCGGCGCTCTTCCAGAATCAAGAGGGTGTCCGGCTCGAAGCAGGCCAACGCCGCGTACTGCGCCATGCTCGGCGCGCTGATGTAGAGGTTCTGCGCCAGCTTCTCCAACTCGCTGACCGCCGCATCCGGTGCCACCAGCCAACCCAGGCGCCACCCGGTCATGCCGAAATACTTGGAGAAACTGTTCAACACAAAAGCGTTGTCATCGACTTCCAGAACGCTGGCGGCATCGGTGCCGTACGTCAGGCCGTGATAGATCTCGTCCACCACCAGATGTCCATGCTTAGCCTTGATGGCTGTGGATAACCCGGCCAGTTCATCGCGAGTCAAAATCGTGCCAGTCGGGTTGGCTGGCGAGGCGACCAGTGCGCCGACGCTGTCGTGATCCCAATGGCGCTCGACCAGATCCGGGGTCAGCTGATAGCGCACGTCCGGACCTACAGGAACGAGCTGCGCCGCGCCTTCGACCAAACGCAGGAAGTGCCGGTTGCACGGGTAGCCCGGATCCGCCAGCAGCCAGTGTTTGCCGGGATCGACCAGCAGCGCGCTAGCCAACAGCAATGCACCGGAGCCACCCGGCGTGATCAAAATCCGTCGCGGATCAATGTTCAAGCCATAACGCGATTGATAAAACCCGGCAATCGCCTCGCGCAGCTCCGGAATGCCGCGCGCGGCGGTGTAGCGCGTCTTGCCTGCCGTCAGCGCCGCTTGCCCGGCACGGATGATCGGCTCGGCGGTGGTGAAGTCCGGCTCGCCGATCTCCAGATGGATCACATCGTGGCCTTCAGCCTGCAATTCATTGGCCCGCGCCAGCAACGCCATGACATGGAACGGTTCGATCGCACGACTGCGCGCACTGTAGGGCTGAGCCATTGGTTTTCCTTCGGCAGGGAAAAAGAGACGATTCTACCCATCTGCCGGAACGAGCGAGAACCCGCAGCGGTCACAGCCTCAAGAACGCTGGACTGTAACGACATGAGCGTACGCTCCAGGATTGACTAAAATCAGTGATTGAACAGGTCTTCAACACCAACAGACACGGCTTGCCAAACATTTGCAAGCGCCACCCGCCGGGGCCTCGACATCCGGGAGTAGCGCAGGCCGATTTGATCTGGTAAGTTCGCCCGCTTGCAGCCGCAGGGCCGGCAGGTGTCGGTGATGGAGCAATCCTGCGCAATGGATTACAAGAGTAGAGGCGGTCCATTTCATGCCCACCCAAGCAAAGCAACAGCAGCAAACGACGATCAGCGGTTTCGAACCTTACGTTCCGAAAGCCGGTGAAGAGTACATGGGCGCTCCGATGCGCGCGCACTTCACCAAGATCCTGAACAAGTGGAAACAGGACTTGATGCAGGAAGTCGACCGTACTGTTGATCATATGAAGGACGAAGCGGCCAACTTCCCTGACCCGGCCGATCGTGCCAGTCAGGAAGAAGAATTCGCCCTCGAGCTGCGCGCCCGCGACCGCGAGCGCAAGTTGATCAAGAAGATCGACAAGACGCTGGAGCTGATTCAGGACGAAGAATACGGCTGGTGCGAGTCCTGCGGCATCGAGATCGGCGTCAAGCGCCTCGAAGCCCGTCCTACTGCGGATCTGTGCATCGACTGCAAGACCCTGGCGGAAATCAAGGAAAAGCAGGTCGGCAAGTAATCTCGACCTGAACGAAAAACGGAGCGTGTGAACGCTCCGTTTTTGTTTCTGCCTTTTGCCTTTGTGGGAGCGAGCCTGCTCGCGAAAGCGGTGTGTCATTCAACATTTAATCGTCTGACACTACGCTTTCGCGAGCAGGCTCGCTCCCACAGGTTGACCTGCATATAGCCTGAAAAGTAGTTTCGTTTCCATGACTGCCAACACACCCCCCGCCTACATCGGCCGCTTCGCCCCAACCCCGAGTGGCCACCTGCACTTCGGTTCGCTGGTCGCTGCCCTCGCCTCCTACCTCGACGCCCGTTCGGTCGGCGGTCGCTGGCTGGTGCGCATGGAAGACCTCGATCCGCCCCGCGAAGAACCCGGTGCGCAAACGGCAATTCTCAAGGCGCTGGAAAGTTACGGCTTTGAATGGGACGGCGACATGGTGCGCCAGAGCGATCGGCACGACGCTTACGCCGACGTGCTCAACAGCCTGTTCAATCATGGCTTGGCCTACGCCTGCACCTGCTCGCGCAAACAGCTCGAAGCGTACAACGGCATTTATCCTGGCCTGTGCCGCAATGCCGGCCACGATCAACAGGACGCGGCAATCCGCCTGCGCGTACCCGAACTGGAATACCACTTCATCGACCGCGTACAGGGCGAATACCGCCAGCATCTGGGTCGCGACGTCGGTGATTTCGTGATCCGTCGCCGCGACGGTCTCTACGCCTACCAATTGGCCGTGGTCCTCGACGATGCCTGGCAAGGTATCACCGACATCGTCCGCGGTGCCGACCTGCTCGACTCGACGCCACGTCAGTTGTACCTGCAAGAACTGCTCGGCCTGCGCCAACCGCGTTACCTGCACCTGCCGCTGATTACCCAACCGGACGGCAACAAGCTCGGCAAGTCCTACCGTTCACCGCCGCTTGAAGCGGATCAAGCCACGCCACTGTTACTGCGAGCCCTGCGCGCCTTGGGGCAAAACCCCGGCGCCGAACTGGCCCACGCTTCGCAGCAAGAGTTACTCAAGTGGGGCAGCGCGCACTGGGATGCCACACAGATCCCGCGCACACTGACTTTGCCCGAGGCGCAACTACTGTGACGACACTTGCAGTCGCGCGCCCATCCGTTACCATCGCCGCACGTTTTCGGGCACGCGCATAAAAAAGAGAGGCCGGGATGTACATCTATCGCTTGGTCCTGCTTTTAGTCGTGGGGATCTACTTGTTTTCCCCCGCCATCATGGATTGGTGGATCGACGCTACGGGCGCCTGGTATCGCCCCTATCTGCTTTGGCTGATCCTGATTGTCGTGACCTTCATCCTGCAGAGCCAAAAAGATGCCGATGAGCTTTAGCCTGACCCAGATGATCCTGGTCAGCGCCGCGTACCTGGCGGTGCTGTTCGGCGTTGCCTGGATCAGCGAACGGGGCATGATCCCGCGGGCGATCATTCGCCACCCGCTGACCTACACACTGTCGCTGGGTGTTTACGCCAGTGCCTGGGCGTTTTACGGCACGGTGGGTCTGGCCTATCAGTATGGCTACGGCTTTCTTTCCAGTTATCTCGGCGTGTCTGGGGCGTTTCTGCTGGCGCCGGTGTTGCTGTATCCGATTCTGAAAATCACCCGTACTTATCAATTGTCGTCACTGGCGGATCTGTTCGCGTTCCGCTTTCGCAGCACCTGGGCCGGTGCGCTGACCACGATTTTCATGCTGATCGGTGTGCTGCCGCTGCTGGCGCTGCAGATTCAAGCGGTGGCCGATTCCATCGGCATCCTCACCGGCGAACCGATTCAGAGCCGCGTGGCGCTGGCGTTCTGCGCACTGATCATTCTGTTTACGATCTTCTTTGGTTCCCGCCATATCGCCACCCGCGAAAAACATGAAGGGCTGGTGTTCGCGATTGCCTTTGAGTCGGTGATCAAACTCGTTGCCCTTGGCGGCGTCGGCCTGTATGCGTTGTACGGCGTGTTCGATGGTCCGCAACAGTTGGAACTGTGGCTGCTGCAAAACCAGACCGCCCTCGCGGCGTTGCATACGCCCTTGCAGGAAGGCCCGTGGCGCACGCTGCTGCTGGTGTTCTTCGCCTCGGCGATCGTGATGCCGCACATGTATCACATGACCTTTACCGAAAACCTCAACCCCCGTTCATTGGTGAGTGCGAGCTGGGGCCTGCCGTTGTTTCTGCTGTTGATGAGCCTGGCGGTACCGTTGATCCTGTGGGCCGGCCTCAAGCTCGGCGCCACCACCGACCCGGAATATTTCACCCTGGGCATCGGCATTGCAGCCAACAGCAAACCGCTGGCATTGCTTGCCTACGTCGGAGGACTGTCGGCGGCCAGCGGCCTGATCATCGTCACCACGCTGGCCCTTTCGGGCATGGCGTTGAATCACTTGGTGCTGCCGCTTTATCAACCACCGGCTGAAGGCAACATCTATCGCTGGTTGAAATGGACCCGCCGGGCTCTGATCGTCGCGATCATCATGGCCGGGTTTTGCTTCTATCTGATGCTCGGTGCCGGACAGGATCTGGCCAACCTCGGCATTGTTGCCTTTGTCGCGACGCTGCAATTCCTGCCGGGTGTGCTCTCGGTGCTGTACTGGCCGACCGCTAACCGGCGCGGCTTCATTGCCGGTTTACTGGCGGGAATCCTGGTCTGGGTGGTGACGATGCTGCTGCCGTTGGTCGGCAATCTGCAGGGTTTCTACATTCCGCTGCTGAACATGATTTACGTGCTCGACGACACCAGTTGGCACATGGCAGCCATCGCCTCGCTGGCGGCCAACGTGTTGATGTTCACGTTGATCTCGCTGTTCACCAATGCCAGCCCCGAAGAAGCCAGTGCCGCTGAAGCCTGCGCTGTGGATAACGTGCGTCGTCCGCAACGCCGCGAATTGCACGCCGCCTCGCCGCAGGAATTCGCCACGCAACTGGCGAAACCGTTGGGTGCCAAGGCTGCGCAGAAGGAAGTCGAGCAAGCGCTGCGTGACCTTTATTTGCCGTTCGACGAACGCCGCCCGTATGCCCTGCGCCGTTTGCGCGATCGCATCGAAGCCAACCTCTCCGGTCTGATGGGTCCGAGCGTGGCGCAGGACATGGTCGAAACCTTCCTGCCGTACAAGGCCGGCGGCGAAAACTATGTGACCGAAGACATTCACTTCATCGAAAGCCGCCTCGAGGATTACCACTCGCGCCTCACCGGTCTGGCTGCCGAACTCGATGCCCTGCGTCGCTACCACCGCCAGACCCTGCAGGAACTGCCGATGGGCGTCTGCTCGCTGGCCAAGGATCAAGAGATCCTGATGTGGAACAAGGCCATGGAAGAACTCACCGGGATCGCCGCGCAGCGTGTGGTCGGTTCGCGCCTGAGTACCATCGGCGAGCCGTGGAAGGGATTGCTGCAGGGTTTTATCAACCTGCCCGACGAGCATTTGCACAAACAACATCTGGCCCTCGACGGTCAGACGCGCTGGCTGAACCTGCACAAAGCGGCGATCGATGAGCCGTTGGCACCGGGTAACAGTGGCTTGGTTCTGCTGGTCGAAGATCTGACCGAAACGCAGATGCTCGAAGACAAACTGGTGCACTCCGAACGCCTGGCGAGCATTGGTCGCCTTGCGGCCGGTGTAGCCCACGAAATCGGCAACCCGATCACCGGCATCGCTTGTCTTGCGCAAAACCTGCGCGAAGAACGCGAAGACGACGGCGAACTGACGGAAATCAGCGGGCAGATTCTCGAACAGACCAAACGCGTCTCGCGCATCGTTCAGTCGCTGATGAGTTTCGCCCACGCCGGCAGTCATCAGCACAGCGATGAACCCGTTTGTCTGGCAGAGGTCGCTCAAGATGCAATTGGCCTGCTGGCGCTGAACCGACGCAATTTCGAAGTGCAGTTCTACAACCTGTGCGATCCCGATCACTGGGTCGAAGGCGATCCGCAGCGACTCGCTCAGGTCTTGATCAATCTGCTCTCCAACGCCCGCGACGCCTCGCCGCCGCACAGTGCGGTACGGGTCAAGAGCGAAGCCGGCGAACACACGGTCGATCTGATCGTCGAAGACGAAGGCAGCGGTATTCCGAAGAACATCATGGATAGATTGTTCGAACCCTTCTTCACCACCAAGGATCCTGGCGAAGGCACCGGTCTGGGCCTTGCACTGGTCTATTCCATCGTTGAAGAGCATTATGGACAAATCACCATCGACAGCCCGGCTGATGTACAAAGCCAACGCGGCACCCGTATCCGGGTGACCTTACCGCGTCATGTCGAAGCGACGTCCGCTGTGAACTGAGACCGTCGAGAGTATCGAATCAATGCCGCACATTTTGATCGTCGAAGACGAAACAATTATCCGCTCCGCCTTGCGCCGCCTGCTGGAACGCAACCAGTACCAGGTCAGCGAAGCCGGTTCAGTGCAGGAAGCACAAGAACGCTTCACCATTCCTACGTTCGATCTGATCGTCAGCGATCTGCGTTTGCCGGGCGCTCCGGGCACCGAGCTGATCAAGCTTGGCCAGGGCACGCCGGTGCTGATCATGACCAGTTACGCCAGCCTGCGCTCGGCGGTCGACTCGATGAAGATGGGCGCGGTGGACTACATCGCCAAGCCTTTCGACCACGACGAAATGCTTCAGGCTGTCGCGCGGATCCTGCGTGATCGTCAATCGGCTCCTGCTGCAGGTGAGCCCGTTGCCGTGAAAACGACCAACGGCAGCGGCAAATCCGCGGTCGACAACAGCAACGGCGAGATCGGCATCATCGGCTCCTGCCCACCGATGCAGGATCTGTACAGCAAGATCCGCAAAGTCGCGCCGACCGATTCCAATGTGTTGATCCAGGGCGAGTCCGGCACTGGTAAGGAACTGGTGGCCCGCGCCCTGCACAACCTGTCGAAACGCGCCAAGGCGCCGATGATTTCGGTGAACTGCGCGGCCATTCCGGAAAGCCTGATCGAGTCCGAACTGTTCGGCCACGAGAAAGGCGCGTTCACTGGCGCCAGCGCCGGGCGTGCCGGTCTGGTCGAAGCGGCGGACGGCGGCACCTTGTTCCTCGACGAAATCGGCGAATTGCCGCTGGAAGCCCAAGCGCGCCTGCTGCGTGTGTTGCAGGAAGGTGAAATTCGCCGTGTTGGTTCCGTGCAGTCACAGAAAGTTGATGTGCGCCTGATCGCGGCCACTCACCGGGACCTGAAGAGCCTGGCGAAAATCGGCCAGTTCCGTGAAGACCTTTATTACCGCCTGCACGTGATCGCGCTGAAACTGCCGGCCCTGCGCGAGCGCGGTGCCGACGTCAACGAAATCGCCACTGCCTTCCTGGCTCGCCAGAGTGCGCGCATCAACCGTACCGACCTGAAGTTTGCCGCCGATGCCGAACAGGCGATCCGGCATTATTCCTGGCCGGGTAACGTGCGAGAGCTGGAGAACGCAGTCGAGCGTGCGGTGATTCTGAGCGAAAGCCCGGAAATCTCCGCCGACCTGCTGGGCATCGATATTGAACTCAGCGATCTGGAAGACGACGAGTTCATCGGCCTGCCGCCACAAACGCCGGGTAACGCCAGCAACAGCAGCCATGAACCGACCGAAGACCTGTCGCTGGAAGATTACTTCCAGCACTTCGTCCTCGAGCATCAGGACCACATGACCGAGACCGAACTGGCGCGCAAACTGGGCGTTAGCCGTAAATGTCTGTGGGAACGCCGTCAGCGTCTGGGCATCCCACGGCGCAAGACCGGGGTCGCCAGCGAGAGCTGAACGTTACCTGTCGAGTGTGCAGGTAACGCTTGAAGAGGTGAAAAAACTGTTACCTCAGTCCTTTCACGTAACAGAAGCCGGGGTTATCGGTAACGAAACCCCGGCTTTTTTTCGCCCCGACAAAACGGTTATATCGACCTAACCCCTTGTTTTATTGGGTTTCGCAAAAGTTGGCACGCCCCCTGCTATATGTTTGGTACAAGAACAATAACAAGCAATGCACAAGACAATAAAAATAAGACGAATCGACTCACGCACAATAAAAACAAGACGGCGAGAGGCGCAGCTAACTGATTCTTTTGGAGAGGCGTTGTATTTGGGGCTTGCCCCACGACCAGGCCGAGAACAACAAAAACTGTCCTAAGACAGAGCCTGTACTGGTTGGATCGAGAGATCACTGCAATTCAGCGACCAAAGCAATCCGTTTGCTCTTGGCTCCCGATTGGGAGGGTCACGAAGGAAACACTTCGTGGCGAGGGCACTCAACAAAAACAAGAAGCCCGAATCAATAATAAAAAGAGCACGCAACTACTTCTTGGGGAGCTTCGGCTCCCCTTGTAGTTTCTCCCTTCTGTAAAAAACTCCCTGTTTTACCCCCGTTTCACCCTTGTAGCTTGCGGCTTTCAGCTCGAAACTGCTGTCTCCTACACCATCCCCCGACTAAATGCTAGAATCTGCGCCCATCATGCGGTCATTCTTTGGTATGGCCGAACATTCCTTCAAACAGTGCATCCCATGCTGAAGAAGTTGTTCCAGTCATTCCGAACTCCCGTGCGTCGTACGCAACACATCCGCAGCACCCCTGAAGTGCTCAACAGCGGCCAACATTCGCTGCAGAAAACGCAGTTCAGCCGCTATGCGGTGAATATCGTCGAACGCCTGCAAGGTGCCGGTTACCAGGCTTATCTGGTCGGCGGTTGCGTGCGTGACATGCTGCTGGGCATCACACCCAAGGATTTCGACGTCGCCACCAGCGCCACGCCTGAGCAAGTCCGTGCCGAATTCCGCAATGCGCGGATCATCGGCCGTCGCTTCAAACTGGTGCACATTCATTTCGGTCGCGAAATCATTGAAGTCGCGACCTTCCGCGCCAATCACCCGATCAACGAAGACGACGAAGACAGCAACCAGTCTTCGCGTAACGAGAGCGGGCGGATTCTGCGCGATAACGTTTACGGCACCCTGGAAGAAGACGCGCAACGCCGCGACTTCACCATCAACGCCCTGTATTACGATCCGGTCAGCGAGCGCATCCTCGACTACGCCAATGGCGTACACGACATCCGCAATCACCTGATCCGCCTGATCGGCGATCCGAAGCAGCGCTACCAGGAAGACCCGGTGCGCATGCTGCGCGCGGTGCGTTTCGCCGCCAAGCTCAATTTCGGCATCGAGAAGCACACCGTGCAGCCGATCCGTGAACTGGCACCGATGCTGCGCGAGATCCCGTCGGCGCGTCTGTTCGAAGAAGTGCTCAAGCTGTTCCTTTCGGGACACGGCGCGATCACCTTCGAAATGCTGGTCGATCTGCAACTGTTCGCCCCGTTGTTCCCGGCCAGTGCCGATGCACTGGAACACAACCCGGAATACACCCACACGCTGATCAGCGAAGCGCTGACCAACACCGACCTGCGCATCAAGCAGAACAAACCGGTGACCCCGGCGTTCCTGTTTGCCGCGCTGCTGTGGCCTGCTCTGCCGGCCCGCGTGTTGCGCTTGCAAGAACGCGGCATGCCGCCGATCCCGGCGATGCAGGAAGGCGCCCACGAACTGATCGCCGAACAGTGCCAGCGCATCGCGATTCCGAAACGTTTCACCATGCCGATCCGCGAGATCTGGGACATGCAGGAGCGTCTGCCACGCCGCAGCGGCAAACGTGCCGACCTGTTGCTGGATAATCCGCGATTCCGTGCCGGTTACGACTTCCTGTTACTGCGTGAAAGCGCTGGCGAGGAAACGGATGGCCTGGGCGAATGGTGGACGGACTATCAGGACGCCAACGACAGCGAGCGTCGCGACATGATCCGCGACCTCAGCGGCAAGGGTGATGACGCCAGCGGCGCACCACGCAAACGTCGCCGCAGCAGCGGTTCCAAGCGCAAACGCGCCGGCGCACCGAGCGCCTCGACAGGCGAGTAAACGCATGGAACGCATCTACATCGGCATGGGCAGCAACCTCGCTGACCCGGCCGAACAATTGCACAGCGCCGTCGAGGCGCTGGGGCAATTGCCGCAGACCACACTCGCCGGCGTTTCTGCCTTCTATCAAAGCGACTCGTTGCTGCCGGGCCAACCGCGTTACACCAACGCGGTCGCGGCGCTCGACAGCTCGCTCGCCCCACTGGAACTGCTCGATGCATTGCAAGCCATCGAGAATGACCAAGGTCGCGAACGCCTCGAACGCTGGGGCCCACGTACGCTGGATCTGGATATTCTGCTGTTCGGTGATCGCCTGATCGACGAACCACGCCTGAAAGTCCCGCATTACCAGATTCAGGAACGCGCGTTCGTGCTCTATCCCCTCGCCGAACTGGCCCCGCAAGATTTGCACCTTGCCGACGGCCGCAGCCTGTCCGATCTGCTCGCCGCCTGCCCGTTCGTCGGCCTGGAACGCCTCCCGACAGATTGATTGCAATCCCCAGTGGGAGCGAGCCTGCTCGCGAAAGCGATGTTTCCTTCAACACTGCGTTGACTGATTCGCCGCCTTCGCGAGCAGGCTCGCTCCCACATTGGTTTATTCCACACCCAGGATTTTGTCGGACAAAAAGTCGTCGAATCAGCCCCGCCGCGCCGCTGAATCGCATCAGTAACGCCGGTAACACTCCCCTCGTAACAATGCGGTAACACACGCAATTGACTTCCTGTTGGCTCATCACGACTATAGGCGTCCCGCTGCCGCCAACACGGCACATACGGGCGCAATCCAGGCCTTATAAGCACGACAAAAGAGCGTGCGCCTGAGTAGATGAAGAATCACGCGCGTTACTCGCAGTAGTTTCCAGAGCGCCTGAACGAGGATTTTTTACATGCCAGCCATCACCCTGACCACGCTCCAGAGCCTCAAGCAGAAAGGTGAAAAGATCACCATGCTGACCTGCTATGACGCGACCTTCGCCCACGCCTGTAATGAGGCCGGTGTCGAAGTGCTGCTGGTGGGCGACTCCCTCGGCATGGTCCTGCAAGGTCACGACAGCACGTTGCCGGTGACCACCGCAGAAATGGCCTACCACACCGCATGCGTCAAACGCGGCAACAGCGATGCCCTGATCCTCGCCGACCTGCCGTTCATGGCCAATGCCACCCTTGAACAAACCATGACTAACAGCGCCATGCTGATGCAGGCCGGTGCGCACATGATCAAGGTCGAAGGTCAGTTGTGGCTTGCCGAGTCGATCCGTCTGCTCGCTGAACGCGGTGTACCGGTGTGCGCGCACATGGGCCTGACCCCGCAAGCGGTGAACATTCTCGGCGGCTATAAAGTGCAGGGCCGCAACGAGAACCAGGCGCGGCAAATGCGTGCCGATGCGATTTCGCTGGAACAGGCCGGCGCGGCGATGCTGCTGCTCGAATGCGTACCGAGCGAACTGGCTGCTGAAATCAGCCAGGCGGTGAAGATTCCGGTGATCGGCATCGGTGCCGGTAACGCCACCGACGGTCAGGTATTGGTGCTGCACGACATGCTCGGCCTGTCGATCACTGGCCGCGTGCCGAAGTTCGTGAAGAACTTCATGCACGGTCAGGACAGCATCCAGTCCGCGCTGAAGGCTTACGTCAACGAAGTCAAAGCCACCACGTTCCCTGGCATCGAACACGGATTCTCCGCATGAACACCGTTAAAACCGTACGCGAACTGCGCGCCGCTGTAGCCCGCGCTCGCAGCGAAGGCAAGCGCATCGGCTTCGTGCCGACCATGGGCAACCTGCACAGCGGTCATGTCGCGCTGATCACCAAAGCCACGCAACGGGTCGATTTCGTGGTCGCGAGCATTTTCGTCAACCCGCTGCAGTTTGGCGCCGGCGAAGACCTCGATAAGTACCCGCGCACGTTGGCGGCGGATCAGGAGAAGCTGCTCGAAGCCGGTTGTTCCCTGCTCTTCGCCCCGACTGTCGAGGAAATGTACCCCGACGGCATGGCCGGGCAGACTCGGGTCAGCGTGCCGCAATTGTCCGAAGGCCTGTGCGGCGCCAGCCGTCCGGGGCATTTCGAAGGTGTGGCGACCGTGGTCAGCAAACTGTTCAACATGGTCCAGCCGGATCTGGCGATTTTCGGCCAGAAGGACTACCAGCAACTGGCGGTGATCCGTGCGCTGGTGCATGACTTGAACATGCCGATCCAGATCATTGGCGAGCCGACCGTACGCGCCGCCGATGGCCTGGCGTTATCGTCGCGCAACGGTTTCCTCAGCGAAGAACAGCGCGCGGCGGCTCCGGTCGTTTATCGCTCGCTGAGCAACATTGCCGAGTCGATCAAGCAAGGTGAACGCGACTTCCCGGCGCTGATCGCTGCCCAGTTGCAGCAGCTTGAAGCCGCAGGTCTGCGCACGGACTACCTGGAAATCCGCCATGCCCTGACCCTGCGTCCGGCGACGGCTGAAGACCGTGATCTGGTGATTCTGGTGGCGGCGTTCCTCGGCACCACGCGGTTGATCGACAACCTGCACCTGAACCTCGATACGCCCGCTTAAAAACATCGCAATACCTCCTGTGGGAGCGAGCCTGCTCGCGAAGGCGGTGTGTCATTCAGCACAAATGTTGACTGACACACCGCCTTCGCTAGCAGGCTCGCTCCCACAGTGGTTTTCGGTGTTATGAAAATTGCATTTCACGCCATATTGCCGCTCCCAAAGCCTTCGGGCACACTGCCCGCCGTTCGATTCCAACCCGGGAAAAACCCTCATGCACGCGATCATGCTCAAGGCCAAACTGCACCGCGCCGAAGTCACTCATGCGGTGCTCGATTACGAAGGTTCGTGCGCCATCGATGGCGAGTGGCTGGATTTGTCCGGCATCCGTGAATACGAGCAGATCCAGATTTACAACGTAGACAACGGCGAGCGTTTCACCACCTACGCGATTCGTGGTGAAGAAGGCTCGCGGATGATCTCCGTCAACGGCGCCGCTGCGCACAAGGCCAAGGTCGGCGACCGCGTGATCATTTGTGCCTACGCCCATTACAGCGAAGCCGATCTGGTCAATTTCAAGCCGCGCATGCTCTACATGGCGCCCGGCAACGAGCTGAGCCACACCAGCAACGCCATCCCGGTTCAGCTCGCCTGATCGCAAAATCGCCCCGCTCCCCCTCCGTTTGTCGGCCAGTTCCCGGTCTCGATGTTAAAAAAGTACAGGGATCTGGTCAGACAAAGTCAAGACAGAACGCAGCGCGAGGTTTACTGTATTCGCCCTGTGTCCAGAAATCGTGTCGACGCAGTTGATCCCATGCCCAAACATGGCGTGCCGGGTCTGTTCAGTGTTCAAAAGGCCGTTCAAGTAAAAAGGAAAACCGCAGCGATGGCGTATTACCTCACTCCTCAAGACGTTACCGCTCTGCCCGCCTGGCAAGCGTTGAAAGATCACCGCCAAGCCATGCAGGATTTCAGCATGCGCGAAGCCTTCAACGCCGATCCGCAGCGCTTCAACCAGTTCACCCTCAGCAGCTGCGGACTGTTTCTCGATTATTCGAAGAATTTGATCAACGCCCAGACCCGCAACCTGCTGGTCGGTCTGGCCAATGAAGTCGATCTCAAAGGCGCCATCAAAGCGCTGTTTGAAGGCGAAATCGTCAACACGTCCGAAGGCCGCCCGGCGCTGCACACCGCCCTGCGCCGCCCGGTAGGCGACAAGCTGTCGGTCAACGGCGTCAACGTGATGCCGGAAGTCCACAAGGTCCTGAACCAGATTACCGATCTGGTCGGCCGCATCCACGACGGTCTGTGGCGTGGTTACACCGAGAAGCCGATCACCGACGTGGTCAACATCGGCATCGGTGGCTCGTTCCTCGGCCCTGAGCTGGTCTCCGAAGCACTGCTGTCGTACGCGCAGAAAGGCGTGCGTTGCCATTATCTGGCGAACATCGACGGCAGCGAATTCCACGAACTGACGCAGAAACTGCGCGCCGAGACCACGCTGTTCATCGTTTCGTCGAAATCCTTCAACACCCTCGAAACCCTGAAGAACGCGCAGGCTGCGCGCGCCTGGTACCTGGCGCAGGGCGGTTCGGAGGCCGAGCTGTATCGTCACTTCATCGCCGTATCGAGCAACAACGCAGCGGCCGTTGCGTTCGGTATCCGCGAAGAAAACATCTTCCCGATGTGGGACTGGGTCGGCGGGCGTTACTCGCTGTGGTCGGCCATCGGTTTGCCGATCGCCCTGGCGATCGGCATGTCCAACTTCAAGGAACTGCTGTCCGGCGCCTACACCATGGACCAGCATTTCCAGACTGCGCCGTTCGAACAGAACATGCCGGTGCTGCTGGCCCTGCTCGGCGTGTGGTACGGCAACTTCTGGGGCGCGCAAAGCCACGCGATCCTGCCGTACGACCATTACCTGCGCAACATCACCAAGCACCTGCAACAACTGGACATGGAATCCAACGGCAAGAGCGTGCGTCAGGACGGCACGCCGGTGTCGACCGATACCGGTCCGGTGATCTGGGGCGGCGTCGGCTGCAACGGTCAGCACGCTTACCACCAGTTGCTGCATCAAGGTTCGCAGTTGATCCCGGCCGATTTCATCGTGCCGATCGTCAGCTTCAACCCGGTTTCCGACCACCATCAGTGGCTGTACGCCAACTGCCTGTCGCAGAGTCAGGCGCTGATGCTCGGCAAGACCTTGCCGGAAGCCGAGCAGGAACTGCGCGACAAGGGCATGATCGAAGAAGAAGTGCACAAACTGGCGCCGCACAAGGTGATCCCGGGCAACCGTCCGAGCAACACCATTGTGGTTGAACGCATCAGCCCGCGTCGTCTCGGCGCGCTGGTGGCAATGTATGAACATAAAGTGTTCGTACAAAGCGTGGTCTGGGGCATCAACGCCTTCGACCAGTGGGGCGTTGAGTTGGGCAAGGAATTGGGCAAAGGCGTTTACAACCGTCTGGTCGGCAGCGATGAAACCACGGCTGATGATCCGTCTACCCAAGGCCTGATCAACTACTTCCGCGGTCGTCACCGCGGGTGATGTGAATGGGTTGCCCACAATTCCAGTGGGCACCCCATCTCCAATGTGGGAGCGAGCCTGCTCGCGAATGCGGTGTGTCATTCAGCATCTTTGTTGACTGACACACCGCATTCGCGAACAGGCTCGCTCCCACAGTTGTTTTACACATGACTTGAACCTCTGCATCGCTCGGCGCATCTTTATTCCTGACGCACCACAAGAATAAGGAACCGTCATGTTCGATATCAGCACGTTCCCCAAAGCCGATGCCGTCCGCCGGGCTGCTCAGTTGAGTCAGGATGACTACCGGCGCCTGTACCGCGAATCCATTGAACACCCCACAACCTTCTGGGCCGAACAGGCCACGCGTTTCCTCGACTGGAGCACGCCGTGGCAGACCGTTCAGCGCTATGACCTGAAAACCGGTGAAGCCGCCTGGTTCGCCGGGGGCAAACTGAACGTCAGTTACAACTGCATCGACCGCCATCTGGAAAAGCGCGGCGAGCAGACCGCCCTGCTCTGGGAAGGCGACGACCCGGCCGAATCGGCACAAATCACTTACAAAAAACTCCATCACCACGTCTGCCGCTTGGCCAACGTGCTGAAAAGCCGTGGCGTGAAGAAAGGCGACCGGGTGTGCATCTACATGCCGATGATCCCCGAAGCCGCTTACGCCATGCTCGCTTGCGCGCGGATCGGTGCGATCCATTCAGTGGTGTTTGGCGGCTTCTCCCCTGACTCCCTGCGTGACCGCATTCTCGACGCCGACTGCCGCACGGTGATCACGGCGGATGAAGGTGTACGCGGCGGCAAGTTCGTGCCGCTCAAGCAGAACGTCGACAAAGCCCTGCAAAGTTGCCCGGACGTCAGCACCGTCGTGGTGGTCGAGCGCAGCCAAGGCAACGTCGATTGGGTTGAGGGCCGTGACCTCTGGTATCACCAGGCCGTGCGCGATGTCAGCGACAATTGCCCACCGGAACCGATGGACGCCGAAGATCCGCTGTTCATCCTCTACACCTCCGGCAGCACCGGCAAACCCAAAGGCGTGTTGCACACCACCGGCGGTTACCTGCTGCAAGCGGCGATGACCTTCAAATACGTGCTCGATTACCGCGACGGCGAAGTGTTCTGGTGCACCGCCGACGTCGGTTGGGTCACCGGTCACAGCTACATCGTCTACGGCCCGCTGGCCAACGGCGCGACCACGCTGATGTTCGAGGGCGTACCGAGTTATCCGAGCAGTTCGCGCTTCTGGCAGGTGATCGATAAACACAAGGTCAACATTTTCTATACCGCACCGACCGCTCTGCGCGCATTGATGCGCGAAGGTGCCGCACCGTTGAAGGAAACTTCGCGCGCCAGCCTCAGATTACTCGGCAGCGTCGGTGAGCCGATCAACCCGGAAGCGTGGGAATGGTATTTCAACGTGGTCGGCGAACAGCGCTGCCCGATCGTCGATACCTGGTGGCAGACCGAAACCGGCGGCATCATGCTCAGCCCGCTGGTCAGCGCCCAGCGGATCAAACCGGGCTGCGCCACGCAGCCGATGTTCGGCGTGCAACCGGTGTTGCTCGACGAGCACGGCAAGGAAATCAAAGGCGCCGGCAGCGGCGTGCTGGCGATCAAATCGAGCTGGCCGGCACAGATCCGCAGCGTCTATGGCGACCCGCAGCGAATGGTCGACACCTATTTCAAACCCTACCCCGGCTACTACTTCACCGGCGACGGCGCGCGCCGCGACGAGGACGGCGACTACTGGATCACCGGGCGCATCGACGATGTGATCAACGTCTCCGGCCACCGCATCGGTACCGCCGAAGTGGAAAGCGCGCTGGTCCTGCACGACAGCATCGCCGAAGCCGCCGTGGTCGGTTACCCGCATGACGTCAAAGGTCAGGGCATCTACGCCTTCGTCACGCCGATGAACGGCACCGAACCGAATGACGAACTGAAGAAAGAACTGCTGGCGCACGTCAGCAAGGAAATCGGTAGCTTTGCCAAACCGGACCTGATCCAGTGGGCGCCGGCCTTGCCGAAAACCCGTTCAGGCAAGATCATGCGGCGCATCCTGCGCAAGATCGCCTGCAACGAACTCGACAGCCTCGGCGACACCTCGACCCTGGCCGACCCGAGCGTGGTGCAAGGCCTGATCGACAAGCGCCTCAATCAGTAACACCTCGGGCGCGGTCAACCGGCCGCGCCCGCCCTTTCGCACTGAGTGGTCATGGAATTCATCCGCAGTCGTATTGAAAACCAGCTCATGAGCCTGACCGGGCTGTCCCTCGGCCAACTCGATCTGGAAAACCCCAAGGGTGACCCCGGCCTGTTCGGCCCCGACTCGATCAGTTGGCAGGTGCACGGCGATTTCAGCAGCATGTTGATCGGCGGTATCAGCGCGTTGTTGCTGCAAGCCTTGCATCCGCTGGCACTGGCCGGGGTTTGGGATCATTCGAATTTTCGTCAGGACATGCTCGGGCGCTTGCGGCGCACCAGTCAGTTTGTTTCCGGCACCACGTTTGGTTCGCGACGGGATGCCGATTGGTTGATCGAGAAAGTGCGCACCATTCACCTGCAAGTGGTCGGCACTGCGCCGGATGGTCGGCCATACGCGGCCAGCGACCCGGATTTGCTCACGTGGGTGCACGTGGCCGAGGTCAGCAACTTCCTCGCCGCGCATTTGCGCTACCGCAATCGGCAATTGTCGCTGGCGGATCAGGATCGTTATTACGCCGAGATCGCGGTGATTGCCGAGCGTCTGGGCGCGCGGGATGTGCCGAAATCGCGGCAAGCCGTGGCCGAGTATCTGCAACGCGTGCGCCCGCAATTGCTCTGCGATGACCGCAGCCGCGAAGTCTTGCGCCTGTTGCTCGACGCGCCGGCGCCCAGTGTTCTGGCGCGGCCGTTTGGCGATTTGATGATGAAGGCCGGTATCGATCTGCTGCCGGACTGGGCCAGCGACATGCTTGATGTCCGGCAGAGTTCGCTGCAACGGCAACTGATTCGCGCCAGCGTCAGACGCAGTGCGCCGATGCTGCGCTGGGCGATGCGCAATGGTTCGGTGCAACGGGCCAAACGCCGGATGGGGCTGAGCTGACGCTCAGAGCTGCAAGCTGCAAGCTGCAAGATTTAAGCTTGGGGCTTGAAGCTTGGAGCTTGCAGCTCAGTAACTGCTAAACTCCCGCGCCCCCATTCTCACCAGCAAGGCGCCCGCATGTCTTCCTTGAATCAGGCGCTGCGCGCCGCCCTCGATCAACGCCAGGATTTGCTGGCCGAGCTGCACCGCCAGGGCACCGATTGCTATCGGCTGTTCCACGGCAGCCAGGAAGGCGCCGGCGGTCTGACCATCGACCGCTATGGCCCGCAACTGCTGGTGCAAAGCTTCCACCAGACGCTGGAGCGGGACGACCTGCTGCAACTGCACGCCATGGTTAATCAGAGCCTGGGGCTGGAAACCTTGCTGGTCTACAACGACCGCTCCCGTGGCAACTCGCGCATTGACCGCGAAGACAGCGTCTATAAGGCTGACGAGGCGGCGCTGGCCGATCTGGTTGGCCACGAATGGGGTCTGAACTACCGTGTGCGTGGACGCCATGCCGGACAAGACCCGCTGCTGTTCCTCGACCTGCGCAACACCCGTGGCTGGGTCAAGGATCACGCCAAGGGCAAATCCGTGCTCAACCTGTTCGCCTACACCTGCGGCGTTGGCCTGAGTGCCGCCGCCGGTGGCGCGCGTGAAGTGTGCAACCTGGATTTCGCTGAAGGCAATCTGGCGGTCGGCCGTGAAAACGGTCTGCTCAACCCGCAATTGCCGGAGATGCAGTTCATCCAGTCCGATTACTTTCCGGCAATCCGGCAACTCGCCGGTCTGCCGATCAGTCAGCGCCGTGGACAGAAACTGCCGAGCTACCAGCGCCTCGATCAGCGCCAATATGATCTGGTCCTGCTCGACCCGCCCGCCTGGGCCAAGAGCGCATTCGGCACCGTCGACCTGCTGCGCGACTACCAGAGCCTGCTCAAACCGGCCCTGCTGAGCACCGCCGACAACGGCGTGCTGATCTGCTGCAACAACCTGGCGAAAGTCAGCATGGACGACTGGCGCGAGCAGGTCCTGCGCTGCGCCGAGAAGGCCGGGCGACCGGTGCGCGAGTGGAGCGTGATGACCCCGGGCGCCGACTTCCCGTCCATGGATCAGCAACCACCGCTGAAAACCCTGATCCTGCAGCTCTGAACCGCCCGCGCAGCTAACAATTATCTAATGTGGGAGCGAGCCTGCTCGCGAAAGCGGTGTATCAGCCAACAAATAGAGCGACTGATATGACGCCTTCGCGAGCAGGCTCGCTCCCACATGGAAAGCGCTCCTACAGAAGAATCTGAACAATCCTGCCCCACGCGAGGTACTTCGGAACCAGAATCGCGTGCCATACTCCAAGGCACTCCGAATCAGACAGATGAAGCCGCACATGCCCAAAGGATTGATTCGCGCGATTGGCGCCTTGTTGACTGCTCTGGCCCTCTACAGCCTGCTGGGGTTTCTGATTTTGCCGGGCATCGCTCTGCGGGTAGCCAATCAGCAACTGGCCAACTACGCGACGGTGCCCGCGCATATCCAGCGTATCGAGCTCAACCCGTTCAGCCTTGAAGTCACCCTGTGGGGACTGGTCATCGGCGAGCCGGGCAAGGAACAGGTCGGCTTCGATCGCCTGTACGCCGACCTGCAAATCGACAGCCTGTGGACCAAAGCCCTGCATCTGGCCAACATCGAGCTGGACAAGCCGAAAACCGAAATCCTTTTCGCCAAAGACGGCAAACTCAACCTGCTCGGCCTGTTCAATGTGCCGGCCAGTGAGCCGACACCAGCCGACCCGGACGCCAAACCGTTCCCGCTGCGCATCGACAACATCAAACTGGCCGGCGGCGTGGTGCACTTTGAAGACGTGCGCCCGAGCGAGCCGATCGAATTCCTCTACGACGACCTCAGCTTCGAACTGAAAAACCTCAGCACCCTGCCCGAAGACAGTGCCGACATGACCCTGGTCGCCATCGGCCCGGCCGGTGGGCGGATCGACTGGAGTGGCAATTTCAGCCTGATCCCGTTCACTTCCGAAGGCACCCTGAAAATTACCGACGGCAAGATGAAAGCGTTCTGGCCCTACGTGCGTGATTCGGTGCCGCTGGTGCTGGAAGACGGTGTAATCAGCCTCAGCAGCGACTACAAACTCAATCTGTCGAAAGAAACCGAGCTGCAACTGAACAACGTGGCGGTGAGCATCGCGCCGTTCGCCATCAAGGCTCCGGATGGGCGACCACTGGCGAAACTCGAACGCCTGGACGTCAGCGAAACCTCGGTGGATCTGGCCAAACAACAAGTCGTGGTCGGCAAGATCCGCAGCAACAAACTGGAAACCTGGGCAGCCCTCGAAGCCGACGGGCAACTGGACTGGCAGAAACTGTTCGCCAGCCAACCGTCGAAACCCGCCGCCAAAGCCGCCGCCGAACCGGCGAACACGCCGGCCGCTGCCGACTCGCCGAAAGCCGAACCGACTGCGCCGAGCAAGCCTTGGCAGGTGTTGCTCAAAGACGTGCAATTGCGCAATTACACTGTGCATCTGGCCGACCGCTCGGCCCAACCAGCCGTTGCTCTGGATATCACCCCACTCAACGTCGACCTGCAGGATTTCGACAGTCTCAACGGTTCGCCCTTCAAGCTCAAACTCGACAGCGGCGTGGGCAAGCAAGGCAAGATCATGGCAGACGGCACGGTCAATCTCGCCCCGGTCAACGCCCAGCTCAACGTGAAAACCCAGGACATCGACCTGCGGGTTGCGCAGTCCTACATCAACCCGTTCATTCGTCTGGAACTGCGCAGCGGCATGCTCGGTAGTGATCTGAAGGTCAATCTCAAGAGCACCGAACCGCTGGCACTCAGCGTCACCGGTCGCGCACAGATCGATCAACTGCACACCCTCGACACCTTGAAAACCCGCGACTTCCTCAAATGGCAGCAAGTGGTGGTCGAAGGCCTGAACTATCAGCACGGCGACAGTCTGTCGATCGACAAGGTCAACCTGTTCCAGCCTTATGTGCGGTTCATGATCAACGACGATCGCACCACCAACATTGACGACCTGCTGATCCCGCAACCGGCCGACAGCGGCGCGAAAACCACAACAGCGAAACCGGCCAGCAACGAGAAACCGTTGGGCATTCATATCGGTGGCATCGCGATCAATGACGGCTCGGCCAACTTCGCCGACTTCAGCCTGACGCCGAACTTCGCCACCGCCGTGCAGCAGCTCAACGGCCAGATCGGCACCATCGACAGCCGTCAGGCGAAACCGGCCAGCGTCGACATCAAAGGCAAGGTCGATCGCTACGCACCGGTGACCATCAAGGGCGCGGTCAATCCCTTCGACCCGATGGCCAGCCTCGACATCGCCACCAGTTTCAAACGCGTCGAGCTGACGACACTGACGCCCTACTCCGGCAAATTCGCCGGTTACCGTATCCGCAAGGGCCGGCTCAACCTCGACCTGCATTACCTGATCACCAAGGGCCAGCTCAAAGCCGAAAACAAAGTGGTGGTCGAGCAATTGCAGCTCGGCGAAAAAGTCGACAGCCCGGATGCCGTGAGCCTGCCGCTGAAACTGGCGATTGCCCTGCTCAAGGACGTCGACGGCAAGATCTCCATCGAGTTGCCGGTGACCGGCGACTTGAACAACCCGCAATTCAGCGTGATGCCGATTGTCTGGCAGACCCTGCGCAACCTGATCGTCAAAGCCGCCGCCGCGCCATTCAAGATGATTGGCGGCCTTATCAGTGGTGGCAGTTCGCAAGACCTTGGCACCGTGTCGTTTGCTCCGGGTTCCAGCGAGTTGAGCAAGGATGCCGAAGCGGCGCTGATCAAACTGTCTCAGGCGCTGAAGGAGCGTCCGGCACTGCGTCTGGAGATCGAAGGCACGGCCGCCAAAAGCAGTGACGGCCCGTTGCTCGCCGAGCAGCGTCTGGAACGTGAATACCAGTACAACTACTACAAGATGCTCCAGCGTCGTGGCGATAAAGTCCCGGCTCAGGCGTCGCTGCTGCAAGTGCCCGACAGCGAGAAAGGTCCACTGCTCGAGGGCATTTACCGCACCCGTCTGAAAACCCAGCCGCCGGCGGAATGGAAGGATCTGGGCAAGGAAGAACGCACGGCGAAGATGCGCGAGGGAGTGATCCAGTTCTGGAGTGGCAGCGATGTGCTGTTGCGTCAGTTGGGTCAGGACCGGGCCAGCAGCATCAAGGATTATCTGGTCGATAAAGGCCAACTGGCAGACGACCGTGTGTACTTCATCGACGCCAATCTCGGTGAAGCCGAGAGCGATGGCCGCGTGGTGACGCAAATGCACCTGGATGCCGAATGATGAAACTGCAGTGGCTGGCATTGATCGCAATGACGTTCGCAGCCAGTCACGCCTCGGCGTCCGATACGCTGCGCTGCGGCAGTCAGTTGATCAGCCTTGGCGACCGTTCCAGCGAAGTCCTGCAGAAGTGCGGTGAGCCGGTTAGCCGTGATCTGCTCGGCTACAAGCGCAGCGCCAATCGCCGCGAGGAGTTTCAGGTCGAGGAGTGGACTTACGGTCCGAGCAACGGCATGTACCAATACCTGCGCTTTGAAGGCAATCGCCTGCGGCAGATCAACAGCAAACGCGGTAACTAAACCAACACCGATTCCCCTGTAGGAGTGAGCCTGCTCGCGAATGCGTCGTGTCAGTCGAAATCTTCGTCGGCTGACAGATCGCATTCGCGAGCAGGCTCGCTCCCACAATTGTTTTATGTTGCCCCTGAAATAGAACAAGCCCCGACACAAGTGGCGGGGCCTGTAATGGTCACATCCGTGTGACCGTTCGCATGAACTCTAAAGTTGCGGCAGACGTATTGCTCGGCCCGTCTGTCGCGTCTTCTCCCGGTCCAGGCGAGAAGTCATGCCTTACTCGGCTTTCAGGCCGTCAGCGGAGACCGCTTTAACGCCTTTGATTTTCTTGGCGATCGCAACAGCAACGTCTTTCTGCGATTCAGTTACAGCAGCAGTCGACGAAAGCGATACAACACCTTTGTTGGTTTCTACTTTGATGTCGGTGCCTGGAATGCCTTTTTCGGTGACCAAGTCAGCTTTGACTTTGGTGGTGATCCAAGTGTCAGAAGTAGCTTCTTTAGCCTGGGTGACTTCACCGGCAGCCAGAGTCATTGGAGCCTGGGTAGCCTGAGTGGATTGTGCGAATGCACCGGAAGCCATGGTCAGGGTCAGCGCGGTAGCAGCAGCGGCAGTGATAGCGAACTTCTTCATACGAGTAACTCCTGTTTTTCTGGAAAGTCTGCTGGTTGTCTTGTCAGCAGGGTTACCAAGGTAGTTGCGAACGCTGTGCCAACTTTTGAAAATCAATATTTTCTTTATAAATCAATAACTTATGAATTACAGAAATTTTCGAAATCATGCAATTTGCATGACCTTCGAATTATCGACATGCAAGTTACGGTTTTTTGGAAAGTTCCTAAGGCGCTGAAATTATTGAAGCTTTTGTGAAGTGCCGCGCAATGAAAAATGCCCCGCATTGCGGGGCATTCTGTTCACCACACATTCAACTTATGTACCGCTGGCGGTGCAGCCTTTTGGCGAATAGTCCGGTGCCACCGTGGTGCCGCAAGTCCAGACGCCAGCACCGGTGCCCGATGAACGGGTCAAGGTGATGGTTTTGTCCAGAACAGGGCCAGGAGCGTTCTTGATTGTGCAGACAATGGTGCCGGCCCCGGTCGAAGCGGTGCCCGATGCGGTCACGGCGCAATTTGACGTTGTGACGGTGGCACTACCGGCCACCAGCGTCAGCGTCGGATCGGTACCTTGGTTGATGGTGTCTTCGAACGGCACTTTCATCGCACTGATCTCCGCCAGCCCCGCCGTTACCTTCGACCGCGCCTGATACTTGGAATACTGCGGCAAGGCGATGGTCGCCAGAATCCCGATGATCGCCACCACGATCAGCAGTTCGATCAGAGTAAAACCTTGTTGTTTTTTCATAGACACGCTCCATGCATGAGTCGAAATCTCATGATCTGCAAGGGAAGCAGCATAGGCCATGCCAACGCCTCCAAGCCCCGCCCGTTGGGCGCGAACCCTCTACAACGCCATTTCCTACAGCCCGTAACCGCACTATCTGACACTTTTTGTCACCTGCACCCGCCGTGTTTGGCGCTGTCACTTGACTAGGCTATAAGTCATGAACTGCAAGCGTGCGGAATCCCCATGAATGACATCGCTCTGAGCGGTCTGGCCAAGCAACTGGTACAGGCCGAGTTGCTGACAGAAAAAAGTGCCCAGCAAGCCTGGCAACAGGCTCAGCGCAATCGCCTGTCGCTGGTCAGCTATCTGGTGCAGAACAAACTGGTCAAGAGCTGGCAGGTCGCCGAGATCGCCAGCGAGCATTTCGGCATGGCGTTCCTTGATCTAAATTGCCTCGACAAGGAAACCCAGCCCAAAGGACTGGTCAGCGAAAAACTGGTGCGTCAGCATCACGCTCTGCCCCTGTGGCGGCGAGGCAACAAGCTATTCGTAGGCATTTCCGACCCAAGCAATCATCAAGCAATCAACGACATTCAGTTCAGTACGGGGCTGAGCACCGAAGCCATTCTGGTCGAGGACGACAAGCTCACCGACGCCATCGAAAAATTTTTCGACACCCACACCAGTGGCCTGGAAGACATGGCCGATGTCGATCTCGACGGCCTCGATGTCGAAGCCATCGACGACAGCAAGCAAGACACGATTGGCGGACTCGACGCCGACGATGCGCCAGTGGTGCGTTTTGTTCACAAGATGTTGCTCGACGCGATCAAAAGCGGTTCTTCTGATTTGCACTTCGAGCCCTACGAGAAGAACTACCGGGTACGAGTGCGCACCGACGGCATCCTGCGCGAGGTGGCCAAACCGCCGATTCAACTGGCCGGGCGGATCGCCGCACGTTTGAAAGTCATGGCCAGTCTCGATATCTCGGAACGGCGCAAGCCGCAAGACGGGCGGATCAAGATGCGCCTGTCGAAGAGCAAGTCGATCGATTTCCGGGTCAACACTCTGCCGACGCTGTGGGGGGAAAAAGTGGTGATCCGGATTCTCGACCCTTCCAGCGCACAGATCGGCATCGACGCGCTTGGTTACGAACCCGCGCAGAAAGAACTGTACATGGCCGCGCTCAAGCAGCCCCAAGGCATGATTCTGGTCACTGGCCCCACCGGCTCGGGGAAAACCGTGTCGCTGTACACCGGCCTGAATATCCTCAACACCGTCGACATCAATATCTCCACCGCCGAGGACCCGGTGGAGATCAATATGGAAGGCATCAACCAAGTCAACGTCAACCCCAAACAGGGCCTCGATTTTGCCCAAGCGCTGCGCTCGTTTCTGCGCCAGGACCCGGACGTGATCATGGTTGGCGAGATCCGCGATCTGGAAACCGCCGAGATCGCGATCAAGGCTGCGCAGACCGGCCACCTGGTGCTCTCGACCCTGCACACCAACAGCGCTGCGGAAACCCTGACCCGTCTGCACAACATGGGCATCCCCGGCTTCAACATCGCCACCTCGGTCAGCCTGATCATCGCTCAACGCCTGGCGCGAAAACTGTGCAGCCACTGCAAGAAGCCCATCGAGATCCCACGCGAAACCTTGATCAAGGAAGGTTTCCCCGAGGAACGCATCGGCCATTTCACGATCTACGAGCCGGTCGGTTGCGATCACTGCAACGGCGGTTACAAGGGACGCGTGGGGATTTATGAAGTGGTGAAAAACACACCGGAGTTGCAACGCTTGATCATGGCCGAAGGCAACTCGCTGGAAATCGACATTCAAATGCGCCGCGACGGCTTCGACGATCTGCGCACATCTGGGTTGCACAAGGCCATGCAAGGCATCACCAGCCTTGAAGAAATCAATCGGGTCACCAAGGACTGAACATGGCGGTCAAGGCAGCGAAAATCAGTATCTACGCCTGGGAAGGTACGGACAGGAAAGGCAGCAAAGTCACCGGTGAGCTGAGCGGACAAAACCCGGCGCTGATCAAGGCACAACTGCGTAAACAGGGGATCAATCCCGGCAAGGTACGCAAAAAATCCGCGTCGTTGTTGAGTTTCGGCAAACGCATCAAGGCCCAGGACATCGCTCTGTTCACCCGGCAGATGGCGACCATGATGAAGGCTGGTGTGCCGCTGCTGCAGTCGTTCGACATCATCGGCGAAGGCTTTGAAAACCCGGCCATGCGCAAGCTGGTGGACGAGGTAAAACAGGAAGTCGCCGCCGGTAACAGCTTTGCCAACGCCCTGCGCAAAAAGCCGCAGTACTTCGACGAGTTGTATTGCAACCTTGTCGATGCTGGTGAGCAGTCCGGCGCCCTTGATACCTTGCTGGAACGTGTTGCGACGTATAAGGAAAAGAGCGAGGCCCTCAAGGCCAAAATCAAGAAAGCCATGACCTATCCCGCCGCCGTGGTGCTGGTGGCGGCAGTGGTGACCGGGATCCTGCTGGTAAAAGTGGTGCCGCAGTTTCAGTCGGTGTTCTCGGGTTTCGGCGCCGAATTACCGGCCTTCACCCTGATGGTGATCAGCCTTTCGGAGTTCATGCAGCAATGGTGGTGGGCGATTCTCGGCGCGCTGGTCGCGGCGATTTTCGGCACCCGCCATGCGTTGAAAACCTCTCAGGCGTTACGTGATCGCAAGGACACCTGGCTGTTGAAGCTGCCATTGGTGGGCACCCTGATGTACAAATCTGCGGTCGCCCGTTTCGCCCGAACCCTTTCCACTACATTTGCTGCTGGTGTGCCATTGGTGGAAGCGCTCGACTCGGTGGCCGGCGCCACCGGCAACGTGGTGTTCAAGCGCGCCGTGCTGCGGATTCGTCAGGACGTCTCCACCGGCATGCAGCTGAACTTTTCGATGCGCAGCACCGGAGTCTTTCCCAACATGGCCGTGCAGATGACCGCTATCGGCGAGGAATCGGGTGCGCTGGATGAAATGCTCGACAAGGTTGCAGGCTTTTACGAGGAAGAAGTGGATAACATGGTCGACAACCTCACCAGCCTTATGGAGCCATTCATCATGGTGGTGCTGGGGGTGATCGTCGGCGGTCTGGTCGTAGCCATGTACCTGCCGATTTTCCAACTCGGCTCAGCGATCTGACATGCCTATCGACGAACTGTTTGCCCTGTATCCACTGGCCTTTGTCTTCACCGCCCTGCTGCTCGGTCTGGTGGTCGGCAGCTTTCTCAACGTGCTGATCTGGCGTCTGCCGAAAATGCTCGAACGCGACTGGCGCCAGCAGGCCCACGACGTGCTCGGTTTGCCCGGCGAGACGCCTCAGCCCACCTACAATTTGATGCTGCCGCACTCCGAATGCCCACATTGCGCCCATCGGATCCGCCCGTGGGAAAACATTCCCCTGCTCAGTTATCTGTGGCTGCGCGGGCGCTGTTCGGCGTGCGCAGCGCCGATCAGCAAACGTTATCCGCTAACCGAACTGGCCTGTGGGTTGCTCTCGGCCTTCATCGCCTGGCACTTCGGTTTCGGTTGGCCGGCGTGCCTGCTCATCTTCCTCACCTGGGGTTTGCTGGCGATGAGTCTGATCGACACCGAGCATCAACTGTTGCCCGATGTGCTGGTGCTGCCGCTGCTGTGGCTGGGGTTGATCGTCAACAGCTTCGGCCTGTTCGTGCCGTTGCACGATGCGCTGTGGGGCGCAGTGGCCGGTTACCTGACGCTGTGGTCGGTGTTCTGGCTATTCAAACTGCTGACCGGCAAGGACGGCATCGGTCACGGTGATTTCAAGTTGCTGGCGCTGCTCGGCGCGTGGGGCGGCTGGCAGATTCTACCGCTGACCATCCTGCTGTCATCGCTGGTGGGCGCCATTATCGGGGTGGTTTTACTGCGCTTGCGCAATGAGAAAGCATCCACGCCGATCCCCTTCGGCCCCTATCTGGCAATTGCCGGCTGGATTGCCTTGCTCTGGGGTGGTCAAATAACCGACTTCTATTGGCAGTTTGTCGGTTTGAAATGAATACCCCTGTGGAAAAACCCTGGATTCTCGGCCTCACCGGCGGCATCGGCAGCGGCAAAAGCGCGGCGGCCCAGCACTTCATTGATCTGGGTGTCCACGTGGTGGATGCCGATCATGCGGCGCGCTGGGTGGTTGAACCGGGCCGTCCCGCCCTGGCAAAGATTGCCGAGCACTTCGGCCCCGGCGTATTGCAGGCCGATGGCACACTGGACCGCGCCGCCCTGCGCAAACTGATCTTCGAAGTACCGGAGCAACGGCGCTGGCTCGAAGCCCTGCTGCATCCGTTGATCGCCGAAGAAATCGCTCATCATCTGGCGCTGGCAAAATCACCTTACGCGATTCTGGTTTCGCCGCTGTTGATCGAATCCGGGCAATACGCGATGACCCAGCGCATCCTGGTGATCGACGCCCCGCAACAATTACAGATCGAACGCACCTTGCAGCGTGACCAGACCAGCGAGCAGCAGGTTCAGGCGATCCTCAAGGCTCAGTCGAGCCGCGAAGACCGTGCGAGCCGTGCCGACGACGTGGTGGTCAATGACCGCGACCTCGCCTGGTTGCACAGCGAAGTCGAGCGTCTGCATCACTTTTACCTGACTTTATCCGGAGGCCAAGCATGAGCCAGATCCCAACCGTAGAATGCCCAACCTGCGGCGCCCCCGTGGAATTTACCCCCGAGAACAAATTCCGTCCGTTCTGCTCCGATCGCTGCAAACTGATCGACCTCGGCGCCTGGGCGTCGGAAGAACACAAGATTCCGGTCGCACCGGATGCCGAGGACGAACTGTTTTCCGGCGATTTCGATCCGCGCCACTGATCCCGATCAGGGCCGCATAAAGCCGTAGTCCTGTTCGTCGTCGAGATTTTCCGCGAGAAAACGCAACTCGTCGGCCAGGTCTTCGGCGTTGCGCACAGCCTTGCTCTGCTGCACCACCGCACTGAGCAAGGCACGCAAACTCAACCCCGGGTCAAAGCCCACCTCCTGCGCCATGTCCAGACTCTGCCGGGTTTCCTGCCTTGCCCACTCGTAAACGCTCATGCCGCTGCTCCTGAAAGGATTTGCGCGAGCATGAAATTTCCCGCGCGTGGCGGGTTTGATGTGGATCAAGACTTCGGATCGTCGTCCTTCCACGGCGCCGAAAGGTAGCGCGTGCGGTTGAAGGTCTCCAGCCATTCCGGGCTGAATACCACCAGCGCACTGATGATCATGCCGTTGATGAACGCTTCGGGGAAAATGATCAGCCACACGTAACCGATGAAGTCTTCCAGCCATTCCGGCATGGCGAATAGGCCGTCGTACCACAGCAGCGTCAGACTGAGGATCAGGCACAACAAGGCCGACAACGCGGCGGCAAAGAATCCGGAACAGAAGATGTACACGAACGGATTACGCGGCTGTGCGCGCTCGACGAGGATTGCCACGCACTCGGTGACCAGCACCGGCAGCAAAATGAACAAAGCACCATTGACCCCCATCGCCGCGAGATCCTGACGCCCGAGCAACACCAGGCCGATTTGCGCCACCAGCCCGCCGACGATCGCCAGCGGCCAGTCCAGCAACAGCGTTACCGCCGTCATGCCGAGGAAGTGATAGGACACACCGGTATCGAAATCCCTGCGCATCAACCACAGCAGAAACAACGCAAACACGGTGCCGAACAGCAGATGCTGACGCCGACTGTCGCTGAACAACTCGACCCACGGCGCCCGTACGATCGCCCAAAGCAGCACCGGCAGATAAATCAGCCAGCCCAGCAGCAGACTTTCAGTCGCCAGCACCTCGACGCCGATCATGGGCGCGCCTTCTCCAGTGCCTCGCGCAGTTCGCTCGCGTTGGCGTACTCACGTTGCGAGAGCAATCGACCGTCCTTCAATTGCAACCACAACACCTGGCCTTCTGCGCCGGGATAGCGCGACGCGACCCGGCCTTCTCGATCAAGCATGACCCGGTAGTGGTAGTCGCGCATGGCCGGTACGGCAAACATCCTGGCAATCAGCGCTGGCATGCGCTGGATATCGGCAACGAATACCGCGTGGCGCGCCTCCAGATAGCCCTTGGGCTGATCCTTCAACGCTTCTTTGATCAGCTTGGCGCCGTCCATACCCCGCGCCACCAGCAACGTTGTAGTGCTGTCGTCGAGGGTGAAGGGCTGCTCGTACTGATCAAGCAACGTCCAGGGAGCAAGACGCTCGCCGATTTCGAGTGCATGGGCAAACAGCGGAAAAACAGCAAACAGCAGCAGCCAGCGAAATTTCACGATGAGTCCTCACGGTTTGGCGTAAATAGTCGATTGCCATGAGTCTACACCGCCCTTCTCGACTGCCCACTGATGCACTTTGCCGCGTAACGCTTTCAGCTTGTCGCATTTGAACGCTAAGCTTGGGCTTATGGATGACTCAGATTATTTACGCCTGCTGACCATCGCGGCCGAGCAAGCCAACGCCTTTCTGTCCAATGCCCGCAAATGGGAGCGTGAGCGTTGGGTCTGCCAGCGCCTGCTGCAAGGCTTGAATATTCCCTACCGCGCGGACGAATTCGCGCCGGCCGGCGAACCGCCGGATGTGCTGTTTCGCGATGCCAATTTCGAGGTGTTCTTCGTGCTCGACGAGGGGCGCCGACTCAACGACGAATGGCGCGATGAACTGCAGCGACGACGCAGCGCCTTTTCTCTCAGCCAACTGGTGCGCCGTGAGGCCAAGCCCAAGCGCATTCCGGCCAATGAATTCCTGCTGCGACTGGCACCGACCTTGCGCAAGAAGGCGCACAACTACAAGGAGCGCGGTATGGATCTGGGCGAACTGGACATCATCGCCTTCGCCAGTCTTAAACGTGAGGTGCTGGATCTGAACAGCCATTTCCCCCCGCCCACTGAATATCTGCGCCAAGGCTGGCGCTCGCTGTCCCTCGTCGGCCCGACCTTCGCCCGTGTGCTGTTCGCCCACCCGGACGCACCGGACTTCCTGCGCAGCAACCTCGGTCGCAGTATCGTCTTCGATGTCGGGATCAGCCTGTGACGCCGCTGCAGCAATTGATTGCCGATGTGCCACAGACTGGGTGTGTGCGCTGGATCGGCGTGCGTCCGGAATCCCGTGGGCCGATGATCGAACTCGATGCCGTGGAAGCTCGACTTGAAGCTGGACTGACCGGCGATCACGCCCGTCCCGGTGTGCGTAACGCGCGGCAGGTGACCCTGATCCAGTGGGAACACCTCGCGGTAATCAGCGCATTGATGGGCCGACCGCACGATCAACCGGTCAGACCTGAAGATCTGCGGCGCAATCTCGTTATCAGCGGTATCAATTTGTTTAGCCTCAAGGGTCGGCGCTTTCGAATCGGTCAGGCAATATTCGAAACCACGGGCTGGTGTCAGCCCTGCGCACGGCTGCAGAACAACCTCGGCCCCGGCACCTTTCAAGCGGTGCGCGGGCATGGCGGAATTACCGCGCGGGTGTTACAAAGCGGGATCATTCGCCTCGAAGACCGTGTAAGCGTCGAGCCGGTTCCGGACAGCGGCTATGCTGCTTTCAACCCCGGATAAAAACCGCTGTAGCTTCTGTCCATTCAGCAACGTCTACCTGACGAGGCAAATATGACCAGCCGCCTGAACCCCGAAGACCAGAAACATGTCGAAGAGTACCTGCAACTGTCCCAACACCGAGTCGAGCGCCGGCCTTTCCGGCCGTGGATGCTCCTGGTGCTGGTGCTGGCAGTGACCATTGGTCTGGGCCTGTTGAGCCGATTTATCAGTTACCTGACGCTATGAGCTGCCTCGCGCTCGCTTGGGTAACCGCACCGATTTCCTTTAAAAACCTTGCGAGTTATCCCCATGTCCCATCGTATTGTTATTGTCGGCGGCGGCGCCGGCGGTCTGGAGTTGGCTACCCGTCTGGGTAAGACTCTGGGCAAGCGCGGCACGGCCAGTGTGATGCTGGTCGACGCCAACCTGACGCACATCTGGAAACCGCTGTTGCACGAAGTGGCTGCCGGATCGCTGAACTCCTCCGAAGACGAACTCAACTATGTTGCCCAGGCAAAATGGAACCACTTCGAGTTCCAGCTGGGGCGCATGAGCGGGCTTGATCGTGCGCAGAAGAAAATTCAACTGGCGGCGACCTACGACGAAAACGGCGTAGAACTGGTGCCGGCGCGGGAAGTGCAGTACGACTCGCTGGTGATCAGCGTCGGCAGCACCACCAATGATTTCGGCACTCAGGGCGCGGCGCAGCACTGCCTGTTCCTCGACACCCGCAAGCAAGCCGAGCGCTTTCACCAGCAACTGTTGAATCACTATCTGCGTGCACACGCCGGGCAAACCGATGTGATCGAGCAGATCAGCGTAGCGATCGTCGGCGCTGGCGCGACGGGTGTTGAACTGGCGGCAGAATTGCACAACGCCGCCCATGAACTGGCGGCTTATGGTCTGGACCGGATCAAACCGGAAAACATGCACATCACCCTGATCGAAGCCGGGCCACGGGTGTTGCCTGCCCTGCCGGAGCGCATCAGCGGACCCGTGCACAAGACCCTGGAAAAGCTCGGGGTCAATGTCATGACCAACGCTTCGGTCAGCGAAGTGACCGCCGATAGCCTGATCACCGCCGATGGCAATGAGATCAAGGCCAGCCTGAAAGTCTGGGCCGCCGGTATTCGCGCACCGGGTTTCCTCAAGGACATCGACGGCCTGGAAACCAACCGCATCAATCAGCTGCAAGTGTTGCCGACGCTGCAAACCACCCGCGACGAGAACATCTTCGCCTTCGGCGACTGCGCCGCATGCCCGCAACCGGGCACCGATCGCAACGTGCCGCCACGGGCGCAAGCCGCGCACCAACAGGCCTCGCTGCTGGCCAAGTCGCTGAAATTGCGCATCGAAGGCAAGACCCTGCCGGAGTACAAGTACACCGACTACGGCTCGCTGATCTCGCTGTCGCGTTTTTCGGCGGTGGGTAACTTGATGGGCAACCTGACCGGCAGCGTGATGCTCGAAGGCTGGCTGGCGCGGATGTTTTACGTGTCGCTGTATCGCATGCACCAAATGGCGCTGTATGGGCCGTTCCGCACGGCGATGTTGATGCTGGGCAGCAAGATTGGCCGTGGCACCGAGCCGCGCCTGAAGCTGCACTAAAAACCTGTGGGAGCGAGCCTGCTCGCGAATGCGGTGTGTCAAACGACAAAAATGTCGACTGAGACAACCTCTTCGCGAGCAGGCTCGCTCCCACATTGTTTTGTGTTGATCGAAAGATCTGTTTCGTACTGTATCCCCCCTCGTTTTCCCCACCTTCGCTTACAAACTCCCCCGCCTGGCGACACAGTCGCGATACACCCCCACCGCCTAATGGCCAAACCCGAGCAACACCGCTCAGGCTTGCGTCTTTAACGTGTGGTTGCGTTGTGCAGCCCAGGAGAATGTAAATGTCCCGTACTTCGACCCTCGGTAAAAAATCCATTGGCCTGATCGGCGCCGCACTGGCTGGCGGTCTGATGTTGTCCGGTTCGGTGTTTGCCGCTCAACCACTGGCGCAGGGGTACATGGTCGCCTCGGCGGAAACCTCGGTGAAAGCGCCGGAAGGCAAATGCGGTGAAGGCAAATGTGGCGATGCTTCGATGGCCAAGACTGACAGCGATGGTGACGGCAAGGTTTCCCGCGCCGAATTCCTCAAAGTCGCGCCGAAGTCCGACTTCGACAAGATCGACACCAACCATGACGGCTTCATCGACGAGCAGGAGGCATACAACAACGTGAAGGCCAACTTTGAAGCCAACGGCAAGAAGATGCCGAAAGGCCTGTTCGAGCACCTGAAAGACCAAGACGGCGCCTGATCAGCGGAAAAAACAAAGCCGCGCTTCTCCTGAGAGAAACGCGGCTTTTTCATGTCTGCCGTTTTACAACTGGAAGCGCCGCACCATGCCCTGCAAGGCGTTGGCCAGTTGCGACAACTCATGGCTGGAGGCACTGGTCTGGTTAGCGCCAGCGGCAGAACGTACCGACAAATCACGAATGTTCACCAGATTGCGATCGACTTCGCGGGCGACTTGCGCCTGTTCTTCCGCAGCGCTGGCGATCACCAGATTGCGCTCATGGATCTCATGCACCGACGCGGTAATGGTTTGCAGCGCCTCACCGGCACGCTCAGCCAACGCCAGGGTGGTCGTGGCACGCGCGGTACTGGCCTGCATCGAATCCAGCGCCAGGCTCGAACCGCTGCGCATGCCCTGAACCATCTGCTCGATCTCCTGAGTCGATTGCTGCGTGCGATAAGCCAGCGCCCGCACTTCATCAGCGACCACGGCAAAACCTCGGCCGCTCTCACCGGCCCGCGCCGCTTCAATCGCTGCGTTGAGCGCCAGCAGGTTGGTCTGCTCGGCAATCGCCCGAATCACGTCCAGCACTTTTCCGATGTCCTGCGATTGATTGGCCAGTGATTGCACCAACTCACCGGTCTGTTGCACGTCACTGGCCAAGGCGTTGATGGCCGTGGCGGTCTCACTGACCCGCACCTGGCCCAGATGCGCCGACTCGCTGGATTGACGGGTCGCGTCAGACGTCGACACCGCATTGCGTGCGACCTCTTCCACTGCGGCCGTCATCTGATTGACCGCAGTCGCAGCTTGTTCGATTTCGTTGTTCTGCTGCTGCAGCCCCTGGGTGCTGTCGAGTGTCACTGCATTGAGTTCATCAGCAGCGGTCGCGAGTTGCGTGGCCGAACCGCTGATGCCTTGCAGCGTCTCACGCAGGTTCTGCTGCATGGTCGCCAGAGCCTTGAGCAAGCGACTGACTTCATCGTTGCCATGGGTCTCGATCGGCCGGGTCAGATCACCCTGCGCGACACTTTCTGCGGCGCTCACGGCACTGCTCAGCGGGCGAACGATACTGCGCGTGAGCATCATCGCCAGTGCCACCGTGGCCAGCGCGGCCAAGGCAATGAACAAGCTGACGATCGTGCGCGAGTTTTCGTAGTGCGCAGCAGACTTCTGACTTTCAGCCGCGACCTGTTTGGCAAACAGGTCCGCCAGGTCGTTGAGTTGCTTTCCGGAGCCATCGACGACGGTTTTCATGTCGACCAGCAACAATTTGGTCAGCTCATCACGCTTGCCTTGCTCAGCGAGGGCGAAGGATTGGGCGATGCCACTGCGATACGCGGCGAAGGTCTTTTTGAACTGGTCGTATAGCTGCTGGCCTTCCGGGGTGTTGACCAGTTTGTCGTAAGCGGCGATTTTCTCGCTCAGCTCTTTGTCGCGGGTGTCCATCTGGCTGCGGTAGGTGGCGATATTGTTCGTGTCCTGATCCAGCGCCATGCGCAACGAGATGGTGCGGATACGCAGCATGATCTCACGAATCTCGTCGCCGCCACGAATGCTCGGCAGCCACTGATTTTCCACCGCGACTTCACTGTCGCGAATGCTCGACATCTGCCCCAGCGCAAAAACGCCGAGCAAGGCCACCAACACCGCGATCAGGGCGAACCCCAGGGCCGCCCGGGGAGCAATATTCAACTGACGAAGCAACATGACGAACGCCCTTATTCTTGTATTGGCCAGATTCAAGGGGCGAAGCCATGGCAGTCCCCTCTTGTTAGCGGGCTATCGGCAGGTTGTATGATGACTTGAAGGGAAAATGAGTTTTTGTCGGACAAAAAAAATCCCCGTATCTTTCGATACGAGGATTTTTAATATGGTCGGGGTAAGGGGATTCGAACTCCTGACATCCTGCTCCCAAAGCAGGCGCGCTACCGGACTGCGCTATACCCCGGTAAAAAAAAGGCGACCTTTCAAAGATCGCCTTCTTCGATCAGCGCTTTTGGCCTCTGATCTTAAGATTCGATCCCAGCGCTAACTGGTTTCAAAAATGGTGGGTCGTGTGGGATTCGAACCTACGACCAATTGGTTAAAAGCCAACTGCTCTACCAACTGAGCTAACGACCCAAAAATGGTCGGGGTAAGGGGATTCGAACTCCTGACATCCTGCTCCCAAAGCAGGCGCGCTACCGGACTGCGCTATACCCCGGTTTGAAATTGGCTCCGTGACCAGGACTCGAACCTGGGACCCAATGATTAACAGTCATTTGCTCTACCGACTGAGCTATCACGGAACTACATATTTCAATTTACAACGGTGAAACTTACTGCTTCCAGTCACTCGTTCGCATCGCTGCGTTCGTGTGTCTGAGGCGCGCTATTCTACAACCTAGAACACCTCTGTCAACCCCCTAAATTGCTTTCAAGTTAATGATTTGCAACTTATTTCAGATTCCAACTCAGTGAGCTGAGACCGTCTTGGCGACTGACTGCGGGGCGCACTTTACAAGCCTTTTCCTTTGAGTTCAACAGCCTAACGAAAAAAAAGGCCCCACAATGTGGGGCCCTCCTTTTTTCATTGGCGTTTGGACTCAGTTGAAAACGATTTCGTCGTTCTCGACCTTGCCGGTCGCCGTGTCGCCTGGCATGAAGTGACCCGAGAGGATCAACTGTGCCAACGGGTTTTCGATCCAGCGCTGAATCGCCCGTTTCAAAGGACGTGCGCCATACACCGGGTCGTAACCAACGGCGATCAACTTGTCCATCGCCTCCGGGCTGAGTTCCAGCTTCAGCTCGCGTTCGGCCAGACGGCTGCGCAGACGGCCCAACTGGATCTCGGTAATGCCCGCGATCTGATCCCGCGCCAAAGGCTCGAAGATCACCACCTCGTCGACCCGGTTGATGAACTCCGGACGGAAGTGCGACGTCAGCGCATCCATGACTGCAGCACGCTGAGCCTCGCGATCACCGACCAGCTCCTGAATCTGCACAGAGCCGAGGTTCGAGGTCATGACGATCACGGTATTGCGGAAGTCCACCGTGCGGCCATGGCTGTCGGTCAGGCGACCATCCTCGAGCACTTGCAGCAAGATGTTGAACACATCCGGGTGCGCCTTCTCGACTTCGTCCAGCAGGATCACCGAATAAGGCTTGCGACGCACAGCCTCGGTCAGATAACCGCCTTCTTCGTAACCGACATATCCCGGTGGCGCACCGATCAGGCGAGCCACGGAATGTTTCTCCATGAACTCGGACATGTCGATCCGCACCATCGCCTCTTCAGTATCAAAGAGGAATTCGGCCAGCGCCTTGCACAGCTCGGTTTTACCGACACCGGTCGGGCCGAGGAACATGAACGAGCCGCTCGGACGATTCGGATCAGACAACCCGGCACGCGAACGTCGTACCGCGTTGGCCACGGCGACCACGGCTTCTTCCTGACCGATAACGCGTTTGTGCAACAGGCTTTCCATTTTCATCAGCTTGTCGCGCTCGCCTTCGAGCATTTTCGACACCGGAATGCCGGTCCACTTCGATACGACTTCGGCGATCTCTTCTTCAGTCACCTTGCTGCGCAGCAGCTGGTTTTCGCTCTTGCCGTGCTGATCGACCATTTGCAGGCTGCGCTCCAGATCCGGGATCACCCCGTACTGCAACTCGGCCATGCGATTGAGGTCGCCTTTACGGCGTGCGGCTTCCAGCTCCTGACGCGACTGTTCGATCTTCTGCTGAATCTGCGCAGAACCCTGCACCTCGGCTTTTTCCGAGTTCCAGATTTCTTCCAGATCCGAGTACTCACGCTCGAGACGGACGATTTCTTCCTGGAGTTTTTCCAGACGTTTCATCGCCGCTTCGTCGCTTTCCTTCTTCAGCGCCTGGGATTCCACCTTCAACTGAATCAGGCGACGCTCGAGACGATCGAGCACTTCCGGCTTGGAGTCGATTTCCATGCGGATGCGGCTGGCGGCCTCGTCAATCAGGTCGATGGCCTTGTCCGGCAGTTGCCGGTCAGTGATATAGCGATGACTGAGCTTCGCTGCCGCAATGATCGCGCCGTCGGTGATCGCCACCTTGTGGTGAACCTCGTAACGCTCTTTAAGGCCGCGCAGGATGGCGATGGTGTCTTCTTCGCTCGGCTCATCCACCAATACTTTCTGGAAGCGTCGCTCGAGCGCCGCGTCCTTCTCTATATATTGGCGATACTCGTTGAGCGTGGTCGCGCCAACGCAATGCAACTCACCGCGCGCCAGCGCCGGTTTGAGCATGTTGCCAGCATCCATCGAGCCTTCGCCTTTACCGGCGCCGACCATGGTGTGCAATTCGTCGATAAACAGAATGATCTGCCCTTCCTGTTTCGACAGCTCGTTGAGCAGCGATTTCAGGCGTTCTTCGAACTCACCGCGATACTTGGCACCGGCAATCAGCGCGCCCATATCGAGCGAGAGCAGACGCTTGCCTTTAAGGCCGTCCGGCACTTCGCCGTTGATGATGCGCTGGGCCAGACCTTCGGCAATCGCGGTTTTACCCACGCCAGGCTCACCGATCAGCACCGGGTTGTTCTTGGTGCGGCGTTGCAGAACCTGAATGGTGCGACGGATTTCGTCGTCACGGCCGATCACCGGATCAAGCTTGCCGTCTTCGGCGCGCTTGGTCAGGTCGACGGTGTATTTATCCAGCGCCTGGCGCGACTCTTCGTGGTTGGCGTCGTTTACCGCTTCGCCGCCACGCAGGTTGTTGATCGCGTTTTCCAGGGCTTTCTTGCTCACGCCCTGGCCGAGCAGCAACTTGCCGAGCTTGCTGTTCTCATCCATCGCCGCAAGTAACACCAATTCGCTGGAAATGAACTGGTCGCCCTTCTGCTGGGCCAGACGGTCAGCCTGATTGAGCAGGCGCGCCAGATCCTGCGACATGTTGACGTCGCCGGTCGGGTTCTGGATTTTCGGTAATTGGTCGAGCTCTTTGGTCAGCTCTTTGCGCAAGCTGTTGACGTCGAAGCCCACCTGCATCAGCAGAGGTTTGATCGAACCACCCTGCTGTTCAAGCATGGCTTGCATCAAGTGCGCCGGCTCAATCGCCGGATGATCGTGGCCGACAGCCAACGACTGGGCGTCGGACAAGGCCAACTGTAATTTGCTGGTTAAACGGTCTATTCGCATAAGTCACCTTCCTTTTGAGCAGGCCGGACCTAAAAACCATCCTGAATAAAGAAACCTGCCAGATACCACTGTAGATGCGGTCGATTCTGGGAGATTCAAGCGTCAGAGGGTTGATTCAGGTCAGGCAAGTCTAGCGGGTGAGCCAGATAAGGGAGGCAAAGCGACCGGTGCGTGGGGCACGGCGATAGGAGAAGAAGCGCGGATCGGTCACGGTGCAGAAACCGCCGCCATAAACAGCAGTGACACCACGTTCAGCCAGACGCAGGCGAGCCAGCTTGTAGATGTCAGCCATGAACTTGCCGGCATTGGGGCTCGGTACGAAGGCTTCTGCCGCTGCGGGCAATTGATTGATGAAGACTTCCCGCACTTCCGGGCCGACTTCAAAGGCTTGCGGGCCAATGGCCGGACCGAGCCAGACCAGCACCTCTCCCGCCGGAACATCGAGACTGTCGAGCGTCGCTTCCAGCACGCCCGCCGCCAGACCACGCCAACCGGCATGGGCCGCTGCCACACGAGTGCCAGCACGATCACAGAACAATGCCGGCAGGCAATCCGCCGTCATCGCAGTGCAGGCAATTCCGGGGGTTGTCGTCCAACTGGCATCTGCAGTCGCGACAATGCCCGGATCAGCATGCGCCACGGTAATCCCGTGCACTTGCTGCAACCAGGCAGTCTGTATAGAGAAGTGATCGGTCAGGCGCCGACGGTTTTCGGCAACTGCTTCCGGGCGATCATCGACATGATCGCCCAGATTGAGGCTGTCGAACGGCGCCTCGCTGACGCCACCCTCGCGGGTGGTGACGCAGGCTTTGACGCTGGCCGGCGCAGGCCAGTCCGGCGTCAGCCAGTTCATCCGACGAATGCCTCGCGATCCTGCTTGAGCAGGGTCAGCAGCCAGACGAAATCTTCCGGCAGCGGCGATTCCCAGCTCATGCGTTCACCGGTCGTCGGATGATCCAGCTCAAGGAAGCGCGCGTGCAGGGCCTGACGCGGGAAATGCTTGAGGGATTCCACCATCGTCGGGTTCGCGGCTGGCGGAATGCGGAAACGGCCGCCATACGCCGGATCGCCGACCAACGGGAAGTTGATGTGCGACATGTGTACGCGAATCTGGTGAGTACGACCGGTTTCCAGCTTCACCCGTACGTGGGTGTGCGAGCGGAAGCGCTCCAGCACACGGTAGTGACTGACGGCAGGCTTGCCGCCCTCCATCACCGCCATGCGCTGGCGCTGCTGGCCGTGGCGACCGATCGGGGCGTTGATCTTGCCCCCAGCGGTGACCACACCGATCACGATGCACTCATAGATGCGGCTGACGCTGCGACTCTGCAGTTGCGTCACCAGCTTGGTCTGCGCCTGAATGGTCTTGGCCACCACCATCAGACCGGTGGTGTCCTTGTCCAGACGATGCACGATACCGGCGCGCGGGACATTGATGATGTCCGGCACATGGTGCAGCAACGCGTTGAGCAGCGTGCCATCGGCGTGACCGGCAGCCGGGTGTACCACCAGGCCCGCAGGCTTGTTGATCACCAGGATGTCGTCGTCTTCATAGACGATGTCGAGTTCGATGTCCTGGGCGATCCATTCGCCCTGGGCTTCCTGCTCGGCAGTCAGCTCAAGGATGGCACCGCCGTGCACGATGTCGCGAGGGCGGATGACCGCCCCGTCCACAGTCAGGCGACCTTCTTTGATCCAGGCGGAAAGGCGCGAGCGAGAGTGCTCAGCGAAGAGTTGGGCAGCGACTTGATCGAGGCGTTGGCCGCCCAATTCGGACGGCACCTCTGCGCGAAGTTCAATTTTATCGGACATGCTCTGACTGTGCGTCGGCACAGCTTTTGGTTTCGGCTGCGCGCTTGTGGTTAAATACGGCGTCTTTTGCCCCGAGGCTTTTCAACGGGGCGCTCATCATAACAGGACGGCCCCGCCCAAGACAGCGGCCGTCATAGGGACGCAAGCCGCCATGCAAGTGAAACACCTGCTGCTGATCGCCATCCTCGCATTGACCGCTGCTTGCTCATCGAAGGAAGTCGTAGACGAAAACCTCAGCGAAGCCGAGCTGTATCAGCAGGCTCAGACTGACCTGGACAACAATAGCTACACCAGCGCCACAGCCAAGCTGAAGGCTCTGGAGTCGCGTTATCCGTTCGGTCGCTACGCCGATCAGGCACAGCTGGAGCTGATCTACGCCAACTATAAGAACGCCGAGCCGGAAGCTGCAAAGTCTGCCGCCGAGCGTTTCATTCGTTTGCACCCGCAGCACCCGAACGTGGATTACGCCTACTACCTGAAAGGTCTGACTTCTTTCGACCAAGACGTTGGCCTGCTGGCGCGCTTCCTGCCACTGGACATGACCAAGCGTGACCCGGGCGCCGCGCGCGACTCGTACAACGAGTTCGCCCAGCTGACCAGCCGTTACCCGAACAGCCGCTACGCGCCGGACGCCAAGCAGCGCATGATCTACCTGCGCAACCTGCTGGCGGCCTACGAAATCCACGTGGCCGACTACTACCTGACCCGTCAGGCTTATGTAGCCGCTGCCAACCGTGGCCGTTATGTAGTGGAAAACTTCCAGGAAACCCCATCGGTCGGCGACGGCCTGGCGGTGATGACTGAGGCATACCAGCGTCTGCACCTGGACGAACTGGCCAACACCAGCCTGGAAACCCTGAAGCTCAACTACCCGAATCACCCGAGCCTGCAAGACGGTCAGTTCGTGCCACGGGTTGCCGAAGCCGACAACCGCTCGTTCCTGAGCAAGGCGACTCTGGGTCTGATCGAATCGCGTCCACCGCTGCCGCCGGGCGAAACCCGCGCCAACCAGGACGTGCAGAAGCAGTTCCAGGACGCGAAAGACGCGATCCCGAACGAGCTCAAGCCTAAAGACGAAAACGGCGACGTGATCGAAGAGCCAGAGCCTGAGTCGAGCAACACCGACCGCTCGTGGTTCAGCTACATGACTTTCGGCGTGTTCGACTGATCACACCGGTTGCACCGAAAAGGGAGATCTGCGGATCTCCCTTTTTTATTGCCGCGCGTTAATAGGCTGTGCGCTTGTCGGGAGCTTGGCTAAACTGCCGGATCATCAGTCAAAAAGCCGCTCATCATGCTTCGTTTATTGTTCTGGATCGTCGTGATTTTCGCCGCGATATGGTTGTGGCGTAAATTCAAGGCGCCTGCCGCGTCCAATCAATCCAATCGCGCCCCTCGCGAACAGGACGCGCCACCGATGGTGCGCTGCGCCCATTGCGGCGTGCATCTACCGCGCGACCGCGCGCTAAGCGTGCAACAACAGTGGTATTGCAGCCAGGCTCACCTTGAGCAAGGCCCAGGTGCCAGTGATCGCTGAGGCCACCAGCGCCGACAGCAAACAGGCGCAGCGCCTGCTGCGCCTTTATCATCTTTACCGTTTAAGCGTCGGCATCACCCTGGTGCTGCTGATCTCCAGCAACATGGACAACCGCCTGCTGACGTCAGCCAACGACGAATTGCTGCGCGGTGGCAGTTGGCTGTATCTGATCCTCAACATTCTGTTGGTGGTGTTCCTTGAGAACACCCGACGGCCAGCGCAACTGTTCAGTCTGGCCCTCGTTGATGTCCTGCTTTTATGCGCTTTGTTCTTTGCGGCGGGCGGCGTCGGCAGCGCGCTGGGCAATCTGCTGATTGTCTCGGTGGCGATCAGCAACACCTTGCTACGGCGGCGCATCGGCCTCCTGATTGCCGCCATCGGTGCGCTGGGCATCGTCGGTTCGAGTTTCCTGCTGAGCTTCAACCATCCGCTGAATGCCAATGAATACCTGCAAGCCGGCACCCTCGGCGCGCTGTGCTTTGCCGCGTCGTTGCTGGTGCAGGGGTTGATCCGCCGCCTCGAAGTCAGCGAAACCCTTGCCGAGCAACGTGCCAGTGAAGTGGTCAGCCTCGAAGCCCTCAACGCGCTGATCCTGCAACGCATGCGCACCGGTATTCTGGTGCTCGATGAGGAGCGGCGGGTGCAACTGGCCAACCACAGCGCGCAAACCCTGCTCGCGCAATCGCACCTTCAGGGGCATCTGATCGATGACTATTCGACGGCGCTGGTCGATCGCCTGCAACTGTGGATGAACAACCCGACCTTGCGCCCGCAGAGCCTGAAAATCCCCGGCAACGGCCTGGAGCTGCAACCGAGCTTCATCGCCCTCGAACAGAGCCCCAACCAGCAAACCCTGGTGTTTCTCGAAGACCTCGCGCAAATCGCCCAGCAAGCGCAGCAACTGAAACTTGCCGCACTCGGCCGCTTGACCGCCGGCATCGCCCACGAGATCCGCAATCCGCTCGGTGCCATCAGTCACGCCGCGCAGCTATTGGCTGAATCCGAGGAACTCGATAGCGCCGATCGGCGTCTGACGCAGATTATTCAAGATCACTCCCAGCGCATGAACCGAGTCATCGAAAACGTCCTGCAACTGTCCCGCCGCCAGCAGAGCGCACCACAACGGCTGGATCTCAAGCCGTGGCTGGAAAACTTCGTCGCCGAAAGCCGTGAACAGGCCAGCGAGCGCCAGCAGATTCATCTGCGGATCAATTCAGGAGACTTCACCACGCTGATGGACCCCAATCAGCTCACGCAGATTCTCGACAATCTGTTACGCAATGGCTGGCGCCACAGCGCCCTGCTGCATGATCAAGCCGAAGTCTGGCTGGCCCTTTTCACCGATCCCGACAGCCAGTTGGCGGTCCTCGAAGTGCAGGACAACGGCCCCGGCGTGCCTGCCGATGAACAGACGCATTTGTTCGAACCGTTCTTCACCACCAGCAGCCAAGGCACCGGCCTTGGGCTTTATCTGTCCCGTGAGCTGTGCGAAAGCAACCAAGCGCGCCTAGACTTTCAATCACGCCAAGGCGGCGGCTGCTTTCGCATCACCTTTGCTCACGGACGGAAACAAAGTTGAATACGAGCCCACGGCAAAAAATCCTCATCGTCGACGACGAACCGGATATCCGCGAACTCCTGGAAATCACCCTGGGACGGATGAAACTCGACACCTACAGCGCGCGCAATCTGGCTGAAGCGCAGGCACTGCTGAACCGCGAGAGCTTCGACCTGTGCCTGACCGACATGCGCTTGCCCGACGGTACAGGGCTGGAACTGGTGCAGCATATTCAGCAGCGTTATCCACAGCTGCCGGTGGCGATGATTACGGCCTATGGCAGCCTGGAAACGGCAATCAACGCCTTGAAAGCCGGTGCTTTCGACTTCCTGACCAAACCGGTCGACCTCACGCGCCTGCGCGAACTGGTCGGCACAGCCCTGCGGATGTCGGCGGCTGGAGGCAGTTTCACCACGATTGATCGACGCCTGCTCGGTGATTCGCCGCCGATGCGCAACTTGCGCAAGCAAATCGACAAACTCGCTCGCAGTCAGGCGCCGGTGTACATCAGTGGCGAATCGGGCAGTGGCAAGGAACTGGTTGCGCGCCTGATTCATGAACAGGGGCCACGCGCCGGCCAGCCGTTCGTGCCGGTGAACTGTGGGGCAATCCCCTCGGAACTGATGGAAAGCGAGTTTTTCGGTCATCGTAAAGGCAGCTTTACCGGCGCGGTCGAGGACAAGCCCGGGTTGTTTCAGGCCGCCAATGGCGGCACGTTGTTTCTTGATGAAGTGGCGGACTTGCCGTTGTCGATGCAAGTAAAACTGCTGCGGGCGATTCAGGAAAAAGCCGTGCGCAGTGTCGGCGGTCAACAAGAGAACGTGGTGGATGTGCGGATTCTCTGCGCCACGCACAAGGATCTCGATGCCGAAGTCGCGGCCGAACGCTTTCGTCAGGACCTTTACTACCGCCTGAACGTGATTGAATTGCGCGTGCCGCCCCTGCGTGAGCGCCGTGATGACATTGAAGTGCTGGCGGCCAATATGCTCAAGCGCCTCGCCAAAGACACAGGCCAGCCGGCAGCACGCTTGCATCCGCAGGCTTTGGAAGCGCTGAAGAATTACCGGTTTCCGGGCAATGTACGGGAGCTGGAGAACGTTCTCGAACGAGCGCACACCTTGTGTGAAAACCGCACGATCGAGGCGCAGGATTTGCGTCTGAGTGAAGGAAACTGCGCGGCGGATGGCGGGATTGCCGATCTGACCCAGATCGATAATCTGGAAGATTATCTGGAGAACGTCGAGCGGAAGCTGATCTTGCAGGCGCTGGAGGAAACGCGCTGGAATCGTACGGCGGCGGCGCAGCGGTTGAGTCTTTCGTTTCGGTCGATGCGCTATCGGCTGAAGAAACTCGGTTTGGATTGAGGGCCCCTTCGCGAGCAGGCTCGCTCCCACATTGGATTTTGTGATCGACAAAGATCAACTGTGGGAGTGAGCCTGCTCGCAGAAAGCGATCTGCCAGGCTACAGAGAAATATCAGACTAAATGCGGCCTTCCGGCGCATACGGCGTCGGATCAATAATCGGCGCCCTTCCCAGCATCACATCAGCAAACAACTGACACGACGCCGGCGCCAACACCAGCCCATTGCGGTAATGCCCGCAGTTCAGCCACAACCCGGCAAACCCAGGCACCCGGCCAATGTAGGGAATCCCCTCCGGAGAGCCCGGACGCAACCCCGCCCAGTGCCCGACTACTTCGGCATCCGCCAGCGCCGGTAACAACTCAACCGCCGAAGCCTTGAGACTTTCCAGTGCAACATCGGTTGGGGTCTTGTCGTAGCCTTCGTGCTCCAGCGTGCTGCCGATCAGGATATGCCCGTCGCGACGCGGAATCGCATAACGGCCCTTGGCCAATACCATGCTAGGCAGGAAATCCGCCGCACACTTGTAGAGAATCATCTGGCCTTTGACTGGCTCGACCGGCAGCGCCAGGTCCAGCGTCTTGAGCAGATCACCGCTCCACGCCCCAGCAGTCAGCACGACCTGATCACCGTTGATCACACCCTTCGACGTCTCGACGCCAACAACCTGCTCTCCCTCGCGGACAAACCCGCTGACTTCGCATTGTTCGTGAATGGCCACGTTCGGCAGTGCCTGCAACGCCGCTTTCAGCGACTTGACCAAGCGCGGATTGCGCACGTTGGCGACATCCGCCATGTAGATCGCCCGGGAAAAACCACCACCGAGCACCGGCACCGCATCATGCGCCGCCGAGATATCCACAGCCCGCAACGGGCGATTTTCCCGCTTGGCCCAGGCCAGCGCTTCGGCTTCATCGTCCAAGTCCAGCCAGTACAGGCCGGTGGTGTGCACTTCAGGGTCAACGCCAGTGTCGGCAAACAAACGCTCGCCGAGCTGTGGATAAAAATCCTGCGACCAATGCGCCAGCGCGGTGACTGCCGGGCTATAACGCCACGGATACAGCGGCGAAACGATACCGCCGCCCGCCCAAGACGATTCCTGGCCGAGGTTCGAACGATCGAGCAGCACCACGCTGCGCACTTCGAAGGCGAGGTTGTAGGCGGTCAGCAGGCCAATCACCCCGCCACCGACAATCACCACTTGCTGTTGCCTGGTCATGTTTGATCCAACCGTAAAAAAGACAATGGGCGCAAAAGGCGCCCGAAAAGAAAGCGTCTCAGCGGCCCCAGCAATCCTTGGTGGTCAGCCCGGTAGTCGCGTTGTTCATGCTGCGAACACCGGTGTTGGTCAGGGTGAAATCCCCGCACTTGTCGGTGGCCATGGAGGTACCCGTTTTGCGGGTAGCGGTCAGCAGGAAGGTCTGGTCAGCGATGGTCGGGGTGAGGGTGTAGAAATCATTGCCCGTGCTGAGTCCGGTGACATTGGTGTAGGTATTGTTTCGGGTGTAGAAGCGCTCGAGGGTCTGCGCCTGTTCGGAGAGCAAAGACACCACTTCAGCGCGACGGCCCTTTTTCAGGTACTCGGTATAGCTCGGTGCGGCGATGGTGATGACGATCCCGATGATCGCAATCACGATCATGATTTCGATCAGGGTGAAGCCTCGGTTGAATCTGCGCATGCCTCAAACTCTCACTTACTGTATTTGTCGCCACATGATACGACGGCTGCCACCGCCGCCCTTTTCCACAACGGTTGTGATGGTGCCACTGGTGTCGCCCACAAGCTTTTCGGTGGCATTTGCGGAGATGACGTTAAGGGTCGGAATGCCACCGGTGAATATCACACCACTGGATATCGTGTCATTGCTGTCGACCAAACGGTCAGTATTGGTGTCGATGACGGCATAGTTGAGCATCTTACCGCTGAACGCATCCAGTTCGATCAGTTTGCCGGTACCAAAACTCGCACAGGGATCGGTGGTATCAACACTGGCCGTGGTAAAGACAATACGGCCCAGCACGATACTCGCCTGATTGATCACCCGCTCGCCGGTCAGCACGTTGTTGTACACCAGCGGCAGATACCAACCCTTCTCCGCCGGATACGTCGTGTCATTCTGCGTTGTGGTCAGAAACTGTCCAGAGCTGCCGGCAAATGACCCGGTGATCGCCTGCGGCTGCAGACTGCTGACAGTCAGTTGACCAGAACCACCATCGGCGTCCCATACGGAATAGAACGCCTGCAAATCCTTATTGGTCTTGTCGGCCGTTTCATTGAACTTGCCGGTACCAACGAAGATCTGTTTGCCGCCCAGCGCATTATCCGCCAGTAACGGCTGCGCGGTGATCGGTTGAGTCGCCCCGCCCGCCGCGGTGAACAGTGGCTTGCCGGAAAACGCCACGCCCCAACTGTCGGAGGACGTGGCACTCAGGTCGAACTTCCATAACCGCCCCTTCAAGTCGCCACCGTAAGCGGCCTGCACTACATTCGAAGAGTTGACCTTGAGTTTCACCGACGACAAACCGTTGCTGGTTTCCGTGCTGTCGATAACGATTTTCCTGATCAGCGAACCATCCAGCGCATCCAGTACATATAAAGCTGCAACGCCCGAATTGCTGCCGTAGCCGTTGGCAATGAATGTCGCCCAGCGACCATTGGCCAAGCGTGCCACTTCCGGACGGGCGTAGGCGTAACCCAGATCATTGAACGCGTTCGCCGTGTTGGCGGTGACCGGCGCACTGGCTTCCCACAATGCCCTGATGACATTGCCCGCCGAGGCATCAAACAGTTGCAGTCCATAAAAGGTTTTACCGCCGGCCCCAGTGCCACCAATGGCTAGAGTTTTCCAGTTGGTGCCGGCCTGCGCATCGAACACGCCGACCTGACCATCCACCAGAAACTTGTGGCTGACGCCGTTGACGTAGTTGGTGTCCGCGATCAGACGCAACGACGGCAGCACGCTGGAGGGCATGTACGCATAACGACGTGTGCCGTTCGCCGAATTGATCACGTTGACGAAACCGTCATTGGCGTTCACCACCAGACTGGCATTCATGTTTGCAGCCTTGGTCGTCAGGTAGTTGGTGTAACTGCTATCGCCCGACAGATCAGAGGCGCTCTTGTCTGCAGGCGACGCGAGTACCAGCGGCGAATTGATAATATCGCCAAGCAGCACACCGCGCACTTTGAGCCCGGCCTTGTTAGTCCCTTTGCTCCACTCCACAAGATCATTGCCGTTGATACCGGTGGGCAGGCCCTGATTCAGCGTCGTCTGCTGGGCTGGGGAAAAGTTGCCGAATGCTAGGGCTATCGGCGCATTGCTTACGGTGTTCCATGATTGAAAAGTCGGTGCCGTGGCAGAGGGCACGATGGTGGTGTCGGTCGTCCATTGCACAGCCGAGGTATTCACCGTGCCGGTCGCGGTGAAGCCGAACGACCTGATCGTGCCGCGCCAATCCTTGGGATCGTAAGTGGTTTGATAAAAACTGCTGCCAATGGTCAACGTGCTGCTGCTGGCGACGCCGGCACCACCAGAGCCGGCCTTGGAGGTGATATCGCTCAGTGCCGACGACAAGGCGGCATTGAGTCCCGTGCTGTCAGTCGCTTGGTAATACCTGCCCTGCCCATAACTGGCGGCGTCGGACAACATGTCGTTATCCGCGGCGAAACCCACGGTGTAGGTATTCATGTTCTGCCTGGGAAAATCTACTGCGTTCCAGCTCTTGCCCGCTGCATCGTTACCGGTCGAACGCATGTCGATGTCAAAGGCAAATTTGGCAATGTCATCCAGATACAGCGTGTCGCCTTCACCGTCACCGTTAAGGTTGTCGCCGTCATTATTCACGCCATCCCAATTCGGCAAGCGGCTGCCGCCCAGTGGATCGTTGGTCGCAAAGGTACGATCGTAAGTCGGCAGGCCGTCAGTAATCACCACGCCGTAGTTTTTCTGGCAGCGGTACTGGATCGGGCTGGTATAGGTCGCTGGTGTGCTGTTGTAGTAAGGCGCCAGGCCACGCATGTAGCGGGTGACTTCGTAATAGCTCTCGGCCAACGGCGTATTGGCCACGGCGTTCAGGCCACTGATCGATGAAATCAGCGCATTGTAGTTAGTGTCTGCCTGGGCTTGGGTGACGCTGCCGGTGACCGGCGATAGATCGCTGATCGAGCGGGCGATGAAACCGCCGTTGCCCGGATTACTGCTGGTGGCCGGGTTGAATGTCGACAGGCCCATGCGCAAAGTGCGGTTGCTGCTCACCAATGCCGTGGAAACGTTGCGCGCGACGTTCATTCGGTAATCGTTGGGAATAGCGCCGGTCGTGAAATCGCGAGTGCCGTTATTGGTGGCCAGGCCGACAATGTAGGAAATGTAATCTGCCGAATATCGCGTGTTCTCGTTGCCTACGGGGTCGGGAAGTTTCAGGCACAACGGCGCCAAACTGTTGTTGTAGAACGCGTAAGCGCCTCCAGAGCATCCGGAAGTCGGCAGGCTCGATAGAAATACTGTGTCGCCGGTTATCTGCGGAGCATTGAGTGCAGAGCACAATCCGAGAAACGCATTGCACTGCCGGGCGGGTGTGCGGTTGACGTTCGGATCGAATCCGCTGGAATAGATGATGCTGTTCATACTCCCCGAATCGTCGATCAGCAGCATGACGTTGGGTGGCACCGCCGCCGCACTCAATAGCGGCGAATCGGAAGGCGTGAACGCATAGGCCGGTGCCGCCAGATAAAAGCTCAGCAGCATGCCGATCCATAGAGATATGCAGCGCTCAATACTTCGCATAAACACTCTCCACCACGCTACGCGAAGTGCCGGCGATGCCGACCGCTGTAACCCGATACAACGTCGCAGAGGTATTGCTCGGTACGTTCACGGCCGTCAGAGTCGTACCGATGTTCTGTACTCCATAGAATCCATTTCCGGCCGCAATCCAGGTGACCCCGGAAGTCGAGTTGAGCCCCGCCGCGCTGACCACTGATGACTCCGCTGGCGGCGCGCATTGCGTGATACCGCTGCACACGGCCAGCGAATAACTGTCCAGTTGCACCGCACTTTCGCCAATCCGCAACGCCGCCTCGGCAGTCTGAAACGACTGATTACGCAGACTCACGCTGCCGGCCATTTTTTCCTGCAGGTTGGCGCTCTGCATCGACGACAGACCAATCAAGGTCAGCAACAACAGGAACACCAAACTCACCAGCAAGACCATGCCGTGCTGCGCCTGACGAGTGTGAAGAGAAATCCTCATCAGCGCGCCCTCACTGCAAGCGGTTGCGCAAAGCGGCAACCACGTTGAAGGTTTGACTGCGCACCCGATTGTTCGGATCGTTGAGGGTCAGGCTCAGGCGCACACTACGGATGCGCGCCGGATCACTGGGGTTGGCGCTATAAGTCGAAGCGGCCACATCTGTCGCGGAACTGGCCAGACCGAACATCACAGTGAACGCACTGACGTTGTTCACCAGCACCTGCTGCGTCGGTGTGCCGCTGCCGGTGCCCATGAGAATCTGATTGTTACTGAAACTGTAGATCAGACGCCGGATCGGAAACGCGATCTGTCCGCTCGCCGGAGATCGCAAGCCGGTATACGCCGTTGCACTGTTACGGCAGTCGGAGAGCACCGTCCAGGTCGGCGTGCCCCCGCCGCTGCCGATATCGGCGGTGACCAGCGTCAGTTTCAGGTTGGCATTGTCCCAACTGATCGGCATGACCTGCGCAGCGTTGAAGTCGCCCGCGGAGCTCGAATCGAGGATGGTGCCCAAACAACCGAACATCCCGACCATGCGAATTTCCTGAATCATCTTGCTCAATACGAACCGCGCGTCTTCCTGCATCGCGGCGGCGCTGTTCTGGCTGACATAAGTATTTTTCGCCGCGATGAAAATCTGCACCACGCCCAGCACCACAATCAGCCCCAGTGCCAGGGCGACGAGCATCTCGATCAGACCAAAACCACGCTGACCACGCCTCATGGTGTAGCCACCGGATCGACGGCGGCGCGGCTGGTCAGGACAAAACTGCGTTGAGCACTGGCGCTGTTGGCGGCTCGCGCATCGCTCCAGTTGATGGTAATCGTGTAAACCCGCTGATTGAGGGTGATGCTGCCTGTCGCGGTCGGGCCGCCGAAGTTGACGATGTTGGTGGTGAAATCGTAGAGATCCTGGTCGCGCGCAACGCTGAGATTGGCCGAAGTCGGCGGCGTGACGGTGTAGTCGGCGCCAGAGTTGGCGCGGATGCGGTCCATGATGTCGTAGGCGATGAAACTGGCCTGGCTGGTCATCCGCGAGCTGTCGGTGTACTTCAGCGCATTCAGTTGCACCGCTGCCGCGCCCAGCAGCCCGACCGTCAGAATCAGCAACGCGACCAGTACTTCGATCAGCGTCATGCCCTGCTGTACGTATTGACTCCTTGCCCTCATCCGCAACTTCCACCCAATTGAATTCGTCCGTTCAAACACACGTTCAGCGTCCTGCTTTGCGTTCCCAACGTGTAACTGATGGTCACCGCCGTCGACGGCGCTGCCAGACCACCGAGGTTGTTGAAATCCAGTGCGGTCACTCCTGAGGGTAGCGTCAGAGTGGCGCCGCTGCTCATCGCGGGAACAACCCGCAACACATTGGCCGGATTGCCAGTACTGTCGTAAACCGCCAATTCACCGGTCCAGACGCTGCCTCCAGCGGTCGGGCGCAGGCGCAGGGTGGTGCCACGGTCGATCGCTTCGAGCCTGGCGAAATTGATCGCCCGTTGCAGGTCACCCATCTCGGTATCAGCCTTGCTGCCCTGTATCGAACGAGTGAACGCCGGCACCGCCAGGGTGATCAGGATCACGAAGATCGCGATCGCAACCAACAACTCGATCAGCGTGAAACCTTTTGTACGAAGATCCATCAATGCCCTCCGTTGCCGTCGGCTATACCTGCTTCTACACGCTAGAACATTCAACCGGCCCGCGTCGGTTGATTTGCCCTGCCCGGCGCACGGAGCGCGCCGTTCATCACACTCCACGGAGGGAGCTTTCATGCCGCAACAGGGTTTCAGCCTGATAGAACTGCTTATGGGACTGGCGATTGGCGCAATTGTTCTGCTGTTGGTCAGTCCGGCGTTTGCCACACTCAGAGAATCGAACCATCGGGATCAAGCGGCGCAATCGCTGCTTGATGGCCTTCGCAACGCCCGCACACTGGCCATCACGCGCAATCAGAGCGTGGTGATTCATGGCATCAACGGCGACTGGAGTCAGGGCTGGCGGATCATTCTGGATATCAGCGGCCAGGGGCCGAAGGACAGCAGCAATCCGCTGCTGCAAGAAAGTGTGAGTGACACGCAGGTGCCGATTGTCGGTAATTGGTCGGTGAGTCGTTACGTACGTTTCAGCAGTCTGGGGCAACCGCTGATGCCCGGGCGGGCGTTTCAGGCAGGGACATTACATGTCTGCTCGGCTCGCGAGCCGGTCAGCCAGCGCCAGATAGTGCTGGCGGCGACCGGTCGCGTGCGCCTGAGCAGCGAAGAAGCTGAGCAGGCGCTGTGTCAAAAAGCCAAACGTATCAGATCGAACGCACGCGCAGCTCTTTAGGCATCGAGAAGGTGATGTTCTCTTCGCGCCCGGCCAATTCATCGGCACCGGTCGCGCCCCAGGCCTGCAATTGCTGAATCACGCCGCGCACCAGCACTTCCGGCGCGGACGCCCCGGCGGTGATGCCGATACGCTCAACGCCATCGAACCAGCTCTTTTGCAGGTCTTCGGCACCGTCGATCAGGTAGGCCGGTGTAGCCATGCGCTCGGCGAGCTCACGCAGACGGTTGGAGTTGGAGCTGTTCGGGCTTCCGACTACCAGAACCACGTCGCACTCGTCGGCCAATTGCTTGACCGCGTCCTGGCGGTTTTGCGTGGCGTAGCAGATGTCGTCCTTGCGCGGACCACCGATGGCCGGGAAGCGCGTGCGCAAGGCATCGATGACGCGACTGGTGTCGTCCATCGACAGCGTCGTCTGAGTAACGAAAGCCAGTTTTTCCGGGTTGTGCACCTGCAACTCGGCAACGTCTTTCTCGTCTTCGACGAGGTAAATCGCGCCGCCATTGCTGCCGTCGTACTGACCCATGGTGCCTTCGACTTCCGGGTGACCGGCGTGGCCGATCAGGATGCACTCACGACCGTCGCGGCTGTATTTCGCCACTTCGATGTGCACCTTGGTCACCAGCGGGCAAGTGGCGTCGAATACTTTCAGGCCACGGCCAGCGGCTTCGGTGCGCACGGCTTGAGATACGCCGTGAGCACTGAAAATCACGATGACGTCATCCGGCACCTGATCCAGCTCTTCGACGAAGATCGCCCCACGGCTGCGCAGGTCTTCAACGACGAACTTGTTGTGCACCACTTCATGGCGCACATAGATCGGCGGCCCGAAGACTTCCAGGGCGCGGTTGACGATTTCGATCGCCCGGTCCACGCCGGCGCAGAAGCCACGGGGGTTGGCGAGTTTGATTTGCATGCTGTGCCTCGTGTCTTGCGCGCAAGAAATAGCGAAAACAGTGGAAAACATTGTGGGAGCGAGCCTGCTCGCGAAGGCGTCAGCACATTCAACATCTACGGTGCCTGACACACCGCTTTCGCGAGCAGGCTCGCTCCCACATTTTGACCCGTGTGCGGTCAGTTACAGCGCTTTGACGGAAATGATTTCCACGTCAAAGGTCAGCGTCTTGCCCGACAGCGGGTGATTGAAGTCGATGGTCACTTGCGTGTCATCGAACTCTTTCACTACACCTGGCAGCTCAGTATTGGCCGCATCGTTGAAGATCACCAGCAAACCCGGCGACAACTCCATGTCGACGAACTGCGAACGCGGGATGATCTGCACGTTCTGCGGGTTCGGCTGGCCGAAAGCGTTTTCCGGCTCGACGGTCAGCGTGCGCTTGTCGCCGGCCTTGAAGCCGAACAGCGCCGCTTCGAAACCCGGCAGCAGGTTGCCGTCGCCGACCTTGAAGGTCGCCGGGGCTTTGTCGAACGTGCTGTCGACGGTGTCGCCGTTCTCCAGGCGCAATGCAAAGTGCAAAGTGACTTCCGTGTTCTGGCCGATGCGTTGCTCAGCCAATACCTGTTCAGTCATGAACGGCTTCTCCGGTCTTTTTACTTTTGAACATATCCAGTGCCAGCATCACCGCACCAACAGTGATGGCGCTGTCGGCGAAGTTGAACGCCGGGAAATGATGGCGGTTCTGCCAGTGCACCAGAATGAAATCGATCACATGGCCCAGGGCAATGCGGTCGTACAGATTGCCCAACGCGCCACCCAGCACCAGTGCCAAAGCGACGGCCAGCCAGGTTTCGTTGCGGCCCAGACGCTTGAGCCAGACCACCAGCACCGCACTGACCACAATCGCGATCAGGGCGAACAGCCAGCGCTGCCAGCCGGAGCTGTCAGCCAGGAAGCTGAAGGCTGCGCCGGTGTTGTAGGCCAAGGTCCAGCTGAAGTAATCAGGGATCACCACAATCTGTTGATACATTTCGAGCTTGCCTTCGAAGTAGAACTTGCTGGCCTGGTCAATGACCAGAACCAGCAAACTCAACCACAGCCAGCTCAACCGTCCGAAACGGCCAACGGCATTAGGCATAGTGACGAACCTCGCCAGCGCCGCTGATGTTGTCGACGCAACGACCGCAGATTTCCGGATGTTCCGGGTTGACGCCAACGTCTTCGCGGCAGTGCCAGCAACGGGCGCACTTCGGGAAGGCCGATTTGACGATCTTCAGCTTCAGGCCGCTGACTTCAGTCACTACCGCATCGGCCGGAGCCTGTACGAACGGCGCAACGCTGGCAGTCGAAGTGATCAGGACAAAGCGCAGTTCGTTGCTCAGCTTGGCCAGATCGGCGCTCAGGGCGTCTTCGGCGTACAGCGTCACTTCGGCTTGCAGGTTGCCACCGACGGCTTTCGCCGCACGCTGGATTTCCATCTCTTTGTTGACCGCTACTTTGACCGCCATTACGCGTTCCCAGTAGTCGCGGCCCAGCTCAACGTCTGCCGGCAGTTCGGTCAGACCTTCGTACCAGGTGTTGAGCATCACCGACTCGTTGCGCTCGCCCGGCAGGTATTCCCACAACTCGTCAGCAGTGAAGGCGAGGATCGGCGCGATCCAGCGCACCAGCGCTTCGGAGATGTGGAACAGCGCGGTTTGCGCCGAACGGCGGGCCTTGCTGTTGGCGCCAGTGGTGTACTGACGGTCCTTGATGATGTCGAGGTAGAAACCACCCAGCTCCTGCACGCAGAAGTTGTGGATCTTCGAGTAGACGTTCCAGAAACGGTATTCGCCGTAGTGCTCTTGCAGCTCGCGTTGCAGCAGCAAGGTGCGGTCGACCGCCCAACGATCCAGCGCGAGCATTTCTTCGGCCGGCAAGATGTCGGTAGCCGGATTGAAACCACTCAGGTTCGAAAGCAGGAAACGCGCGGTGTTACGGATACGACGATAGGCGTCCGCACTGCGTGTCAGGATCTGATCCGATACCGCGATCTCGCCCGAATAATCTGTCGAAGCGACCCATAGACGCATGATGTCAGCGCCCAATGTGTCGTTGATCTTTTTCGGCTCGATCACGTTTTTCAGCGACTTCGACATCTTGCGACCAGACTCATCGACGGTAAAACCGTGAGTCAGCAGTTCGCGGTACGGCGCGTGGTTGTCGATGGCGCAACCGGTCAGCAGCGACGAGTGGAACCAGCCACGGTGCTGGTCGGAACCTTCCAGGTACAGATCGGCACGCGGGCCGCTCTCGTGACCCATCGGGTGCGAACCGCGCAGGACGTGCCAGTGCGTGGTGCCCGAATCGAACCAGACGTCGAGGGTGTCGCTGATCTTGTCGTACAGCGGCGCTTCGTCGCCGAGCAACTCGGCAGCGTCCATCTTGAACCAGGCTTCGATGCCTTCGACTTCAACGCGCTTGGCGACTTCTTCCATCAGCTCTACGGTACGTGGGTGCAGTTCGCCGCTTTCCTTGTTGAGGAAGAACGGGATCGGCACGCCCCAGTTGCGCTGACGCGAGATGCACCAGTCCGGACGGTTGGCGATCATCGAGTGCAGGCGCGCCTGGCCCCAGGCCGGGACGAACTTGGTGTCTTCGATGGCTTTGAGCGAGCGCACCCGCAGGGTGTCGCCGCTGGTTGGCTCTTTGTCCATGCCGATGAACCACTGCGCGGTGGCGCGGTAGATCAGCGGGGTCTTGTGACGCCAGCAGTGCATGTAGCTGTGTTTGATGATGGCGGTGTGCAACAGCGCACCGACTTCGGTCAGCTTGTCGACAATGGCCGGATTGGCCTTCCAGATGAACTGGCCGCCGAAGAATTCCAGCGACGGCACGTACACGCCGTTGCTCTGCACCGGGTTAAGGATGTCGTCGTTGACCATGCCGTACTTCTTGCAGGTCACGAAGTCGTCCACGCCGTAGGCCGGAGCGGAGTGAACCACACCGGTACCAGCGCCCAGTTCGACGTAGTCAGCCAGGTACACCGGCGACAGACGGTCATAGAACGGGTGACGGAAGTTGATCAGTTCCAGTTGTTTACCGGTGGTGGTCGCAATGACCGAGCCTTCAACGCCATAGCGCGCCAGGCAGGCTTCGACCAGCTCTTCAGCCAGCACCAGCAGCTTGTCGCCGACATCTACCAACGCGTAGTTGAATTCCGGGTGAACGTTCAGCGCCTGGTTGGCCGGGATGGTCCACGGGGTGGTGGTCCAGATCACGATCGAGGCAGGTTTGCTCAGCGACGGCAGACCGAACGCAGCAGCCAGTTGGGCTTCGTCAGCGATCGGGAAAGCAACGTCGATGGTCGAGGAGTCCTTGTTCTCGTACTCGACTTCCGCTTCGGCCAAGGCCGAACCGCAGTCGAAGCACCAGTTCACAGGCTTGAGGCCCTTGAACACGAAACCGCCCTTGACGATTTCGGCGAGAGCGCGGATTTCGCCGGCCTCGTTCTTGAAGTCCATGGTCTTGTAAGGGTTGGCCCAGTCGCCCAGCACGCCGAGACGGATGAACTCCGACTTCTGCCCTTCGATCTGCTCGGTGGCGTAGGCACGGCACAGCTCGCGGGTCTTGTCCGCGCCGAGGTTCTTGCCGTGGGTCACTTCAACCTTGTGCTCGATCGGCAGGCCGTGACAGTCCCAACCCGGAACGTACGGCGCGTCGAAGCCCGACAGGGTCTTCGAGCGGATGATCATGTCCTTGAGAATCTTGTTCAGTGCGTGACCGATGTGGATCGTGCCGTTGGCATACGGAGGACCGTCATGCAGAACGAACTTCGGACGATCCTTGCCAATCTCGCGCAACTTTCCGTACAGGCCAATACTGTCCCAGCGCTGCAGGATCTGCGGTTCGCGCTGTGGCAGGCCGGCCTTCATTGGGAAGGCGGTGTCCGGAAGGTTTAGCGTGGCTTTATAGTCGGTCATTTAAGGCTCTTCATTAGCGATGGGCGCTAGGTGCGGCTAGTGCACGGGCGGTGGCGACATCCGCATTGATCGCCGTTTTCAATGCCTCCAGAGAGGCGAAGCGCTGCTCTTCACGCAGCTTTTGGTGGAAAACCACCGTCAAACGCCGGTCATACAGATCGCCGGCAAAATCTAGAAGATGGACTTCAAGGTGGGCCTTGCCATCACCTTGTACCGTGGGCCGTACGCCGATATTGGCGACGCCGGGCCAGGTCTTGCCGTCGATATCGACATCCACCAGATACACCCCGGTAAACGGCACGCGACGACGCTTGAGTTGAATGTTGGCAGTGGGCGTACCCAGTTGCCGGGCCAGTTTCTGGCCATGCAGCACGCGACCGGCTATCCGGTACGGGCGGCCGAGCAAACGTTCGGCCAAGGCAAAATCGGCGGCGGCCAAGGCGTTACGCACCTGCGTGCTACTGACGCGAATGCCGTCCAGCTCGACGGTTTGCGCGGCTTCAACGGTAAAACCGTGCATCTGCCCGGCCTGCAGCAGGAAATCGAAATCGCCGAGGCGGTCGCAACCGAAGCGGAAGTCGTCACCGACCTCCAGATGCTGCACGCCGAGGCCATCAACGAGGATGGTATCGACGAACTCACTGGCGCTGAGTTTGCTCAGACGCTGGTTGAACGCCAGGCACAACACCCGGTCAACGCCTTCGGCGGCCAGCAATTGCAGCTTGTCGCGCAAGCGGGCCAGACGCGCCGGCGCAGTCTCGGGGGCAAAGAATTCCCGCGGCTGCGGCTCGAAAATCACCACGCAGCTGGGTACGCCCAACTCGAGCGCACGCTCACGCAGCCGGGCCAGGATAGCCTGGTGACCACGGTGAACACCGTCAAAGTTGCCAATAGTGGCGACGCAGCCCCGATGCTGGGGGCGCAAGTTGTGGAGGCCTCGAACCAGCTGCATAACGCGCTTCTTGCTCATAAAGTGGTCGATTATAACCACACCCGACGGCCGACGACAGGCAACACCGTAACGCAAAGTGAACGAGCCGACAAAACTGCCTGCCCGCGCCTGTTTATAAAGGGTAAAACCTTAACTCAAGGCCTTGCGATTGAAGTCGCGCAGGCGGAAACCAAGCAGCAGCAACATACCGAAATACGTCACTACGCCGGCAGCCACCAAAGCGCCCAGACGCAGGAAGCGCTCAAGCATGTGACCTTGATCCCACGCCGGCATGAAATGCATGCCAAGCAGCAGCACTGCCGACATCACCGCCACCGCGATCACCAGTTTGAAACCGAACTTGGCCCAACCCGGCTGCGGCTGATACATCTGCTGTTTGCGCAGTTGATAGAACAGCAATCCGGCGTTGAGACAGGCACCGGCACTGATCGCCAGTGCCAGCCCCGCGTGCGCCAACGGGCCAATCAGCACCAGGTTGAACAGCTGAGTGACCACCAGGGTAAAGATTGCGATTTTTACCGGTGTACGGATGTTCTGTTGCGCATAAAAGCCCGGCGCCAACACTTTGATCACGATAATCCCGAGCAGACCGACAGAGTAAGCAATCAATGCGCGCTGGGTCATTTCGGCGTCGAAGCCACTGAACTGACCGTACTGGAATAACGAAACAGTCAGCGGCTCGGCGAGAATCCCCAGCGCCAGCGCACAGGGCAGCACCAGCACAAAGCACAGGCGCAGGCCCCAATCGAGAATCCGCGAGTATTCGTGGCGATCCTTGCTGGCATAGGTTTTCGCCAATGTCGGCAGCAGAATCGTCCCCAATGCCACGCCAAGCACGCCGGATGGCAACTCCATCAAGCGGTCGGCGTAATACATCCACGACACCGAGCCTGCGACCAGAAACGAGGCGAAGATGGTGTTGATGATCAGCGAGATCTGGCTGACCGAGACACCGAGAATCGCCGGCAGCATCTGCTTCATTACGCGCCAGACGCCGCTATCACGCAGATTCAAGCGCGGCAGCACCAGCATGCCGATCTTTTTCAGGTGCGGCAGTTGATAGAGCAACTGCGCCAGGCCGCCGACCAATACCGCCCAGCCCAGCGCCATCACCGGTGGATCGAAGTACGGTGTGAGGAACAGCGAAAACACGATCATGCTGACGTTGAGCAGAGTCGGCACGAAGGCCGGCACCGAGAAACGGTTCCAGGTATTGAGAATCGCACCCGCCAGTGAGGACAGGGAGATCAGCAATATATAGGGGAAGGTCACCCGCAACAGATCGGAGGTGAGCTGGAATTTTTCCGGCGTATCGGTAAAGCCCGGAGCCGTTGCCCAGATCACCCAGGGCGCAGCGATCATGCCCAGCGCCGTCACTACCGCCAATACCAGTGTCAGCAAACCCGACACATAGGCAATAAAGGTTCGGGTCGCCTCTTCACCCTGCTGGCTTTTGTATTCAGCGAGAATCGGCACGAATGCCTGAGAGAACGCCCCTTCAGCGAAGATACGCCGCAACAGATTGGGCAGTTTGAAGGCAATAAAGAAGGCGTCCGTCGCCATCCCGGCGCCGAATGTACGAGCAATCAGCGTGTCACGAACAAAGCCCAGAATCCGGGAAAGCATCGTGATAGAGCTGACGGCGGCCAACGATTTGAGCAGATTCATTGAGGGAATTTGTGCCTGTCGATAAACAGCAGGCGAACAAAGCGCCTACTTGTGCGATACTCCGCGCCGCAGCAGCACAGAGCCAAAGCTCGCGAGTTTACAGGTCAAGCGCCGGAAATAAATATCCCGCCTCTTTATACCTACCACTTAGCGGAACGTTTCAAGTGCCCTTGACAAGACTTCAACTCATCGGCATGATTCGCGGCCTATTTTGTTTGCTATTTCCTAAAAAGTCTTTCGAGGAGCTCGACGGTGGCCAACTCACCTTCCGCCAAAAAACGTGCAAAACAGGCTGAGAAGCGTCGCAGCCACAACGCCAGCCTGCGTTCCATGGTTCGCACCTACATCAAGAATGTAGTTAAAGCCATCGACGCAAAAGACGCTGAAAAAGCTCAAGCTGCATACGTTCTGGCTGTGCCAGTTATCGACCGTATGGCCGATAAAGGCATCATCCACAAGAACAAGGCTGCTCGTCATAAGAGCCGTCTGAATGGCCACGTCAAAGCGCTGAAAGAAGCTGCTTAATCGACGTAGTCATTAAAAAAACCGACCTTAGGGTCGGTTTTTTTATGCCTGAAATTTGGTGAATCCAGCGCAAAAAAATGTAGGAGTGAGCCTGCTCGCGATGGAGTTGTATCAGTCGATGCATATATTGACTGATACAACGCCATCGCGAGCAGGCTCACTCCTACAGCTGGATTTGCGGTGTTATTGCTGGACGGGCACCCACGGCAGGATCGGGATAGCGGTCACGGCATTCTGCGGACTGCCTTCGATCAAGCGATCGCTGTAGACCAGGTACACCAGCGTATTACGCTTCTTGTCGAGGAAACGCACCACCTGCATAGTCTTGAACACCAGCGAAGTGCGCTCCTTGAACACCTCGTCGCCATCCTTCAGATCACCCTTGAACTTGATCGGACCCACCTGACGACAGGCGATCGACGCTTCGGCGCGATCTTCAGCCAGACCCAAACCGCCTTTTACGCCGCCGGTCTTGGCGCGCGACAGGTAGCAAGTCACACCCTCGACTTTCGGATCATCGAAAGCCTCGACCACAATACGGTCGTTAGGGCCGACAAACTTGAACACCGTCGACACTTGACCGATTTCCTCGGCCGAGACCAGCAATGGCATCGCCATCAGCAAGCCCAACAATCCTTTTGCTAAACGCATCGAGTTTTCCTTAAACCAGAATCAGGTTGTCACGGTGAACCAATTCAGGCTCCGCCATGTAACCGAGCAAACCGACAATCGCATCCGACGACTGACCGATGATTTTTTGTGCTTCCAGCGCACTGTAGTTGGCCAGGCCACGGGCAATCTCACGACCATCGGGCGCCACGCAGACGACCATCTCGCCGCGACGGAAACTGCCCTGCACCAGCTTCACACCCACCGGCAGCAGGCTTTTGTTGCCCTGCGACAGCGCTGACACCGCACCATCGTCCAGCACCAGCGTGCCGCGAGTTTGCAGATGCCCGGCCAGCCACTGCTTGCGCGCCGCAAGCATGCCGCGCTCAGGCGACAGCAACGTGCCGATACGCTCACCCGCCTTCAGACGATCCAGCACGCGCTCAAGACGCCCACCAACGATAATAGTGTGCGCACCGGAACGCGCAGCCAGTCGCGCCGCTCGCAACTTGGTCTGCATACCGCCACGCCCCAGCGCACCACCCGTGCCACCCGCCACCGCATCGAGGCTCGGATCATCGGCGCGCGCTTCGTAAATCAGCTGCGCCTCGGGATTGTTGCGCGGATCAGCGTCGAACATGCCATCGCGATCAGTGAGGATCACCAGCAGATCCGCCTCGACCAGGTTAGCCACCAGCGCCGCCAGCGTGTCGTTGTCGCCGAAACGGATTTCGTCGGTGACCACGGTGTCGTTTTCGTTGATGACCGGGATGACTTTCAGCTCGACCAGTGCGCGCAAGGTGCTGCGGGCATTCAGGTAGCGCTTGCGGTCGGACAGGTCGTCGTGCGTCAGCAGAATCTGTGCAGTGTGCCGGCCATGCTCAGCGAAGCTCGACTCCCACGCCTGCACCAAGCCCATCTGACCAATCGCAGCGGCCGCCTGAAGCTCGTGCATCGCACTGGGTCGTGCGGTCCAGCCCAAACGACTCATGCCGGCCGCCACCGCCCCGGAGGACACCAGCACCAACTCGACGCCAGCCTCATGCAAGGCCACCATCTGCTCGACCCAGACACTCATTGCCGCGCGATCCAGCCCCTTGCCATCAGCTGTCAGCAAAGCGCTGCCGATCTTCACGACCCAACGCTGCGCACCTGTCACCTTGCTCCGCATCATCTTCAACCTTAGCTTGAGGGCAACGCGACCCAGCGCCGCCCATGACGTTATTTGTGACTTGCGATTTCCAGATACTAAAACGCCGCTCGATTGAGCGGCGCCTTAGAAAAACGGCTTGCAGCGATGATAACACCGCCCCGAGATGAAGGCTCAGCAGACACCAGCGATCTTCTAAAGGTCAAAAGATCGCAGCCTGCGGCAGCTCCTACCCAACGAATCAGTCACGCACGTAAATGATTTCCGGACCGTCTTCGTCATCCACATCTTCTTCGTCCCAATCATCGTCGCCGATGTCATGGACCGACTTCACGCCGCTGCGACGCAGGGCACGCTTGTCATCCAGCGCCTGCAGTTGCGCACGGGCTTCGTCTTCGATGCGCTGATCGAGATCGGCCAACTCTTCCTTGTAAGCCGGGTCATTGGCCAGGCGATCGGCGCGGTCTTCCATATAACGCATGATGTCGTGGCACAGACGCTCGGTACCGATCTTGGCGATCGCCGAGATCACGTAAACCGGACCAGTCCACTCAAGGCGATCAACGATTTCCTTGACGCGCTCATCGTGTTCTTCTTCAAGGATCTGGTCGCACTTGTTCAGCACCAGCCAGCGATCACGCTCTGCCAGAGACGGGCTGAACTTGATCAGCTCGTTGACGATCACTTCAGCCGCATCCGGTGCACTACTGTCATCCAGCGGCGCCATGTCGACGAGGTGCAGCAACAGACGCGTGCGCGCCAAGTGCTTGAGGAAGCGAATGCCCAGACCAGCACCGTCGGAAGCGCCTTCGATCAGACCCGGAATGTCGGCAATGACGAAGCTCTTCCAGCGATCGACACTGACCACACCGAGGTTCGGCACCAGCGTGGTGAACGGGTAATCGGCAACTTTCGGCTTGGCGGCCGATACCGAACGGATAAAGGTACTTTTACCGGCGTTCGGCAAGCCCAGCAGGCCAACGTCAGCCAGTACTTTCATTTCCAGTTTCAGGTCGCGCTGCTCACCCGGCTTACCCGGTGTGGTTTGACGCGGCGCACGGTTGGTACTGGATTTGAAACGGGTGTTGCCCAGACCGTGCCATCCGCCCTGCACTACCATCAGTTTCTGGCCAGCCTTGGTCAGGTCGCCGATGACTTCCTGGGTAGCGGAGTCGATCACCGTGGTGCCAACCGGCACGCGCAGGATCAGGTCTTCGCCTTTTTTACCGGTGCAGTCGGTGCTGCCGCCGTTGGAGCCACGCTCGGCATCGAAGTGCCGGGTGTAACGGTAGTCGACCAGGGTGTTGAGGTTTTCGTCGGCCATCATGTAGATGGAACCGCCGTCACCGCCATCACCGCCGTTCGGGCCACCGTTTTCGATGAATTTTTCCCGACGGAAACTCATGGCGCCATTGCCGCCGTCACCAGCCTTTACGCGAATCGATACTTCATCAACAAACTTCATAACCAACGCCTCTCGCCATACGGACGAGCCGAAAAACAATCAAGACATAAGACTCTTGCAAAAATGAGCGCAGCGACCCCAAAACACGACATGTATCGCACGCCGACAGCCCATACAAACAGTTTTGCAAGAGACTCACCCCACAAACGAAAAAGCCCCGTCGCGAGACAGGGCTTTTCCAGCGATCGCGCAATTAAGCTGCGACAACGCTCACGTAACGGCGGTTGAACGCGCCTTTTACTTCAAACTTGATCACGCCTTCGATTTTCGCGAAGAGGGTGTGATCCTTACCCATGCCAACGCCGTAGCCAGCGTGGAATTGGGTGCCGCGCTGACGCACGATGATGTTGCCCGGAATGATTTTCTGGCCGCCATACATCTTAACGCCAAGGCGTTTGGCTTCTGAGTCGCGACCGTTACGGGTACTACCACCAGCTTTTTTGTGTGCCATGAGTCAATTCTCCTAGTGAGGAATTAGGCTGAAATTAAGCCTGAATACCGGTGATTTTGATCTCGGTGTACCACTGGCGGTGGCCCATACGCTTCATGTGGTGCTTACGGCGACGGAACTTGATGATGCGGACTTTATCGTGACGACCTTGGGAAATCACTTCAGCCACAACGGTAGCGCCAGCAACAACTGGAGCGCCGATATTCACGTCGTCGCCATTGGCAACCAACAGAACGCGATCAAAGGTAACGGATTCGCCGGTGGCGATTTCCAGTTTTTCGATCTTCAGGTATTCACCTGGGGCGACTTTGTACTGCTTGCCGCCAGTAACGATTACTGCATAAGACATGGTATTTCTCCGATAATCCTGCTCACCCAGCTCTTTATAAGAAGAGGTATTGGCTGGCATGGCTGCATTAGGCTGGAAGGCCTGTTGCAATTGCGTAAGGCAGGTGCTGCCCAGGAAGTTCAGGGTGCGCGATTGTACGCAAGCTGCGAGAGTCACGCAAGAGGCCGTCCATCGCGCCTTGACAGGTCCGGATGGGGGTCCTAGCATGCCGCGCAACCCTTCTGGAGCGACTCTCGCTGATGCAACCCCAAGCTTTCTACCGCGCGGTGGCGGACGATTTTAGCGCCGTCGACGGCATCATCAAGAAGCAGCTGACTTCCCGAGTACCGCTGGTATCGAAAATCGGCGATTACATCACCTCGGCCGGCGGCAAACGTCTGCGTCCTTTATTAGTGTTGCTGTGTGGCAAGGCCCTGGGTCGCGAAGGCGACGACATGCGTCTTTTGGCCGCCACCATCGAATTCCTGCACACCGCCACCCTGCTGCATGACGACGTGGTCGACATGTCCGGCATGCGCCGTGGCCGCTCGACCGCCAACGCCATGTGGGGCAACGCCCCGAGCGTGCTGGTCGGCGACTTCCTGTACTCGCGCTCGTTCGAAATGATGGTCGAACTGGGCTCGATGCCAGTGATGAAGATCCTCTCCCAGGCCACGCGCATCATCGCCGAAGGCGAAGTGCTGCAACTGTCCAAGGTGCGCGACGCCAGCACCACCGAAGAAACCTACATGGAAGTCATCCGCGGCAAGACCGCGATGCTCTTTGAAGCTTCGACCCACAGCGCGGCTGCATTGGCCGGCGCTACCGCCGAGCAGAGCGAAGCCCTGCGTACCTTCGGTGATCACCTGGGCGTCGCGTTTCAACTGGTCGACGACCTGCTCGACTATAAGGGTGACGCGGAAACCCTGGGCAAGAACGTCGGTGACGATCTGGCCGAAGGCAAACCGACTCTGCCGCTGATCTACACCATGCGCGAAGGCACGCCGGAACAGGCTGCACTGGTACGTCAGGCGATCCAGAAAGGCGGGATCGAAGACCTGGAAAGCATCCGTATTGCCGTGGAAGCGTCCGGTTCGCTGGAGTACACCGCGCAACTGGCCCGTGATTACGTGGCCCGTGCGATCAAGTGCCTTGAGGCACTGCCGGCCAGTGAATATCGGGATGCGCTGGTTGAACTGAGTGAGTTTGCGGTCGCCCGTACGCACTGATATCGCTGAAGCAAGATCAAACGATCGCAGCCTTCGGCAGCTCCTACAGGGGCTGTCGGGGCTGCGATTTTTGCTTTTGACTGCCTGAAAAGCTAAAACCCTATACAATGTGCGACTTTTAGCGATCCACATACCAAGGAGCCTTAGTGAGCACGTTGCCACCCTGCCCGAAATGCAATTCCGAATACACCTACGAAGACGGTACCCAACTGGTGTGCCCGGAGTGCGCCCACGAGTGGTCCGCCAGTGGCGAAGCCGAAGTGGCGTCCGATGATGCCGTGAAGAAAGATTCGGTCGGCAACGTCCTGCAGGACGGCGACACCATCACCGTGATCAAGGATCTGAAGGTCAAGGGCACCTCGCTGGTGGTCAAGGTCGGCACCAAGGTCAAGAACATCCGTCTGTGCGATGGCGACCACGACATCGACTGCAAGATCGACGGTATCGGCCCGATGAAGCTCAAATCCGAGTTCGTCAGAAAAGTCTGATTCGGTTGTGATCCATCCCGCGCCAGGCGTGGGATGGAGCTTCGCCCTCCCCGCTCCGCCCCAGCAAAACCAAGCAATAGCCAAACGCCAGCCGTTTTGACCTTACGCAATCTTTACCCGGAAAATTTCAGAATTCGCCAATAGACGCTTGCTATTTGATGAATAAGAATTATTCTCATTGAAACCTTTCAAGGAGATGAGAACCATGACTTATTTGATCGACGCCTGGCTGGACCGCCCACATCCTTACCTCAGAATCCTCCATCGGGAAACCGGTGAAGTCTGTGCGGTACTTGAAGAAGAAGCCCTGCATGAGCTGCAGGATCAAGGGGATCTGGACGTCAGCAGCCTCAATTCCAGCGAGCCGCTGGTGCTCAAGGAACTGGTGCGCAATCTGTTCCTGTTCTGCTATGCCCGGGCCTTGCGCCCGACCAGTGAGCTGCATCACAAGATAGAACTATGAAACGCTTTAAAACTGTAGGAGTGAGCCTGCTCGCGATAGCGGTATATCAGGCAACAGATTCGCTGCCTGAAAGGGCGCCATCGCGAGCAGGCTCACTCCCACATTAGCCCGCCATCAAGGCAGGCCCGGTCTTACAGAACGTCCAGCAGCTCGACGTCGAATACCAGAACGCTGTGCGGCGGGATGCTGCCAACGCCTTGAGCGCCGTAAGCCAGTTCGCTCGGCACGTACAGACGCCATTTGCTGCCGGCATTCATCAATTGCAGGGCTTCGGTCCAGCCAGCGATCACGCCGCCAACCGGGAATTCTGCAGGCTGGCCACGCTCGTAGGAGCTGTCAAACACGGTGCCGTCGATCAGTGTGCCGTGGTAGTGAGTACGTACTTGATCTTCACGGGTCGGCTTGGCGCCTTCGCCCTGAGTCAGCACTTCGAATTGCAGGCCGGAAGCCAGGGTGGTGATGCCGTCACGCTTGGCGTTTTCAGCCAGGAATGCCAGGCCTTCGCCTGCAGCGGCTTCAGCTTTGGCAGCGGCTTCGGCTTGCATGATCTCGCGGATCACTTTGAAGCTGGCGGACATTTCTTCCTGACCCACACGGCTTTCCTTACCGGCGAACGCGTCGGTCAGGCCTGCCAGGATCGCGTCCAGGCTAACGCCCGGTGGCGGGTTGTCGCGCAGCTGGTCACCCAGCTGACGGCCGATGCCGTAGCTGACGCGGGTTTCGTCGGTGGACAGATTTACTTCGGACATGACACTGCTCCGCTGTGCGGACGGCCACAAGACTTGCCGTGCGTGCACAGCGCGTCCCGGCGCGCCCGGAACCAAAAGGGCGAGCAGACTAGCACAGATGTTCCGGCGATGGCGCGCAACGCCTACAGGGCAGAACGCCAGGCCAGCGGCACCTTCAGGCTTTCCTCGCCACTGGCACCCAGGCCACACATTTCATCGTGCACCGAGGTGTGTACAAGGTTGAAGGGCAACACCGGAAAGGCATGCAGCAAATCCCGCGCATGCTCAACCGAGCGTAGCGTCAGCATATTGCCTTTGAGATCACTCAACGGATACGCCGCCCCATGCATCCGTGCTTCGAGCAGATAAATCCCGCCTTCCATGGAGATCAGGTTCAACTCATCAACCTTCCTGGCGATGGCAAACGCATTCAACTCTTGCAGGTTCATGAACGCACCTCACAACGTGGCGAGTCAGGACCTCTACAGGGATATGCCCGCGCGCCTCAAAGCACAAGCCACAAACGAAACCGCCCGTCTGTTTCGCAACAGACGGGCGGTGTTTTTGCAGCGATCAACGGTTGATCAGTGCTTGGTGACCTTGTCCAGGTAACCCATGGCGAACGCCGAAACGACGAAGGTCATGTGGATGATCACGTACCACATCAAGTGCTCGGGATCGACGTTCTTGGCGTCCATGAAGATGCGCAGCAAGTGGATCGAGGAGATCGCTACGATCGAAGCGGCGACTTTCATCTTCAACGACGAAGAGTCCATGGTGCCGAGCCAGCTGAGCTTTTCCTTGCCTTCATCAATGTTCAATTCAGAGACGAAGTTCTCGTAGCCGGAAATCATCACCATCACCAGCAGGCCGCCGACCAGCGCCATATCGATCAGCGACAGCAGCACCAGAATCAGTTCTGACTCGGCCATCGAGAAAACGTTGGGCAGGATGTGGAAAACTTCCTGGAAAAATTTCAGTGCCAGCGCCAGCAGTCCGAGGGACAGCCCGATATAGATCGGCGCCAGCAGCCAGCGCGAGGCGTACATTGCATTTTCGATAAAGCGTTCCATTGAATCTCACACATGGGGGGCTGGAAATGGCGGCGAGTATAACAGCCCCCTATGACAGCCAGAAACCGCCGAAAAATCCGCCACCTGCGTGTGTGGGTGATTTTTTTTCTGCTAGTGTCCAAACCATTGACAGCCCAGTGACTGTAGACAGGACGCGTGGAAATGGATGTGCGATTACCAATAAAGACCGCCCTAATATGCCTTGCTGTGTTGCTCTGCGGCTGCTCGCCCGGCGACGAGAAGCACGCCGCCAGCCTTGAAGAAAAGACCGCAAAGTTCGAACAGGCGCTGGACACCATCACCGATTCGAAACTCAAGGGCGCCATCACCGAACTCGGCGGCTCACTGCTGCTGCTCGAACGGGCGCAACTCAAACTCAGCGACAATCCACCGCGCACCGAATACGGCGAAGACGCCCTCGCCGTGCTCAAGCACTACCCTGCCCCGCAGACCCTGGTCGATACCTTTATCAATGGCCTGTTCGTGCTGCACAAGGATGCCAGCTCCGATTACCTCACCGATCTGCAACCAGTGTTCCCGTTCAACCTGAACATTCCCGGCGGCTTCCTGTTCCCCCATGGCGTGGAGTGGCAGTCGGTGACGTTGAGCAACAAACGTGTGATTGCTTATCAGCCGGAATGGTCGGAAACCGATCCGGGCATTCAGCTCAGCCCCTCCAGTTCCAACGTAACCAACCCCGATGACCTGACCGTGACTTACCCGTTCATCGACGGACTGGATGTGGACAAGAAGTCCCTGCCGCAACCGGTCAGCCTGCAAGGCCAGATCGAAGTCATCGCACCGCGTCGCCTGTACAGCTTCGACCTGACGCAAAAGGACGTCGGCCAGACCCGCAGCAATGACAATCTCAGCGTCAAACTGCTGAAGCTTGAACAGAACTACGCAGAAGTCGAATTCAGCAATAACTTGCCGCTGGCAGCGGAAGTCGCAGAGGCCCAGCTCAATCCGCTGATCGTCCAGGCCCGGGATAAAACCGGTCAGCATCTGGTACGTGCCGGCTCGATCAACGAGAGTCCGGAGCAAGTGGCCTTCTACCAGAAACAACTGGCGTACCTGCAACAGCAGAAGAGCTGGAGCGATACGCTGGAAAAACAGCTCACCCAGGAACAGCAGGATTTCGAGCAGAAACACCCGCGTCGCTACAACAAGGTCTATTTCAATGGCCCGATCGAAACCCTGGAAGTCAGCGTGCTGGATTTTTCCTCGGCGACCGTGACCCGCAAACCGCTGGACCTGCCGATTCGCACGTTCAATCAGCACACCACGGAGAAAACCATCCAGCCGCTGGATCCGTCGGTGACAGTTTACGACGATCTGGCGGCCAACTGGCTCAAGGGGGCGAGCCTGACCGAAGAACAATTGAAGGCTGGCATTCGCATCCATCAATCCGTGGAAGAACCGAGTGCCGCGCGCATCGAGTTCTCCCATCGCCGCACGTTCAATGATGAATTGCTGGGCGATGACTTCAGTCCGGGTGTCAGCCCCGTCACGTTTTTCACCGAAAAGCGCAGCGGCAAGCTCGATGAGCCGATCGAACTGCCGCCCGAGGCGTACCAGGTCGACCCGCTGCGCGCGACAATCACTTACGACCTGAACCTGTTCCCGGAAACCCCGGCGATTGCCGTTGGCTCAATGCCGTTGTTTCTCGCCACGGTCGCCAAACAGGCATACGACGCCAAATCCTTGCCCAAAGGCCTGGAGATCAAGAACAACCAATTGGTGGTGGATCTGAAACTGTTCCCGCCCAACGAGTGGCGCTTCTTCGTCAAAGACGACAGTGGCAACTACCTCAAGCAGATCCTCTCGGTCAGCCACGATGCGAGCGCAGAAGGCCCGGCGTTGTTTGGCGTGCATTACTTTTATGGCCGCCCGACCCACGTGGAAACCTATCAGCGAACTGACCTTACCACCGTGCAATACGGCTTTGAGGTCAAACTCGACAAGGCGCAGGTGCCTGAGACTGCGCCTTGAAGAGCCAGATCAAAAGATCGCAGCCCGCGACAGCTCCTACAGGCGTAGAGCCTAATTCAGACTGCGGCCACGGCCACCGTTGATCTGCCGCAGTTGAGCTTGCAGGTGCAGGCTCCAGATCTGCGGATCGTCGGCCAGTTCGTAGCCATGCAAGGTCAGGCTTTCAACGATCGTGTCGAGTATCGATTCGGCGGCGACCGGCCCATGAAACGGGCCCTGGGCTTTAATGGCGGAAGGTTGTTCACCGGCCATGCCGGCGGCGAAGAGCAGCGTCCACATGCCGTTATCGCCAGCCAACGGCTTAATGGCGCATTCGATTCGGGTCACCAGACCCAGGCACTGACGGGTGAGACAGAGGTTGCGCGACATGGCGGCGACCCTCGGTGAAGCCGGTATTCAGCCCCCACGGGGGGACTGGCTCGATCCAGTGATACTGTCGATATCCTTGAGCTGAGAATAGAAGAAAAGTCCGCTGCGCAAGCAAGATAGAACCAGAAGGCGCCGAATGGTCATTGTGTGAATATTGGCGTCAGAGTTGTGGCGATTTTTCGATTAATTCACACCAAACAAATGTGGGAGCGAGCCTGCTCGCGAATGCGGAATGTCAGGCAACTTATTCGTCGTCTGATACAGCGCTTTCGCGAGCAGGCTCGCTCCCACAGTTTTTGACCGCGTTTAGGCTCAGGCCGGTTTGGCTTCGGCCAAAGCCTCCTGCGCCAATTCCTTCTCGGCTTCCTTGAGGTCTTCTTCGCTGATCATCTCGGCGATGTCGCGCAGACGCTCGACCACCCGTGCGTTGATGCTGCCTTCCGGGAATTCGCCATCGGCATTCGGTTCACCCGCCGGTTCGCCCACCAGCAGGCTCAATGCCTCGTCGGCCTGACGCACCGCGTACACGTGGAACTGCCCGGCACGCACCGCCGCCAGTACTTTCTCATCGAGCATCAGCGTGGCGACGTTGGCCTGCGGAATGATCGCGCCCTGCTCGCCGGTCAAGCCGCGTGCTTCGCAGAGGCGGAAGAAGCCTTCGATCTTCTCGTTGACCCCACCCACCGCCTGCACTTCACCGAACTGGTTGATCGAACCGGTGATCGCGAAGCACTGCTTGAGCGGGGTTTTCGACAGCGCCGAAATCAGCGTGCACGCCTCGCCCAACGACGCACTGTCGCCATCGACGTAACCGTACGACTGCTCCAAAGCGATGCTCGCGGAAATCGCCAGCGGGAATTCCTGGGCGTAACGGCTGCCCAGATACCCGGTGAGGATCATCACGCCTTTGGAGTGAATCGGCTGCCCAAGGTTGACCTCACGCTCGATGTCGACGATGCCGCTGCCGCCCGGGTACACCGTGGCGGAAATACGCGCCGGCACACCAAACGCCGAGTCGCCGACTTCGAGCACGGTCAGCCCGTTGCACTTGCCGACTGCCGCACCATCGGTGTCGATGAGGATGATCCCGGCGAGCATGTCGTCGAGAATCCGCGCCGACACACGCCCGGTGCGCGTGGCTTTGGCTTTAAGCGCTCGTTCGATATGCCCGGCATCGGTCATTTCATCGCCGGCCAGATGACGAATGAAATCCGCCTCGCTGACCAACTGGAACAGATCGCCAATGCGCGCCGACAAACGCCCTTGGTGTTCGGCCAGACGTGCGCTGTAAGTCGCCAGACGCGCCACCGCATCGGCAGTCAGCGGTGCCATGCCTTCTTCCGACGTGCGGGTTTTCAACAGCTGGGCGAATTGCTCCAGACTCTCGTCGACCATCGGGATGTCTTCGTCGAAATCAACGAGAACGCGAAACATCTCCTGGAAGTCCGGATCGAGGTCTTGGAGCGTGTAGTACAGCGATCGCGCACCGATGATGATGACCTTGACCTGCAACGGAATGTGCTGCGGGTTGAGCGTCACAGTGGCGAAACGGCCCATCTCGCCCAGCGGCGATTCCATTTTCAGCTTGCGCGATTGCAGGGCGCGTTTCAGCGCATCCCATACGAACGGCTCGCTGAGCATTTTTTCCGCTTCAAGAATCAGGAAACCGCCGTTGGCGCGGTGCAAGGCACCCGGACGCAACTGGCGATAGGTGGTGTAAAGCGCGCCCTGATCGGTGGTGTATTCGATGCGGCCGAAGAGGTTTTCGTAAGTCGGGTGCGGTTCGAACACCACCGGCGCACCGCCACTCACCGGATGGCCGACCACCAGGCTTGGCGCGTATTGCTCTTCCAGCAGCTTGCGCGCAACAGCGTCGGTCTTGCTGTCGTCGACCAGTTGCTCGACCACGGTTTTCAGGAGGTAAACCTGCATCGCTTGCAGGTAACCGCAGACCGCCGCGTTCTCGGCGTACTTCTCCGACAGCGGCGACAACAATGGCTGCAAGGCCAAGGTGATGGTTTCTTCGTTGAGCGCACGCAGTTGATTGTTCGACTCACGCTTCCATTGCGGCAGGCTGGCGAGTTCTTCGTTCAGGCGCTCTTCGAGGCCGGAAATATCATCGTGGAAACGCTCACGATCGGCTTCCGGCAACTGAGCGAATTCCGCTTCATCCAGCGCTTTACCGTCGAGCATCGGCGTGAAGGCAATATTGCTGGCGTCGCGGTACAGAGCGACGTCTTTTTCCAGGGCCAGACGCTCGATGATGTCGAGGGCCTTGTCGTAGCGCTGGTTGAACGCGCGGTCGATGGCGCTTTTCTTCTGCTGATAGGACGGGTGCTCGAACACCGCTGGAAACGTCGCCAGCAGGTTGTCGATCAAACCGTTGATGTCACCGATGAATGCGCCGGCCGTGCCCGATGGCAGTTCCAGGGCACGTGGTTCGCGTGGCTCATCGAAATTATTGACATAGACCCAATCCGCCGGGGTCTGCAGGCGCTTGCCTTCGGCCTTCAGGTAGCGTTTGACGAACGAGAAACGGCCGGTGCCGGGCTCGCCCATGACGAATACGTTGTAACCGGGGCGTGGCATCGCCACACCGAACTGCAAGGCTTCGACCGCGCGTTCCTGGCCGAGCACACCGCGAAAGGGCTCCAGATCATTGGTGGTAGTGAAGCTGAACTGTTCAGCGGAAAACGGACGGGTCAGCGCTTCGGGCGCGAGACGCAAGCTGGCAGCAACAGGATCAGGCATCGGGCTTCCTTAACAATCAGGCGGGGCAGATAGCGGCATTCTGGCGCTGCCCGTGCCCCACTGGCAAGGCGCGCCACACTACAAAGCATAGACAACCGCCCGCCCCTGCCCCGGCACCCATGAAATCGGGGTTATCGCCAAATCTTTTGTAAAAACTCACGGAACCCCAGGAACGTGCCTAAACTCCAAACTGCGCGGCTGGAACTAATACTGGCCCACTGGCACCGCCAGGTGTCAGAACCCTGTCCATTGGTATGCACACAAAGAGAAAAAAGCTATGAAACGGATTCTTCTCGGTACTCTCTTCACCGCTGTATCCATCAACGCAATGGCGCAAGCTCCAGGCGGCCCGGATTGCGGTTGGGGCAACATGCTGTTCGAAGGTCAGCGTGGCACCCCGGCGCACTTCCTCGCTTCCACCACCAACGGCACTTCCGGTAACGCCACCTTCGGGATGACGTCCGGCACCAACGGCTGCTCGACCAACGCTTCGCTGACCTACGGCGGCAAATCCTGGTTTGCCATGAATGGCATGATGAACGAGCTGTCCGAAGACATGGCTAAAGGCAACGGCGAAGCGCTGACGACTTATGCCGTGGTACTGGGCGTGGCGCCGGAAGACCGTGCGCACTTCGCTGCTGTGACTCACGAGCACTTCCAGCAAATCTTCAGCAAGGCTGACGTGACCGCTGAAGACGTGCATACCAACACCCTGGCCGTACTGAAATCGGATCCTCGTCTGGCCAAGTACGCAACTCAGGCTTAAGCTCGACCCCACCCGCTTCCTTCGGGAAGCGGGTTTTGTTTTTTCGGCCCGCCCTCCTTGGGTCTTTATTTCTTTCCTGTTCAAGTTGCCGACTATGCTCAAACGCCTTGCCTGGCTGGCGCTCTGTGTCTGCGCCCCGCTGTCCGCCGCGCCAACCATCGATCCTCAACGTTTGCAGCAACTGGCCAACGACCGCTTCTGGATTTCCCTCGGTCATTACGAAACCGCCAAGCTTGGCGGCTGGCGCAGCTATGTCAGCGACAAGAAGTTCTTTCTGGCGCCCGATGGCAATGAACATCCCGATCATGAACTGGCGGCCACCGTGCAAGCGCTGTACGCCCCGGCCAGTCTTGGCGAGCAACATGCGCAATGCGTTTATCCGGCGCGCACTCGCTGGCTGAAAGCGCAACTCAATCTCAGCGATCTGCCGACACCGGCATGCGCCGAATACAAGAAGTGGTTCAAGGATGTTTCGCCGCACAGCGCGGTGATGATCTTCCCGGCGGCGTATTTGAACAGTCCGTCATCGATGTTCGGCCACACCCTGCTGCGTATCGATCAGGCCGATGTGCAGGCCGACAAGACCTCGCTGCTCAGTTACGCGATCAACTTCGGCGCCTACATCGAAGGTTCGGACAACAGCATTCTGTATGCCTGGAAAGGTTTGATGGGCGGCTATCCGGGACTGTTCGCCCTGGTGCCGTATCAGGAAAAACTCTCCGAATACCGCAGCCTGGAAAACCGTGATCTGTGGGAATACCGGCTCAACCTGACGCAAGAAGAAACCGCGCGCATGGTCGAGCATGTGTGGGAGCTGAAGCAGATCCAGTTCGACTATTTCTTCTTCGACGAAAACTGTTCGTATCGGCTGCTTGAGTTGCTGCAGGTGGCACGGCCGAGCCTGCGCCTGACCGAACAATTCCCGTTGACCGCGATACCCACGGACACCGTTAAAGCGGTTAAAGAAGCCGGGCTGGTGGAAAGCATCGAATATCGTCCGTCCCGCGAGCGCGAACTGCTCAGCCGCGCCGAGCCATTGAACAGTGACGAACAGCAATGGGTGCTGAACGTCAGCGCCGATCAACAACAGTTGCAGGATCCGGCTTTCAAAGCCCTGCCCCGTGACCGTCAAGCGTTGATCATCGACGCTGCATATCGTCTTGAACGCTACCGCGCCAACGGCCAGGAGCGTGACCCGCAACGGGCGCAGCGCAGTTTCGAACTGCTGCGGGCGATCAACAAGAACCCCGCGCCTGAGTTGGACATCCCGCAGCCAGGCTTGCCGGAAGACGGCCACGAATCGCGTACCTGGCAGGCCGGTCTCGGCACCCGTGGTGATCGTGCATTCGGTGAGTACGGCTTGCGCATGGCCTATCACGATCTCAATGACAACGCCGAAAGCTTCCCGCTCGGCGCACAAATCGAGATCCTGCAGATGAAGTTGCGTCAGTACGAAGGCAATCACTGGCAGTTCCAGCAATTGGATCTGGCGACGATTCGCTCGCTGACACCGCGCAATGAGCTGCTGCAGCCACTGTCGTGGCAAGTCACTGGCGGTCTTGAGCGCGTACCGGGCAAGCATGATGACGAAACGCTGGTCAGCCACGTCAATGGCGGTGGTGGCGGCACCTGGGCCTTGGGTGATGACGTGCTGGGTTTTGCCCTCGGCACCGTGCGCGTTGAGCACAACAACGATTTTTCCGAGTTTGTATCCCCGGCCGGCGGTTTCAATACCGGCGTGTTGTGGAAAAACCCGTTGGGCAATCTCAGTCTGGAGGCTAAAGGCGATTACTTCTTCAATGGCGAAGTGCGCCGCAGTCTGAGTCTCAATCAGCAGTGGGAATTGTCGCGCAACCTAGGATTGCGGCTGAGTGCGCAGCGTGAGTTCAGCCATCTCGCCACGCCGGAAACCGAAGTCATGCTTGAAGTGAAGTGGTATCACTACTGATCTGAAGCCCGACAAATTCCCGCTGTGGGAGCGAGCCTGCTCGCGAAAGCGGTGGGTCAGTCAGCATCTTTGTTGAATGACCGATTGCATTCGCGAGCAGGCTCGCTCCCACATTTGGTCTTGTGGTGTTAATGGATTTTTCACGGGGCTTCGACAGCCGTGTCATGAATCAGCTTCTAGACTTTCCCCGTAAGCCGGACAACCGGCGCGGGAGAGTGCGATGTGGCGGTGTGCGGGTTTGCTGGGTGTTGTGCTGTTACTGGGCGGTTGCCAGACCACCCATGAAGACTTGATCGCCAAGGGTTATCCACCGGCCTTCGCCGACGGCTTCGATGACGGCTGCATCAGCGGTCGTCAGGCGGCCGGTTCGATCAGCGGCGAGTTTCGCAAGAACGTGCCGCGTTATCTCAAGGACAAGCAATACGCCGAAGGCTGGACCGACGGCTTCCGCCAGTGTCAGGCAATGCTGGAAAACAAGGATCGCGAGCAGTACCGCAACGAACACTGGGACGAACGCGAGCGCGCCTGGCAGCAACAGAAAGATCAGGACGCCGGGCGGGCTTATCGCTCGCAATAGGTCGCTCCCAGACATCCAGTGAAACCAAATGCCTGCGAGCATGGCCCAAACCTCATATGAGGAGGACACCATGAGTCGCGCATTCGTCAACGAAGACAACGCCGCCGCACAAGCCGATCAGCCGGTCGAACGGCAGGTCAGCGAGCAGCCCAATTACGTCACCGCGCAAGGGCTGGCGCAGTTGCAGGAAAAAGTCGCCGAACTGCAAACCCTGCATGCCGAACAATCAGCCAGAGGTGAGCAGGCCGACAAGCAACGGCTGGCGGATCTGCAACGTGATTTGCGTTATTTCAATCAGCGCCTGAGCAGCGCACAAGTGGCGGTTGCCGCTACGTCCAGGGACAAAGTGCAGATCGGCAGTTGGGTGACCTACGCTGACGAACACGACACCGAACGCCGCGTGCAACTGGTCGGCGAGGATCAGGCCGATGCCAGCAAAGGCCTGATCAATTGGGGTTCACCGCTGGGCCGGGCGCTGCTTGGCGCCCGACTCAACGACGAGGTGCTGTGGCAGCGCCCCGCCGGCGATCAAATGATTGAAGTGATCCGCATCGAACCGGCTTAAACCACGCCCTGCGCGAGCATTGCGTCGGCGACTTTGACGAAGCCGGCGATGTTCGCGCCTTTGACGTAGTTGATCCGCCCGTTCTCTTCGCCGTAATGCACGCAAGCGTGGTGGATCGACTGCATGATCGCGTGCAACTTGCTGTCCACCTCACCCGCCGTCCACAGCAGACGCATGGCGTTCTGCGACATCTCCAGACCGCTAACTGCGACACCGCCGGCGTTGGAGGCTTTGCCCGGGGCGAAGAGAATGCCGGCCTCGATAAAGATATCCACAGCCTCCAGTGTGGTCGGCATGTTCGCGCCTTCGGCCACGCACACGCAGCCATTGCGCAGCAATGTGCGCGCGGCTTCTGCGTCTAGTTCGTTCTGCGTGGCGCACGGCAGCGCGATGTCGCACGGCAACGACCACGGCAGCTGACCGGCGCGGAATTCCAGGCCGAACGCTGCGGCCAATTCGCTGATGCGTCCGCGTTTGACGTTTTTCAGCTCCAGCAGCGCCAGCCACTGCTCTTCGCTCAGCCCGGCTTCGCAATACAACGTGCCTTCTGAGTCGGACAGAGAAATCACCTTACCGCCCAGGTCCATCACCTTGCGCGCGGCGTACTGCGCCACGTTGCCGGAACCGGAAATCGCCACGCGTTTGCCTTCGACGGTCTGCTCGCGGCGCTTGAGCATTTCTTCAGCGAAGTAGACGCAGCCAAAACCGGTGGCTTCCGGCCGAATCAGGCTGCCGCCGTAAGTCATGCCTTTGCCGGTGAGGACGCTGGTGAATTGGTTGCTCAGGCGTTTGTACTGGCCGAAGAGGAAACCGATCTCGCGCGCACCGACGCCGATATCACCGGCCGGTACGTCAACGTCAGCGCCGATGTGGCGATACAACTCGCTCATGAACGCCTGGCAGAAACGCATGACTTCGGCGTCACTCTTGCCCTTCGGATCGAAGTCCGAGCCGCCCTTGCCGCCGCCCATGGGCAGCGAGGTCAGCGAGTTTTTGAAGGTCTGTTCGAAGGCGAGGAATTTCAGCACGCCGATGTTCACCGAAGGATGGAAGCGCAAGCCGCCCTTGTACGGGCCGATGGCGCTGTTCATCTGGATGCGGAAACCGCGATTGACCTGGACTTTGCCTTGATCGTCGACCCACGACACGCGGAACACCACGGCGCGCTCCGGTTCGCAGATGCGCTCCAGAATTCCCGAGGTCAGGTAGTGCGGATTGGCCTCGAGAAAAGGCCACAGACTGCGCAGGACTTCTTCGACGGCCTGGTGAAATTCGGGTTGATCCGGGTCGCGTTTTTTCAGGCGGGCGAGGAAGGATTCGACGGATTCGACGGATTCGACGGATTCGATCATGGGAAAAGTCTCGGCAAATTTATTGTCGTTGGAGGAGATTGGGCCGGACTGTAACAAACGAAATGCGCACAGGAACAGAGCAAAATGTCGCAGTTATGAAATTAAATGGTGCACAGGATATAAATTCGAAGTTTTTTTGACCTGTTTTGCACCTGAATGGTGAGACCAAATTTGAGATCTGCACCAAAAGTTATACCGCTTTCGCGAGCAGGCTCGCTCCCACAGGGGAATGCATTTCAAAGGTGGGAGCGAGCCTGCTCGCGAAGGGGTCATATCGGCACTCCCGAAAAACCGGGCAAAAAAAACGGAGCCCGAAGGCTCCGCTCTTTTTGCAACCAACCCGAATCAGGCCAGTTTCTTGTGACGTACGCGGTGCGGCTGGGCAGCCGCTTCGCCGAGGCGTTTCTTGCGATCGGCTTCGTACTCGGTGTAGTTGCCTTCGAAGAAAATCGCTTGCGAGTCGTCTTCGTACGCCAGGATGTGTGTCGCCACACGGTCAAGGAACCACCGATCGTGAGAGATCACAATTGCAGCGCCCGGGAAGTCCAGCAGGGCTTCTTCCAGGGAACGCAGGGTTTCAACGTCGAGGTCGTTGGACGGTTCGTCGAGCAGCAGGACGTTGCCGCCCTCCTTCAGGGTCAGCGCCAAGTGCAGACGACCGCGCTCACCACCGGACAGGTCCTTGACGAACTTCTGCTGATCGCCGCCCTTGAAGTTGAAGCGACCGACGTAGGTGCGCGACGGGATCTCGTAGTTGCCGATGCGAATCTGATCGGAACCGTCGGAGATTTGCTGGAACACAGTCTTGCTGCCATCCAGGTCATCGCGGCTCTGATCGACGCAGGCCAGTTGCACGGTTTCGCCGACTTCGATGCTGCCCGAATCCGGTGTTTCCTTGCCCATCAGCATGCGGAACAGGGTCGACTTACCGGCACCGTTACCACCGATCACGCCGACGATGGCGCCTTTCGGCATCGCGAACGACAGGTTGTCGATCAGGACGCGATCGCCGTAGCCCTTGGTGACGTTCTTGAATTCGATGACCTTGTCGCCCAGGCGTGGACCGGCCGGGATGTAGATCTCGTTGGTTTCGCTGCGCTTCTGGAATTCCTGCGATTGCATTTCTTCGAAGCGTTGCAGACGTGCCTTGGATTTCGACTGGCGGGCTTTCGCGCCTTTGCGCACCCACTCCAGTTCTTCCTTCATGGCTTTTTCGTGCGCCGACTGCTGCTTGGATTCGGCGGCCAGACGATCGGACTTGGCTTCGAGCCAACCCGAGTAGTTGCCTTCGTACGGGATGCCCGCGCCGCGGTCGAGTTCGAGAATCCAGCCAGCCACGTTGTCGAGGAAGTAACGGTCGTGCGTGATCGCTACCACAGTGCCCGGGAAGTCGTGCAGGAAGTGCTCCAGCCACGCTACGGAGTCGGCGTCCAAGTGGTTGGTTGGTTCGTCGAGCAGCAGCATGTCCGGGGCGGACAGCAGCAGGCGGCACAGGGCCACACGACGCTTTTCACCACCGGACAGGTGTTCTACTTTGGCGTCCCAGGCCGGCAGACGCAGCGCATCGGCGGCGACTTCCAGTTGGCGCTCAAGGTTGTGACCATCGCTTGCCTGCAGGATCGCTTCGAGTTTGGCTTGCTCGGCTGCCAGTTTGTCGAAGTCGGCATCCGGATCGGCGTAAGCGGCGTAGACCTCGTCAAGACGCGCTTGCGCATCCTTGATCACGCTGACCGCTTCCTCGACCACTTCACGCACGGTCTTGGTCGGATCAAGTTGTGGCTCTTGTGGCAGATAACCGATGTTCAGGTCCGGCATCGGACGAGCTTCGCCCTCGAACTCGGTGTCGACGCCAGCCATGATTTTCAGCAGCGTGGACTTACCCGAACCGTTGAGGCCGAGTACGCCGATCTTGGCGCCGGGGAAGAACGACAGCGAAATGTTTTTGAGAATTTCCCGCTTCGGCGGAACAACTTTGCCCAGCCGATGCATGGTGAAGACGTATTGAGCCATGGAGAACCTTGGGTCAGTGACAGATGAATGATTGCAGCGCAGGCGATGCCCGGCCAGACCATGCGCGTCGTTCACTTGATGGTTATCAATGCGTGCGCGCTGAAAAAGTCTGAGTCTAGGAGCTGGAACGCTCCCGCGTAACCGGCAAAGCTACCTTAATGACCGGTGGCAGTCCAGCCGAGCGGGGCTGGCACTTCGCCACAACTCAAGGCATGCTAGCCGCCCTTTGGGCGTCCGGCTTATAGTGCACGTCGCGCCAGTCCAGCCAAACCGCAGGATTCCAGCTTGTCCAATGTCACTCCGCCAGCCTCTGTGAGCAGCACCCCACCGGCGCCCGGCTCGTCCCTGCGCGGTACATTAAAGGGTGCGCTGGCGACACTCGTGCTTTTGTTGCTCGCGTTGCTGTTCTGGCAACTGCTCGACCAATTGCGCGAAACCCAGAAAAACCAGCGTCAGTACACCATCGATTACACCGCCGACCTCGCTTCACAGGTCAGCCTGAACATGGCGCTGAACGCGCAAATCGCCCTCAACCTGCTACCGATCGTCGAACAACCGCAATCAGCCGACGAACAGCAGGCGCTGCTGCGCAAGCTCCAGCAATCGCTCCCCGATCTGCGTAGCCTGGCGTTGCTCACCCCTTCCGGCAAAATCATCAGCGACAGTGCCGACAACAGCCACGACGCCGATTACCTGAGCGAACTGGTGCGCCGCAGCCGTGCACAGGCGCATTACTTCAGCAACGCCGACGACGGTTCGGTGGTGCATCTGTTACTACATCAGGCCAGCGGCAGCACGCGCGGTTATTGGGCGTTACGCCTGACCCCGACGTTCTTCGACTCGCTGACCAAACAGGGTGACACCGGTCTGCGTCCGTTGTGGCTGGTGGAAAACCGCATCAACCATCAGATCATCAGCCGCGATGAAGCGTTGCCCTCGGCCAAGCCCGGCGTGCTGAGCCCGGACGACCTCGCCAACACCGTGCTGACCGTGCCGCTAAGCAGCAGCGACTGGCAACTGCGTGGCCTGTTCGACCGCCAGCGCGTGCTCGAAGAACTGCTACCGGCGTTCATTGGCAAATGCCTGTTGGGCCTGGCGTTCTCGATGCTGCCGGTGATTGCGCTGTTGAACATGCGCCGCCGCCAGCGCCAGTTGCATGAGGGTCGCCGGCGCTATCAGGACATTTTCGAAGGCACTGGCGTGGCCCTGTGCGTGCTGGACCTGTCCGGCCTCAAGCAGGTCTTCGACAAGGCGCAGATCCAGACCAGTGACCAGCTCAAAGCCTGGCTCGACCAACCGCAGCAGCGCCAGCAACTGTTGCAGGAATTGCGCGTCACCGAGGTCAACCAGGTCGCGCTGCAACTGCTCAACGTCAACTCCTGCGAGCACGCCTGGCAACTGTTGATCGACGGCCATCCACACCGCCAGTGCGCCATCGGCAATCAAGTCCTCGATGCCGTGCTGCAGCAACAAAAGCAGCTGGAACTGGAAATCAAACTGCCGGACATCAACGGTCGCGACCAACACCTGTGGATGGTATTGCGCCTGCCGACCGAGCAGCACGACTACAAAGCCGTGATCCTCAGCATCAACGACATTACCAGCCGCAAGCTGATCGAATTGTCGCTGCTCGAGCGCGAAGGCTTCTGGTCGGACGTAGTGCGCACCGTGCCGGATCATCTGTATGTGCAGGACGTGATCAGCCAGCGGATGATTTTCAGCAACCACCACCTCGGCCAGACCCTCGGCTACAACCGCACCGAACTGCACCAGATGGGCGAGTACTTCTGGGAAATCCTCCTGCACCCGGAAGACGCCGACTACTACCATCGCTCGCGCCAGTTGCAGCGCCACGCCGGTTACAGTCAGTTGTTGCAATGCCAGTTGCGTTTCCGTCATCGCGACGGCAAGTGGCGGCGTTTCGATATTCGCGAACAGGCATTGGCTCGCGACAAACACGATCAGGTCACGCGGATCATCGGCGTGGCCAAGGACATCACCGAACAGATCGAAGCCAGTGAATCCCTGCGTGACAGCGAGCAGCGCTACCGCATGCTCGCCGAAAGCATCAGCGACGTGATTTTCTCCACCGACAGCAAGCTCTCGCTGAACTACGTCAGCCCGTCGGTGCAGGCTGTGCTGGGTTACGACGCCGAGTGGATTTTCCAGAACGGCTGGCAATCGACCATCGCCAACCCGCAGCAACTGAGCGGCATCTACACGCTGATGGATCGGGTCAGCAAGGCGCTGGACAAACCCGAGCAACTGGCGGTGTTGCGCAATCAGGTGCAGACGCAAATGTTCCTGTTCGACTGCCTGCGCGCCGATGGCCGCAAGATCCCGATCGAGCTGCGCCTGGTGCTGGTGTGGGACGAGCACGGCGCGTTCGAAGGCGTACTCGGTGTCGGTCGCGACATCAGTCAGCAGCGCCGCGCCGAGAAAGACCTGCGCATGGCTGCCACGGTATTCGAGCACTCGACCTCGGCAATCCTCATCACCGATCCGGCCGGCTACATCGTGCAAGCCAACGAAGCGTTCAGCCGCGTCAGCGGTTACGCCGTGAGCGAAGTGCTCGACCAGTTGCCGAACATGCTCACCGTCGATGAGCAGCAGGACGCGCATCTGCGCTACGTGCTCAAACAATTGCACCAGCACAGCACCTGGGAAGGCGAAGTCTGGCTCAAGCGCCGTAACGGCGAGCATTACCCGGCGTGGGTCGGCATCACCGCGGTGCTCGACGACGAAGGCGATCTGGCCAGCTATGTGTGCTTCTTCAGCGACATCAGCGAGCGCAAGGCCAGCGAACAGCGGATTCACCGCCTCGCCTACTACGACGCCCTGACCCATTTGCCGAACCGCACGCTGTTCCAGGATCGCCTGCACACCGCGCTGCAATCGGCCGAACGGCAGAAGTCGTGGGTGGTGCTGATGTTCCTCGACCTCGACCATTTCAAACCGATCAACGACTCCCTCGGCCACGCCGCCGGCGACCGCATGTTGAAAGACATGGCCACGCGCTTGTTGGCCTGCGTCGACGATGACGACACCGTGGCGCGCATGGGCGGCGACGAATTCACGCTGTTGCTGCAACATCGCTCCAGCCGCGAAATGGCGCTGAACCGGGCGATCCATGTCGCCGAACAGATTCTCGGCAGCCTGGTGCGGCCGTTCGTGCTTGAAGGCCGCGAGTTCTTCGTCACCGCCAGTATCGGCATCGCCCTGAGTCCGCAGGACGGCAACGAACTCAGCCAGTTGATGAAGAACGCCGACACGGCGATGTACCACGCCAAGGAACGCGGCAAGAACAACTTCCAGTTCTATCAGGCCGACATGAACGCCAGTGCGCTGGAGCGTCTGGAGCTGGAAAGCGACTTGCGCCATGCCTTGGAACAGAACGAATTCGTCCTGTATTACCAGCCGCAGTTCAGTGGCGACGGCAAGCGTCTGACCGGCGCTGAAGCGCTGCTGCGCTGGCGTCATCCGCGTCGCGGGCTGGTGCCGCCGGGGGATTTCATCCCGGTGCTCGAAGAGCTCGGTCTGGTGGTGGACGTTGGCGACTGGGTGATCAGCGAGGCGTGCCGTCAGTTGAAGACCTGGCACCAGAATCGCGTGCGCGTGCCGAAGGTCTCGGTGAACATTTCCGCGCGGCAGTTCTCCGACGGCCAGCTCGGCACGCGGATCGCGACGATCCTGCGCGAAACCGGCCTGCCGCCGGCGTGCCTGGAGCTGGAACTGACCGAAAGTATCCTGATGCGTGAAGTCAGCGAGGCCATGCAGATTCTCGCCGGGCTGAAAAACCTTGGCCTGAGCATCGCGGTCGATGACTTCGGCACTGGTTACTCATCGCTGAACTACCTCAAACAATTCCCGATCGACGTGCTGAAGATCGACCGCACATTCGTCGATGGCTTGCCGTCCGGTGAGCAGGACGCGCAGATTGCCCGGGCGATCATCGCCATGGCCCACAGCCTGAATCTGGCGGTAATCGCCGAAGGCGTGGAAACCCATGAGCAACTGGACTTCCTGCGTGAGCATGGCTGCGATGAGGTTCAGGGCTATCTGTTCGGGCGGCCGATGCCGGCGGGGCGGTTTGAGGCGCAGTTCAGCAATGACGCGCTGTTCATGTTCGACTGAACATCGGCGGCGCGGCATTCGCGAGCAGGCTCGCTCCCACAAGGGATTGATGCCGGTCAGAAAATCGCAAGAGCTTCCCGGTTACTGTGGAAGCGAGCCTGCTCGCGAAGCGGCCTTCAAAAGCACCGCACATCTGTCATGAACGCCACTTGTCTGCGACATGATGTCGTTTCATATGCCATCCAAAACCCATTGGGTTAGAATGCCCCCCTTTTCTGCCCCCGATCCTTGAGGACCGCCATGTTCAGCCGTGATTTGACTATTGCCAAGTACGACGCCGACCTTTTTGCCGCCATGGAGCAAGAAGCTCAGCGCCAGGAAGAACACATTGAGCTGATCGCTTCGGAAAACTACACCAGCCCAGCGGTGATGGAAGCTCAAGGCTCGGTCCTGACCAACAAGTACGCTGAAGGCTACCCAGGCAAGCGTTACTACGGTGGTTGCGAGTACGTCGACATCGTTGAGCAACTGGCCATCGACCGTGCAAAAGAACTGTTCGGCGCCGATTACGCCAACGTTCAGCCACATGCCGGTTCGCAAGCCAACGCTGCTGTTTACCTGGCCCTGCTGCAAGGTGGCGACACCATTCTGGGCATGAGCCTGGCCCACGGCGGTCACCTGACCCACGGCGCCAGCGTTTCCTCCTCCGGCAAACTGTACAACGCTGTGCAGTACGGCATCGACGCCAACGGCCTGATCGACTACGACGAAGTCGAGCGTCTGGCGGTTGAGCACAAGCCGAAAATGATCGTAGCCGGTTTCTCTGCCTACTCGCAGATTCTGGATTTCCCGCGCTTCCGCGCAATCGCTGACAAAGTAGGCGCTTACCTGTTCGTCGACATGGCTCACGTGGCCGGTCTGGTTGCCGCAGGTGTCTACCCGAACCCGGTGCCTTTCGCTGACGTCGTGACCACCACCACGCACAAGACCCTGCGCGGTCCACGTGGCGGCCTGATCCTGGCGCGCGCCAACGCCGACATCGAGAAGAAGCTGAACTCCGCGGTATTCCCGGGCGCCCAGGGTGGCCCGCTGGAGCACGTGATCGCCGCTAAAGCGATCTGCTTCAAGGAAGCGCTGCAGCCTGAGTTCAAGGCCTACCAGGAACAAGTGGTGCTGAACGCCCAGGCCATGGCCGAAGTGTTCATCGAGCGCGGTTTCGACGTAGTCTCCGGTGGTACCAAGAACCACCTGTTCCTGCTGTCGCTGATCAAGCAGGACATCTCCGGTAAAGACGCCGACGCCGCTCTGGGCAAAGCGTTCATCACCGTGAACAAGAACTCCGTGCCAAACGATCCACGCTCGCCGTTCGTCACTTCCGGCCTGCGCTTCGGTACTCCGGCTGTGACCACTCGCGGCTTCAAGGTTGCAGAGTGCAAAGAGCTGGCCGGCTGGATCTGCGATATCCTGGCTGACCTGAACAACGAAGCGGTGATCGACGCCGTTCGTGAGAAAGTCAAAGCCATCTGCAAGAAACTGCCGGTATACGGCGCTTGATGCGACGTTAAATCCGCAGCATGAAAAACCGGCCAAGTGATTGGCCGGTTTTTTTTCGCCCCTGATTTCCCGTGTAGGAGCTGCCGCAGGCTGCGATCTTTTGATCTGGATCTTAAAAACAAGATCAAAAGATCGCAGCCTTCGGCAGCTCCTACACGTGGCTATGGCCACTGGTCAGACCGGTCATGCCAATTTTGCTGTTTTCACTTGTCATTCCGAAAAAACCGAGCGTAGACTGCACCCGCACTGGACATACCGGTAAGACCACAATAATTAAGTCCTGAATCTGAGCGTGCAAGCGCCAGCAGCCGGGACACCGACCAGGATTCCTCCCATGCTCAGATGGTGCTCGCGTTCAATCTTCCTCCAAGTGGTTCTCGGACTGGTGCTCGGCATCGTCTGCGGGCTGACCCTTCCTGAATACTCGGCCCAGCTCAAACCGCTCGGCGACGGCTTCATCAAACTGATCAAGATGCTCATCGGCCTGATCGTGTTCTGCGTGGTGGTCAGCGGCATCAGCGGCGCGGGCGATCTGAAGAAGGTCGGGCGCATCGGCCTCAAGTCGGTGATCTACTTCGAAGTGTTGACCACCATCGCGCTGGTGATCGGTCTGGTGTTCGCCTTCAGCACCGGCATCGGCAGCGGCGCGAATATTCATTTAGAGCAGCTGTCGGCCGCCGACATGGGCGATCTCGCCGAACGCAGCCAGCACATGCACACCACCACGCAGTTCCTCATGGACCTGATCCCGACCTCGGTGATCGGCGCCTTCGCTGACAACAACATCCTGCAAGTGCTGCTGTTTTCGGTGCTGTTCGGTAGCGCGTTGAATCTGGTCGGCGAAGCAGCTTCCGGGATCTCGCGACTGATCAACGAACTGAGCCATGTGATCTTCCGCATCATGGGCATGATCGTGCGTCTGGCACCGATCGGCGTGTTCGGCGCCATCGCTTTCACCACCAGCAAATATGGCCTCGACTCCCTGCAACATCTAGGTAGCCTGGTCGGTTTGTTCTACCTGACCTGCATCGCTTTCGTCAGCGTGATTCTTGGTCTGGTGATGCGTGCATCCGGCCTGCGCATGTGGCCACTGCTCAAGTATCTGCGCGAAGAACTGCTGATCGTCATGGGCACGGCATCGTCCGACGCCGTGCTGCCACAGATCATGCGCAAACTCGAACACCTCGGCATCGGCAGCTCGACCGTAGGCCTGGTGATTCCGACCGGCTACTCGTTCAACCTCGACGGTTTCTCGATCTACCTGACCCTGGCCATCGTCTTCATCGCCAACGCCACCGGCACTCCACTGGCGATGACTGATTTGCTGACGATTCTGCTGGTGTCGCTGATTACCTCAAAAGGCGCCCACGGTATTCCCGGGTCGGCACTGGTAATTCTGGCGGCCACGCTGACAGCGATTCCGGCAATCCCGGTAGTCGGTCTGGTGCTGGTGCTGGCGGTGGACTGGTTCATGGGCATCGGCCGGGCACTCACCAATCTGATCGGCAACTGCGTCGCCACCGTCGCCATCGCCCGTTGGGAAAAAGACATCGACGTACAACGCGCCAACAAAGTACTCAGCGGTCAGCAGGGCTACACCTTTCAGCCGCGTAAAACAGCAACTCCGGCGCACCAGCAGGAGTTCTGATTTCAACCCTATCGGCGCTGCCGCAAGTGGCGATCTTTTGATCCCGGTTTGCGGCGCCCCTTTAGGCACATGGAGCAAGACAAGTGATTACCACATCAACCGTCGTCAACTCAGTCGTAGAAAAACTGCGCGCCGCATTGGCCCGTGGCCAGTGGCGCTCCGGCGACATGCTGCCGGGCCAGCGCGAACTGGCCGAACAATTGGGCATCAGCCGCCCGAGCCTGCGTGAAGCGGTGATCGTCCTGGAAACCCTTGGTCTGGTGCGTTCGATGCCGGGCAAAGGCGTGGTCGTCCTCGACGCACAACTGAGCGACAGCCAGAGCCACGACAGTGCAGTCGCCGGCGCCAGCCTGGAAGACGTGCTGCAACTGCGTTACACCCTTGAGCCGTTTATCGTCGGCCTGGTCGCGCAGTCGATCAGCAGCAAGGAAGTCGGCCAGTTGCGCCTGACTTTGATGGACATGCGCGAAGCCCTTGAAGCCGGCGACAGCGACGCTGGGGTCAGCGCTTACATCGCCTTTCACGAGGAGCTGTTCACGCTCACGTCGAATCCGATCTTCCAGAGCGTGGTGCAGCAGACCAGCAACGCCCTCAAGCAGAGCGCCGAGGTGCTGCGCAATTCGCCGGAGCATCTGGCTGAGCGCTTGGAAGAAAACGAAGCCGTGGTGCGCGCCATTCGTAGCAAGAACAGCGCACAGGCCAGCGCCGAAATGCGTCGGCACATTTTGCGCGAAGGCCAGCGGATGGGGATTGAGTTGAATATTCCGGAAGACAACCTGAGTCGCTGATCCAATGGGAGACCGGTCATGAACAGTTTCGCCTCACCGTCGCAAACCCAATCGACTACTACGCCCCTGCCCTTCTCCCGCCTCCGCGAACCGGCAGAGGGTCTTTATCCGCGACTGTTCGATGCGATTCTGGAACAGCGCATCGATTCGACCAGCCGATTTACCGAGGACAGTTTGAAAGAGATGTTCTGCGCCAGTCGTGCCGATGTGCGGCGGGTGCTGACGCAGTTGTCGCTTGAGCAGGTCATTGTGCTGCGCGCCAATCATCGGCCGCGTGTGGCAGCACCCGATCGGGAGCAGACGCGGCAGGCTCTGCATGCGCGGCGACTGGCCGAAAACACCTTGGTGCGTCTGGCCTGCCAACGTCCGCAAGCGGAAGGTTTGAAACGGCTGCGCGGGTTGATCGAGCGCGAGCGTCAGGCCGTTGAGCAGAATCGGCGCGGGGCGGCGATTCGCTTGTCGGGAGAGTTTCATCTGCACTTGGCGCAGATGGCGGGTAATGCACCGTTGGCGCATTTTCTTGGCAGTCTGGTGCCGCTGACGTCATTGGCGATTGCGCGAAGTCAGTGCCAGACGCATAGCTGTTGCGCATGGCAGGAGCATTTGGCGCTGGTTGAGGCAGTCGAGCGTGGCGATGCTTCCAAGGCTGGCATGCTGATGAATCAGCATCTGGATCATCTTGAGGAGACCCTGCTGGGTTCAGACCTTGAGCATTGTGCTGTCGGTTAGATCGCCTTCGCGAGCAGGCTCGCTCCCACAGTGAACTGCATTCCTCCTGACAGAATGCGAATTACTGTGGGAGCGAGCCTGCTCGCGAAGAGGCCATCACTGACAACCGAGATCCATCAGGCAGAAGCCACTCTGGCAAACCCCGCCCGAATCTTCTCTTCCGGCAAATCATCAGCAATAAACACAATCACACTTTCCCGCGCCTCACCCTCGGCCCATTCAGTGTCCCAGTCGAAACCGTAAAGCTTCAACACGCCCTGAAACACCAACCGCCGATCCTCACCGGCAATGTTCAGCACACCCTTGTAACGCAGCAATTGCTTGCCGTGTTCTTCCAGCAGTTCATTCATGAACTCGCTGAGCTGATCGATATCCAGCGGCTGATCGGTGCGCAATACCAAACTGGAAATACGATCAATCGACGGCGCCTTGCTCACCGGGCGCAGGCTCAACCCACCGCCAAGATCGGCGTTGAGGTTGAAGCCGCGCACATCCAGCAGTTCAGCCAGATCGATGCTGCCGTGTTCAACCACACGGATCGGCGCGCGACGGTTGATCCGCGTCAGGCGTTCGCTCAGTGCGCTGAACGTGGCTTCGTCGACCAGATCGGTCTTGCTCACCAGCAAACGGTCGGCAAAACCGATCTGCGCCTGAGCGATGGTCTGGCTCAGATGCACGTCCGCATGGGCGGCATCGACCAGGGTGATGATGCCGTCGAGCAGGTAACGCTCGCGCAGTTCTTCGTCGATGAAGAAGGTCTGTGCCACCGGAGCAGGGTCGGCCAGACCGGTACACTCGATGACCAGACGATCAAAGGCGATCTCGCCACTGTCCAGACGCTCAAGCAGCAAGTACAGCGCCTTGGTCAGGTCAGTGTGAATAGTGCAGCAGACGCAGCCGTTGGCCAGGGTCATGACTTGCACCGGCTCATCACCCAGCAACTGCGTGTCGATGCCGGCGTCGCTGAATTCGTTTTCGATCACGGCGATTTTCAGGCCGTGCTCGGCTTTCAAAATATGGCGCAGCAAAGTGGTCTTGCCGGCGCCGAGGAAACCGCTGAGTACCGTTACAGGTATGGGAGAAGACAAAACAGATCCCCTTCACAAAATGAATGAACAACACAAAAACAACTGTGGGAGCGAGCCTGCTCGCGAAAGCGGTGTGTCAGTCAAATCATTCATCAACTGACACTCCGTATTCGCGAGCAGGCTCGCTCCCACAGGGGATTACCTCAACCGCAGGCTGTCAGCTCAACAGCACTTCGGCCCACCCTTGCCACCGTAACGGGCTTCCTGACGTTCGCGGAAGAACATCTCGTAGCTCATCACCGGTTTGTCCGGGTGCTTGGTTTGCATATGCTCGACGTAGGTGTCGTAGTCGGGCATGCCGACCATCAGGCGCGCGGCCTGACCGAGGTATTTACCGAGGCGACTCAGGTCATTGAACATGCTGCAATCCTCTGGTTACGCATCCGGCAGGGCCTGGAATGGCGATTCTTTATCCGTGCGCTCTTTTTTGCCCCAGGCGGCGATGCCGACCTTGAGCGCATAGAACAGGATGCTGAAGACCACGAACAGGAACAGCGCGGTGAGCGTTGCGTTGGTGTAAGCGTTGAAGATCACGTGCTGCATCTGCTCGACGCTTTTTGCCGGTGCCAGCACCTGACCATTGGCCAGCGCATCGCTGTATTTCTTGGCCAGCGACAGGAAGCCGATCGCCGGGTTGGCATCGAACAGTTTGATGAAGCCTGCAGTCGTGGTGCAAATCAGCAGCCAGGTAGCCGGCAGCAGGGTGACCCAAATGTAGCGCTGGCGCTTCATTTTGATCAGGACCACGGTGCCGAGCATCAGCGCGATACCGGCCAGCATCTGGTTGGAGATACCGAACAATGGCCACAAGGTATTGATGCCGCCCAGCGGATCGATCACGCCCTGGTACAGCAACCAGCCCCACATCGCCACACAACCGGCGGTGGCGATCAGGTTGGCAGTCCACGACTCGGTACGTTTCAGCGCCGGCACGAAGGAGCCGAGCAGATCCTGCAGCATGAAACGTCCGGCACGAGTGCCCGCATCCACAGCCGTCAGAATGAACAGCGCTTCGAACAGAATCGCAAAGTGGTACCAGAACGCCATGGTGTTTTCACCCGGCAGGACACTGTGCAGGATCTGCGCGATACCGACCGCCAGGGTCGGCGCACCACCGGCACGGGCCAGAATGGTGGTTTCACCAATGTCATGCGCCACGGCTTGCAGCGCTTCCGGCGTGATCGCGAAGCCCCAGCTGGAGACAACTTGCGCAACCGAAGCGACATCACTGCCGACCACGGCGGCCGGGCTGTTCATGGCGAAGTACACGCCTGGCTCGATCACCGACGCGGCAACCATGGCCATGATCGCCACGAACGACTCCATCAGCATGCCGCCGTAACCGATGTAACGGGCGTTGGTTTCGTTATCCAGCAGCTTCGGCGTGGTGCCCGAAGAAATCAGTGCGTGGAAACCGGACACCGCACCGCAGGCGATGGTGATGAACAGGAACGGGAACAGACCGCCCTTCCACACCGGGCCAGTGCCATCGACAAACTGGGTCAGCGCCGGCATTTTCAGCTCAGGCATGGTCACCAGAATGCCGATCGCCAGGGCGATGATGGTGCCGATTTTCAGGAACGTGGAGAGGTAGTCGCGCGGCGCCAGAATCAGCCACACCGGCAACGATGCCGCGACGAAACCGTAACCGACCAGCATCCAGGTAATCTGCACGCCAGTGAAGGTGAACGCCTTCGCCCACACCGGATCAGCAGCAATCTGCCCGCCGAGCCAGATCGAACCGAGCAGCAGCAATACGCCGACCACGGAGATCTCGCCGATGCGGCCCGGGCGGATGTAGCGCATGTAAATGCCCATGAACATCGCGATCGGGATGGTTGCCATCACGGTGAAGATGCCCCACGGGCTCTCGGCCAGCGCTTTAACCACGATCAGCGCCAGCACCGCGAGGATGATGATCATGATCAGGAAGCAGCCGAACAGGGCGATGGTGCCGGGCACGCGGCCCATTTCTTCACGCACCATGTCGCCCAGGGAACGGCCGTTGCGCCGGGTCGACATGAACAGAACCATGAAGTCCTGCACCGCGCCCGCCAGCACCACCCCAGCTATCAGCCAGAGCGTGCCGGGCAAGTAGCCCATCTGCGCGGCCAATACCGGGCCGACCAGAGGCCCCGCGCCAGCGATGGCAGCGAAGTGGTGACCGAAAAGAATGTGTTTGTTGGTCGGCACATAGTCCAGACCGTCGTTGTTGAGCACGGCGGGGGTGGCCCGACGTGGATCAAGTTGCATCACGTTGTTGGCGATGAACAGACTGTAGTAACGGTACGCGACCAGATAAATGGCCACGGCTGCGACCACAATCCACAAGGCGTTGATCGCCTCGCCGCGGCGCAATGCCACTACGCCCAGGGCGCACGCTCCTACGATTGCCAGCACTAGCCAGGGTAAGTGGCGTAGCAGGCTATTATTATTTTTCATTTTATTATTCCAGCCAGGGTGGACAAGAAAGACAGCCACCCCGAGTTTAGCGCTTACGGCGCCAAAGGCCATACCCCGACGTTGGTCTAGACGCTTTAGCGATTGGCTGGCGCCCGCATTCGCGGTCTATAGTCAGCGAACCTTCATGAGGATTGCGCCATGAGCGAGCACCCAGCTGAGCGTCGCCGCTTCAAACGTATCGCGTTCGATGCCAAGACTGAATTGAGTCAGGGCGAGTACATCTGGCCGGTCAAGCTGATCGACCTGTCGCTCAAGGGGCTGCTGATCGAACGGCCGGAGCCTTGGCTGGGGGACAAGTCGAAGGACTTTCTCGTCGACATTCACTTGAGCGATGACGTCGATATCGAGATGGATGTGCAACTGGCCCATGAAGAAAAAGGCCAGTTGGGTTTTGTCTGCCGGCACATCAGCCTGGAATCGATCCAGCGCTTGCGGCGCTTGATCGAGCTGAACCTGGCTGACGAGGCCGAACTGGAGCGCGAGTTGGGCGCCCTGATCGAAATCTAGCCATCAATACAAAGCCCCTGTGGGAGCGAGCCTGCTCGCGAAGACGGTGTGTCATTGAGCAATGATGCCGACTGACACGGCCCCTTCGCGAGCAGGCTCGCTCCCACAGGTGTGGAGTTCACTCAAACAATGCGTCGAGGGCCTGTTCGAGGCGGGTCACGGCAATGATCTGCAAACCCGGAGGAGATTCCTTCGGCGCATTGCCCTTCGGCACGATCGCCCGTTTGAAGCCATGCTTGGCCGCCTCCTTCAAACGCTCCTGCCCGCTCGGCACCGGGCGCACTTCGCCGGACAGACCCACTTCACCAAACACCAACAGATCATGCGGCAACGGCCGATTGCGCAGGCTCGACATTACCGCCGCCATCAGCGCCAGATCCGATGCCGTCTCCAGCACCTTCACCCCACCGACCACATTAAGAAACACATCCTGGTCGTGCGTCGGAATCCCGCCATGGCGATGCAAAACCGCCAGTAACATCGCCAAACGGTTCTGATCCAGCCCCAACGTCACCCGGCGCGGATTGGCCAGATGACTGTCATCAACCAAGGCCTGCACTTCAACCAGCATCGGCCGCGTGCCTTCCCACGTTGCCATCACCACACTGCCGGGGACTTCTTCCTGCGCGCGAGTGAGAAAAATCGCCGACGGGTTGGAGACTTCTTTCAAACCCTTATCAGTCATGCCAAACACGCCGAGTTCGTTAACGGCGCCGAAACGGTTTTTCACCGCACGCAGCAAACGCAAACGCCCATCGGACTCGCCTTCGAAATACAGCACGGTGTCGACCATGTGCTCGAGAACTCGAGGCCCCGCCAGAGCGCCTTCCTTGGTGACGTGGCCGACGAGGAAAATCGCCGTACCACTTTGCTTGGCGTAACGCACCAGCAACGCCGCACTCTCGCGCACTTGCGATACGCCGCCAGGTGCCGATTGCAGCTGTTCGGTGAAGATCGTCTGGATCGAGTCGATCACCATCACCTTGGGCTTTTCCTGACGGGCCGTGGCGATGATGGTTTCGATGCAGGTTTCGGTCATCACCCGCAGTTGATCCTGGGGCAAGCCGAGACGCCGGGCGCGCATGGCCACTTGCTGCTGGGATTCTTCGCCAGTGACATAAAGGGCCGGCATGCTCTTGGCGAGATTGCACAGGGTCTGCAACAGGATCGTCGATTTGCCGATGCCAGGATCACCGCCGATCAACACCACCGAACCATCGACCAGACCGCCGCCCAAAACCCGATCCAGTTCACCGGACGCGGTAGAGAAGCGCGGAATCTCTTCGATGCTGACTTCGGCCAGCGTCTTGATCTGCGCCTGCTGCCCGGCCCAACCGGTGCGGCCGGTCGGCGCCGTGGCACCACCGCTCTCGATCATGGTTTCAGTCAGGGTGTTCCAGGCGCCGCACTCGCCGCACTGGCCCGCCCACTTGGGAAAGGTTGCGCCGCACTCAGTGCAGCCGTACATGCGCTTGGCCTTGGCCATCTGGATCCCCCGGCAAAAACCGCGATGATAACGCAGCCACCGCTCAGCGCGGCGCGGCGGTGCGGATTTCGCCGTTGGCCAGACGCGCGGCGCTATTGCCCAATGGGTCTTCGGCATTGAGGTCGGCGCCCTTGGCCTTGAGCCCATCGAGCAATTCCAGGCGCTTGAACAATCCGGCGTACATGGCCGCCGTCTGCCCTGCGCCGTTACGCTGATCGGGGCTGCAATCGGTGGCCATCAAACGGCGGGCGATCTGTAATTCACCTTTGAAAATCGCCCCCATCAGCGCGGTGTTGCCGCGTTGATCTTGCGCACAGGCATCGGCGCCGGCCGCGAGTAACCGCTCCACCGCCGGCGCTTGACCGTGATAAGCCGCGAGAATCAGCGCGGTGTAGCCTTTGCTGTCGCGGGTATCGAGGGAATAGCCGGACTCGATGAAGGTGTCGAGCATCGGCACGTCACCGCGCCGGGCGGCATCGAAATAGTAATCCTGCAACTGGGCCTTGATCGCCTCAGGGCTTTGCCCGGCCTGGGCTGTAAAGGACAGGCAGGCGAGTAACAGTAAGAGATAGAGCCGCATAAACACTCTCCTTGGGCAGAACGGGGCCTGAATCAGGCCCCGCGCTGCACGGTGTCAAGATCAGTCGGCCAGTTTGGCCGCCAACGTCTTGACCCGGCTCAGGTCACCCTTGGCCACTTTGGTCACACCGGTCCCGTATTCCGGGTCGGCCTTATAAAGGAAGGACAGGATGATGTGCTTGCTCTCCTCATCGGTGGTCGCCAGCGAGCCGCCGAAGCTGTCGATCAGGTCCTTGCGCTCCTGCTGGCTGAACGAGCGATACAGATCACCGGCCTGCTTGAAGTTCTGCTCACGCTGGATCTTCGCCTGCTGCGTGCTGCCCGACAGCGCCGACTGGCTATAACGCGCACCTGGCGTCTCGTCTCGGGGTTGCAGTCGGCTCGGCTGATAGTTCACGCCGCTGTTGCTGGCGCCGAAGTTCATCGCGCCATCCTGATTGCCATTATTCACGGCAACTTTTGGCGCATTGATCGGCAATTGCAGCGCATTGGCACCCAGGCGATACATCTGCGTATCGGCATAAGAGAACACTCGACCTTGCAACAAACGGTCTTCGGAAGGCTCGATACCTGGAACAATATTCGCTGGCGCCATGGCCACTTGTTCGGTTTCCTGGAAGACATTCGCCGGATTACGGTTCAACACCATTTGTCCAACTTTTCGCTCAGGAACACCCGGCCAGATCTTCGTTGCGTCCAATGGATCAAAATCAAACTTGGACAAATCTTGTGGCTTCAGCACTTGAATGTACAAGTCCCATTTCGGGAAGTTACCTTTATTAATGTTGCTCACCAGATCATTGGTCATATGACTGTAGTCTTGACCCTGAACATTAGCGACTTGCTTTGGCGTCAGATTATTTATGCCCTGCAAGCTCTTCCAGTGAAACTTTACATAGTTAACTTCGCCCTTGGCGTTGATCAACTTGTACGCATGTACGCCGTTACCGTCCATTTCTCGATAACTGGCGGGAGTTCCCGAATTCGAATACAACTCGGTCAGCGTGCGAGTGGCCTCCGGCACATGGGAGAAGAAGTCGAAGCGACGCGAATCGTCATCGAGGTTAGTCCGTGGGTCCGGTTTAAACGCATGCACCATGTCGGGAAACTTGATCGCGTCACGGATGAAAAAGGTCGGAAAATTGTTACCGACGAGATCCCAGTTGCCGTCGGCCGTGTAGAACTTGGTGGCAAAACCCCGTGGATCACGCAGGGTTTCCGGCGAGTGATTGCCGTGCACCACCGCAGAGAAGCGCACAAACACCGGCGTGCTCTGGCCGGCGGCGAACACCTTGGCCTTGCTCAGGTCGCTGAGATCGTTGGTCACGGTGAAGGTGCCATGGGCGCCAGTACCGCGAGCGTGAACCACGCGCTCGGGAATGCGTTCACGGTCAAAACGCTGCAACTTCTGAATCAGTTGCACATCCTGCAGCAGCACCGGGCCGTTGGCGCCGGCAGTCTGCGAGTTCTGATTGTCGCCCACTGCGGCACCGTTATCGCGGGTCAGCGGCGCGGCGTTAACGGAGAAGGTCAGCAAGCTGGCGGTGAGTACACCGAAGGTACGGCGACGGGGAAAAGCCCCCAGTCCAAGTGCGGAGTTCATATCAGGATCCTCTGGTTGTTTTGGGGCGCATCCAGATGCGCCAACCCAAGGCTAGAGGCCTGCGACGTCGAACATAAATAGAAAGAACGTAACGCCATGATTGATAAAATTGGCTTTCTGATCAGCGAGTTACCGGATATAACGCGCGCGATTGGTGGCACTTTGCAAACTAATCGTCGATTAATGTGTCGATAAAAACGGGCATTGTAAGAAGGTGTTTCGCGCAGGACGCGTTTTGCTGATTTACACTGCGTACACCAAACTCATCTGTAACAAGGAAATAACCTATGGGCGTGATAAGTGAGTTCAAGGCCTTCGCGGTCAAAGGCAATGTGGTCGACATGGCCGTCGGTATCATCATCGGTGCCGCCTTCGGCAAGATCGTTTCATCGTTTGTCGGCGACGTGATCATGCCGCCAATCGGCCTGCTGATCGGCGGGGTGGACTTCAGTGACCTGGCCATTACGCTAAAGGCCGCAGTGGGAGACAGCCCGGCGGTGGTATTGGCTTACGGCAAGTTCCTGCAGACTGTGCTCGACTTCATCATCGTTGCCTTCGCCATTTTCATGGGTGTCAAAGCCATCAACCGTCTGAAACGCGAAGAAGCCGTGGCCCCTAGCCTGCCACCGGTTCCGACCAAGGAAGAGGAATTGCTGGGCGAGATCCGCGATTTGCTCAAGGCACAAAATACACAGCCCTGAACCTTCGGCACAAAACACAACGGCGCCTGCGAGGCGCCGTTTGTTTACCAGTAGTTTTCCACCGCCACCTGGCCAGGTCGACGGGTCAGGCTGAGGCTCATGTGCCGTTTTTTCAGCAAGGCGCGAGTGTCGTCAATCATCTGTGGATTGCCACACAGCATGACTCGGGAGTGTTCGGCCGAAAGCTCCACGCCTGCGGCGCGCTCAAGCTCGCCGTTTTCGATCAGCGTGGTAATCCGCCCAGCCAGCGCGCCAGGATGTGACTCTCGCGTGACGGTCGGGATGAATTGCAGTTTGTGGATGTGCTCCGCCAGATAATCGCGCTGTGCCAGACCCGCAATCAATGACTGGTACGCCAGTTCGCGCGCCTCCCGGACGCTATACACCAGAATGATCCGTGCGAATCTTTCCCAGACTTCAAAGTCCTGCAGAATCGACAGGAACGGGGCCACTCCCGTACCGGTGGACAACAGCCACAAATCCCGGCCATCGACGAAACGATCCAGGGTCAGATAGCCAAACGCCTGCCGATCCACCAGCAGCGTATCTCCGACTTCAAGTCGACTCAGTTCACTGGTGAATTCGCCACCGGGCACCACAATGGAAAAGAACTCCAGGTGCTCATCGAACGGTGAGGACACCATGGAATAGGCACGCCAAACTGTACTGCCATCAGCCTTGACCACACCGAGGCGGGCGAACTGACCGGCCCGAAAACGAAATCCCGGGTCACGGGTGGTTCGCAAGGTGAACAGGCTGGGCGTCAAGGGTTTCACGTCAAGCAAGGTCTGGCGGGTGAAATTCTCTACGCTGGCTGTCATGGGGCACTCCATTCAACGATTGCCACCAGTTTCGCGCAAAGCCGCGCTCTTAAACACCACTGATTCGTAATGATATTGCGCGCATTCAACTACCTTTCAAGAATTGTACAAGTCTTGTCAAACGTCACTTGCCAATAAAACTGTCAAAGATGACAAGTCACATATAACGCCACGTACTTAAGAACACGTTATGCAGTTGCCCCTCCCTTTAAGAGCAAAAAAATCAAAACGCAAAGTAGGAAACGTCCTACACTCGTTTGCGTGCTAATCCCGTTGGATCCAACAAGCACCCCAGACATTGCACGGAGCACTTTTAATGGAAACGTGGAAGGAGTCACAGTTAAAACAACTGACTTTCGCCAAAGGTATTGATACTACCTACCCGATACTGCTGAGATTTGCCGAAAACCTGGGATTTAATTTCTTCGCAATATCAGTCACTTCACCGCAGCAAGTCACAAAGACCAATGCCCTGCAAATCAATAACTATCCCACCCAATGGAATGAACAATATGAGCAATTGCACTACTCTGAAGTTGACCCGGTAATAGCACACTGCAATCACTCAATGATGCCGGTGATCTGGAATGAAGCGCTGTTTTCCAACGCTCCGCGACTTTGGCAGGGCTTGCAAGAACAAGGTCTGCAACATGGCTGGTCACAATCTTTCCATCATGAAGCAAGCGGCTTTTGCAGCATTCTCAGCCTGGCGCGCAAGCATTGCCCGATCAGCCCACTCGAGTTGTATGAGCATTTCGGCTACATCTTTTATGCGGCCAGTCATTTGAGCGAATTATTCGCCCGCACGCTCCCCATGGCAGCCAAGACCCGACAGCCGCATCTCTCCTCCCGAGAGCTGGAGATTCTGCAGTTATCCGCCGGGGGCAAGACCGCCTACGAAATCTCGAAGATTCTTAGCCTGAGCGAACGCACCGTGAACTACCACGTACAAAACGTGATCGAGAAGCTCAACGTCTGCAACAAGATTTCTGCCGTCATTGCGGCAGCCAGAGCTGGCATCATCTAGATGCGAGGCCTTGTAAAGGATTAAAACTTGCGGGTATTCCCGACGAAAAAAACGTAACATTTACGCCCTTCCTGAGTGATGGCGCAGTCTTCCTCGCGTTGCAGTGCACTCGGTCGGGTTCCGCCGCAAGCTCCCGCTGGCTGCGGGACACCCCTCGATTACCCTGAGTCCCCGCCCCATGCCTTTGCTCGATACACCCTTCGCCCAACTCGACCTGATCCGCCAGCCCGAACAGCAGTACGAGCCGTTGCAAGCGTTCGATGCCGCCGATGAATACCTGCTCAACCATCTGGCAGCGCAGCAGCCGACAGCCGACACGCGGGTATTGGTGCTCAACGACAGTTTCGGTGCGCTGGCGGCGAGCCTGCTCGGCAAGGTCAAGGTCAGCAGCAGCGGCGACTCGTTTCTGGGGTTTCAGGGGCTGGAGAAAAACCTGCTGCGCAATGGCCAGGCATTCGACGCCATTCGCGGGATCCCCGCCAGCGAGCCACTGGTCGGGCCGTTCGACCGGGTACTGATCCGTGTACCGAAAACCCTCGCGCTGCTGGAAGAACAACTGATCCGCTTGCAAGGGCAGCTCGCGCCCGGCGCCGAAGTGATCGCAGCGGCCATGGTCAAACACCTGCCACGCGCTGCCGGTGATCTGCTTGAACGCTACATCGGTCCGGTACAAGCCTCTTTGGCGGTAAAAAAGGCTCGGCTGTTGATCGCCACACCTGAAGCAAAAGCTCCGGCTGTCTCGCCCTACCCTTCGCGGTATCGCCTCGACCAGCCGTCGATCGAATTGCTTAACCACGCCAACGTGTTCTGCCGCGAAGGCCTGGACATCGGCACACGCGCCTTCCTCCCGCATCTGCCGAAAAACCTGGGCAGTGCCCGAGTCGCCGATCTGGGCTGTGGCAATGGCGTGCTGGCGATCGCCAGCGCTCTGCAAAACCCTGATGCGCAGTACACGCTGGTCGACGAATCGTTCATGGCCGTGCAATCGGCTGCCGAGAACTGGCGCGCAGCGCTGGGCGATCGCGAGGTGATCGTGCGTGCCGGCGACGGTCTGGCCGGCCAGGAACCACAATCGCTGGACGTGGTGCTGTGCAATCCGCCGTTCCATCAGCAGCAGGTGGTTGGCGACTTCCTGGCCTGGCGCATGTTCCAGCAGGCGCGCGAAGCGCTGGTGGTGGGTGGCGCGCTGTACATCGTCGGCAACCGTCATCTGGGTTACCACAGCAAACTGGCGCGGCTGTTCCGCGGCGTCGAGCAAGTGGCCGCCACGCCGAAATTCGTGATCCTCAAAGCCCGCAAGTAACCTTCAGACAAAAAAAACCCTCCGTGAGGAGGGTTGCAAAGCCGTACCCGAAGGCGCCGGGACGGGGATGATTCAGTGCGTGGTCAGGCCTGCGGCATTCATGAACATGCGCATCAGGCTGGCGGCGATGAACAACACGCCGACGCTGCCGGCCCAGATCAAGGCCAACCAGCCGAGCCGCTGCCACAGCGGTTTTTTTTCGGCTTGTTCAATGTCGTGCAGGGAATGTTTGCCGGTCATTTCTGTAAACCTCTTCTAGATTGATGGCGCCGCTGCCGACGCCATCGCGAGCAGGCTCGCTCCCACTGGGTTTTGCTTAGTGATAACCGTCTTCATGGGTGACCTTGCCGCGGAACACGTAGTAGCTCCAGAAGGTGTAACCCAGGATGAACGGAATGATGAACAGCGTGCCCACCAGCATGAAACCCTGACTTTGCGGCGGTGCGGCGGCGTCCCAGATCGAAATCGACGGCGGCACGATGTTCGGCCACAGGCTGATGCCCAGACCGCTGTACCCGAGGAAGATCAGCACCAGCGTCAGCAGGAACGGCATGTAGTTGGCGTTGCGCGCCACGGCGCGGATCAGACCGTACATCGTCACCAGCACCAGAATCGGTACCGGCATGAACCAGAACAGGTTCGGCATGCTGAACCAGCGGGTGGCAATATCCGGATGAGCCAGCGGTGTCCAGATACTGACAATACCGATCACGGCCAGCAGTACGAAAGCCAATGGCCGTGCCAGGTCATGCATCTGTTCCTGGAGTTTGCCTTCGGTTTTCATGATCAGCCAGGTGCAGCCGAGCAAGGCATAGGCCACCACCAGCGCAGCGCCGCAGAACATTGTGAACGGCGTCAGCCAGTCCAGTGAACCGCCAGCGAACTGCCGATTGACCACCGGCAAGCCATCGATGAACGCACCCAGCGCCACGCCCTGAAAGAACGTCGCCGCCACCGAGCCACCGATAAACGCCTTGTCCCACAAATGGCGCTTGTCGTCCTTGGCCTTGAAGCGGAACTCGAACGCCACGCCGCGGAAGATCAAACCGATGAGCATGAAGATCAGCGGCAAGTACAACGCTGACAACACCACCGAATAAGCCAGCGGGAATGCGCCGAACAACGCCGCACCGCCCAGCACCAGCCAGGTTTCGTTGCCGTCCCAGACCGGGGCGACGGTGTTCATCATCACGTCACGGTCGACTTTACCGGGGATGAACGGGAAGAGAATCCCGATGCCCAGATCGAAGCCGTCCATGACCACGTACATCATGATGCCGAAGATGATGATCACGGCCCAGATCAGCGGAAGATCAATACCCATGAGTCAAATCTCCTTGGTCACACGAATGTCGTCGTCGCCGTGATCGGCATCGGCCGAGTCGTCGGCAGCGGACAACGGACGGGCCGGTGTGCGTTTCTTGCCTGGACCACCGTCCGGCGTTTCCGTGCCTTCGCTGATCTTCGGCCCTTTGCGCACCAGACGCATCATGTAACCGAGACCTGCACCGAACAGGGCGAAGTACACCACCACAAACATGATCAGGGTGATGCTCATCTGCATGAAGCTGTGGTTTGAAGACGCATCCGCCGTGCGCATCAGCCCGTAGACCACCCACGGCTGACGACCGATTTCCGTTGTGAACCAGCCCGCAAGAATCGCAATCAGGCCGGAAGGCCCCATCCACAATGCCAGATACAGGAACGGGCGCGAGGTGTAGAGCGTGTCGCGTTTGCGCAGCCACAGGCTCCACAGACCGGTGAAGATCATCAGGAAACCGAGGCCGACCATGATCCGGAACGACCAGAATACGATGGTCGAATTCGGCCGGTCTTCCGGCGGGAATTCCTTGAGCGCCGGCACCTGTTTGTCCAGCGAGTGGGTCAGGATCAGGCTGCCGAGGTAAGGGATCTCCACGGCGAACTTGGTTTTCTCTTCTTTCATGTCCGGCCAGCCGAACAGGATCAGCGGCGTCGCTTCGTCACCGTGGTTTTCCCAGTGACCTTCGATCGCGGCGATTTTTGCCGGTTGGTGCTTGAGCGTATTCAGACCATGGAAGTCGCCGATGACCGCTTGGATCGGCGCGACAATCAGCGCCATCCACATTGCCATCGACAGCATGGTGCGGATTGCCGGATTGTCCTTGCCGCGCAGCAGGTGCCAGGCCGCCGAGGAGCCGACGAAGAAAGCTGTGGCAACGAACGCAGCGGTCGCCATGTGCATCAGGCGATAGGGAAACGAAGGGTTGAAGATGATTGCCAGCCAGTCGGTGGGAATGACCTGGCCGTTAACGATTTCGAAGCCCTGCGGGGTCTGCATCCAGCTGTTGGAGGCGAGAATCCAGAAGGTCGAAATCAGCGTGCCGATTGCCACCATGACCGTGGAAAAGAAGTGCAGCCCGCGCCCGACCTTGTTCCAGCCAAACAGCATCACCCCAAGGAAACCGGCCTCGAGGAAGAATGCCGTGAGCACTTCATAGGTCAGCAACGGCCCGGTGACGGCACCGGCGAAGTCCGAGAAGCGGCTCCAGTTGGTGCCGAACTGGTAGGCCATGACCAACCCCGAGACCACGCCCATACCGAAGTTGACGGCGAAGATCTTCGACCAGAAATGGTAGAGGTCACGGTAGGTGTCGTTACGGGTTTTCAGCCACAGGCCTTCGAGTACCGCGAGGTAACTCGCCAGGCCAATGGTGATGGCCGGGAACAGGATGTGGAACGAGATGGTGAACGCGAACTGAATTCGGGCGAGATCTAGTGCCTCTAAACCGAACATATGGCTTCCTCTGTCAGGTAATACCGGCTGCGGACCCGGAGGCCTGCACCCACTGCCCCCACGGATATGGAGTGCGGCGAATTCTGATTCGTTCTTTTTAAACAACCATCGCAACGCAGGGAGTCTGGCCAACTGGCCACCGGATCAATTCCTTTTGGGTCTTGATCTGGATCAAGCAACGTTGAAAGAGTAGTCCCATTTTTGCCGATGAACTGCGTGGTCGTTTGCCGCGTGACAAGTTGCCTCATTGCAGCCGCGATGCTCTGCCAGACATTTCCTGCGGCAAGCTTGCGGAAATCGATGTCTGGCTAACTAAATTTTTTGTCATAGCAACTTCCTGTTACAGACTGGTGATAACCTCGCGATTCCCCTCGAGCCAGACCTGCCTTCAGATGCCCAGCCAAGAGCCCCTGCTGTTACGTCATCACCGCCCGTTTCTCGCTTTCTGGTTCGCGCGGATCTTTACCGCCAGCGGATTTCAGATGCTCACCGTGGCAATCGGCTGGAACCTCTACCAACTGACCGGCAACGTCCTCGATCTGGGCTTGGTCGGGCTGGTCGAATTCGCGCCGCGCGTGCTGTTCATGCTGCACACCGGGCATGTCGCCGACCGCTATGACCGACGCAAAGTCGCCGCAATCTGTCAGTCGCTACAGGCATTGATCGCGCTGGCATTGGCCATCGGCAGCGCCACCGATCACGTGACCCGCGAGATGATCTTCATCCTCGCCTTCCTGCTCGGCGCGGCGCGCTCGTTCGAGATGCCGACCACTCAGGCTCTGCTGCCGAGCATTGTGCCCAGCGCGCTATTCCCTCGGGCAGTGGCAGCGGCCCAATCGGCGCAGCAGTCGGCGACCATCGTTGCACCAGCGCTGGGTGGTTTGCTCTATGCATTCGGCAGCGTCTGGGTCTATGGCCCGACGGTGCTGCTCTACGTCATTGCCTGCACGCTGATGCTCAACCTGCCCGCGCGGCAAACGCCGTTGAACAAAGGCAAAGCCACGCTGGACTCATTGCTGGCGGGGATTCGTTTCATTCGCAGCCGCCCGGACATTCTCGGAGCGATTTCGCTGGATCTGTTTGCGGTGTTGCTCGGCGGCGCCACGGCGCTGCTGCCGGTATTTGCCAAAGACATTCTGCTGACCGGGCCGTGGGGCCTCGGCCTGCTGCGTTCGGCGCCGGCAGTCGGCGCACTGGGCATGTCGCTGTTCCTCGCGCGGTTTGCCGTGGAGCGCAATGTCGGCCGGGTGATGTTCACCGCGGTCGGGGTGTTTGGCGTCGCGACCATTGCCTTCGGCCTGTCGACCTCGTTCTGGTTCTCCCTGGCGGTGCTGGTGGTGCTCGGCGCGGCGGACATGATCAGCATGGTCATCCGTGCGTCTTTCGTGCAGCTGGAAACCCCGGACGAAATGCGCGGCCGGGTCAGCGCGGTGAACGGGTTGTTTATCGGTGCTTCAAACCAGTTAGGCGAATTCGAATCCGGCGTCACCGCCCACTGGTTCGGCACGGTTCCGGCGGTGGTGATGGGCGGGATCGGCACGCTGGTGGTGACCGGGACGTGGATCAAGTTGTTCCCGACGCTGGCGAACCGGGACCGGATGCATGTGCCGGTGGAAGAGGTGAAGGTCTGACAACCTCCAAAACACAAAATAACTGAAAAGGTGCGGTACATAGTTACCGCACCGAGTGTAATGTATCGCCTTACACTCGAGCCCATGATCAAATCCTTTCAGCACAAAGGCCTTCGAGGCTTCTATGAAACAGGTTCGACTCGCGGGATTCGTGCCGACCACGCAAAACGGCTGTCGCGCATGCTGCAGTTCATGGATCGCGCTACGATTCCCGCAGATCTGGACCTTCCGGGTTGGCGCCTGCATCGATTGAAAGGTGAACTGACGGAGTACTGGTCGCTGAGCGTTTCAGGCAACTGGCGAGTGATCTTTCGTTTTGTCGGTTCGGATATCGAACTGGTCGACTATCTGGACTACCAAGAGGCAGATTCATGCCCATGCACAACCCGCCACACCCCGGTGAAACACTGCTGATGGATGTTTTGCCCGAGCTTGGCATCACCGTGACCGAATTGGCCCGACACTTGGGCTTCGCGCGCCCACATCTTTCCCGTGTATTACACGGACATGCGCCAATCAGTCCGGATCTGGCTGTGCGTCTTGAGCGTGCCGGCATTGGCAAGGCGCGTGTGTGGCTAGGCGTACAAACCGACTACGATCTGTGGCAAGCGGAGCATCGGGAACAACCGGTTATCGAACTGATCGCTGTCCACGCCTGACACCTCCAGCCACTACAACTCCCCCGCCACTTTCCCCCGCAAGGCCTTGCCGCCGAGTTGCTCGACCAGCGTCAAGGCAAACTCCAGCGCGGCGCTTGAGCCTTGTGCGGTGACGCAGTTGCCGTCGACCACCACCAGTTGATCAACAAACGTACAGCCCGAGAGTTGATGACTGGCGCTGGGCAAACAGGTCATGCGTCGTTGACGCAGCACGCCGAAGCTTTGCAGGGCGACGGCCGGGGATTCGGCGATGGCGGCAAACAGGCGTCCGGCGCTGGCCTGATCCTTGAGCAGTTGTTGCAGCGGTTGATGCGCCGCCAGGTGCTGTGCGCCGACAGCGCCGCCGGGCAGGACGATCAGGTCAAAGGTTTGCGCCAGCACATCGACCAGCATGCCGTCGGCAGTCAGGCGCGTGCCACGCGCGCAGGTGAGCATGCGTCGGCCTTCAATACTGGCCGCCACCACTTCGATACCGGCGCGGCGCAGCACATCGATCAGGGTCACGCTTTGCAGATCATCAATGCCCTCGGCGAGGGTAATCAGGGCTCTAAAGGTCATGGGCGTTATCCGCTGGGTGATACTTGAAGCGTAGTCAGCTTCACCCGGATCGCGCTGCAACAGCCGTTACTTGATGTAAAGCTGGGTCGACATCGTGTTGCGTGGCGCGTTGATCGAGGTGTTGCTGAAGGTGAAGGTGCCTTCCTGCTTGCCCGCCAGATCGAAGGTATAAAGAGAACCGACGGTTTTGTTGCCGGGAGTGCATTCGGTCAGGTTGCCGTTATCAAAGGCACACACCGGGGCACGTGTGCCGTTCACTTCAAAACCGTCCAGTGCGACCTGAGGCTGGCTCTTGCCGTAGCCGACTTCGAGCACGTAGACCTTGATGTTCGGTCCGCTGTGATTGCACTGGGTCTGCGTCTGGCCATCGGCGATGTCTTCAAGACCGCAGGCCGGCGATTGCACCTTGATGACTTTCACTTGCGTCAACGGTGGCGCCGACGCTGCCCAGGCTGTCGACATCCCGGCCATCAGTACGGCAATCAAACCCAAAACCTTCATCCAGCACTTGCTCATGCGCTTCCCGCCCCGAAAAAATCAGCGCGCAGTATGGCGCAGTTGGCTTCAAGGCAAAACTTCGCCGACGATCGACACCAACAACCGCCATATTCCTCACGCTGCTGGTATGATGCGCGGCTTTTTCCGGCCCACCACAATTTTTCAGGCGCTTGCGACGGTCTGTGCTTTGCTGTTGAGGTCGATACATTCACGGCGCCACGCGCGCCACGGGGAGCAGACATGCTGGAAAGGCTGTTTCAACTCAAGGCACACAACACCAACGTGCGCACCGAGATTCTTGCGGGCATCACGACGTTCCTGGCCATGGCCTACATTCTGTTCGTCAACCCGAGCATTCTCGGCGAGACCGGCATGGACAAGGGCGCGGTGTTCGTCGCCACCTGTCTGGCAGCCGCCATCGGCTCGACGGTGATGGGCCTGATCGCCAACTACCCGATCGCCCTCGCACCGGGCATGGGTCTGAACGCCTTCTTCACCTACACCGTGGTTCTGCACATGGGCCACACCTGGCAAGTGGCGCTGGGTGCGGTGTTCATTTCTGCCGTGCTGTTCTTCCTGCTGTCGATCTTCCGTATTCGTGAATGGATCATCAACAGTATCCCGCTGCCGCTGCGCTCGGCGATTGCCGCCGGTATCGGCCTGTTCCTCGCGCTGATCGCCCTGCACAACGCCGGCATCGTCGTCAGCAATCCGGCGACCATGGTCGGCCTAGGTGACCTGAAACAACCGGCACCGATTCTCGCCACCCTCGGTTTCGCCCTGATCGTCGCCCTCGAAGCGCTGAAAGTGCGTGGCGCCGTGCTGATCGGCATTCTGGCCGTGACTATCGTGTCCATCGCCATGGGCTTCACCCCGTTCAACGGCGTGACCTCGATGCCACCTTCGCTGGCCCCGACCTTCCTGCAACTGGACATCAAAGGCGCACTGGACATCGGTCTGGTCAGCGTGATCTTCGCGTTCCTGTTCGTCGACCTGTTCGACAACTCCGGCACCCTGATCGGCGTCGCCAAGCGCGCCGGCCTGATGGGCAAGGACGGCCACATGCCGAAAATGGGCCGTGCGCTGATCGCCGACAGCACCGCGGCCATGGCCGGTTCGTTGCTGGGCACTTCGACCACCACCAGTTACATCGAATCGGCTGCCGGCGTCAGTGCTGGCGGGCGTACCGGTCTGACGGCCATCGTTGTGGCGATTCTGTTCCTGCTGGCGCTGTTCTTCTCGCCACTGGCGGCCAGCGTTCCGGCTTTCGCCACCGCGCCGGCACTGCTGTTCGTCGCCGTGTTGATGACTTCCGGTCTGGCGGAAATAGACTGGGACGACATCACCGTCGCCGCGCCAGTTGTCGTGACCGCGCTGGCCATGCCGTTCACTTACTCGATTGCCAATGGCATCGCGTTCGGTTTCATCTCCTGGACCGTGATCAAGCTGCTGTCGGGCCGCGCCCGTGAGCTGAACCCGGCGCTGGTGATTCTGTCGATTCTGTTCGTGATCAAGTTGGGTTGGTTCAACGCATGACTTTCGATTCCCAGGCCTACGCCGAGCAACTAGAAGCCAAGGTCACGCGCTTGCGTGATCTGCTGGCGCCGTTCGATGCCCCCGAGCCGACCGTGTTCGACTCGCCGCTGCAGAACTTCCGTCTGCGCGCCGAATTCCGCCTGTGGCGCGAAGGCGGCGAGCGGCATTACGCGATGTTCTCCCAGGACGACAAACGCACGCCGATCCTCATCGAAGAATTCCCGATTGCCAGCCTGCGCATCAATCAGTTGATGCCGCAGTTGAAGGCGGCGTGGCAGGCCAGTTCGGCACTGAGCCACAAGCTGTTTCAGGTGGAATTCCTGACCACGCTGGCCGGCGATGCAATGATCACCCTGTGCTATCACCGCCCGCTGGACGAACACTGGCACGCGGCAGCAACCAAGCTTTCTGCGGATCTCGGCGTCAGCATCATCGGTCGCTCGAAAGGTAAACGCGAAGTGCTTGGCCTCGATTACGTGGTCGAGAAACTCGAAGTCGGCGGTCGCACTTTCAGCTATCGCCAGCCGGAAGGCGCGTTCACCCAGCCAAACGGCACGGTGAACCAGAAGATGCTCAACTGGGCGTACGAGGCGCTGGGCGATCGCAGCGACGATCTACTGGAGCTGTATTGCGGCAACGGCAACTTCACCCTGCCGCTCGCCACGCGCGTGCGCAAAGTCCTGGCCACCGAAATCAGCAAGACCTCGGTCAACGCCGCATTGAGCAACCTCAGCGAGAACGCTGTGGATAACGTCACTCTGGTGCGTTTGTCCGCCGAAGAACTGACCGAAGCGCTCAACGAAGTGCGCCCGTTCCGTCGCCTGCAAGGCATCGACCTGAAGAGCTACGAGTTCGGCAGCGTCTTCGTCGACCCGCCGCGCGCCGGCATGGACCCGGACACCTGCGAGCTGACCCGGCGCTTCGACAACATCCTGTACATCTCCTGCAACCCGGAAACCCTGGCGGCGAACATCGCCCAGTTGCACGACACGCACCGTATTACCCAGTGCGCGTTGTTTGACCAGTTCCCGTGGACGCATCACATGGAATCGGGTGTGTTGTTGACCCGGCGTTGATTACGGGACAGCAGATACGAAAAAGCCGTCGTGATTGACGGCTTTTTTGTGGGTGCTCTAAAAGATCGCAGCCTTCGGCAGCTCCTACAGGGAAACGCATTCCTATGTAGGAGCTGCCGAACGTTCGGGCCGCGTTCGGACGATCTTTTGATCTGTGCGATCACCGAACATAAAAAGCCACGTCCATTTTTGATCAATTGACCATGGTAACCATCTAGTACATTTTATCTCCACAGGCTGAAATCCTCGGCCAAAGCCAAAAACAATAAGTGGAGTTACCCCTCATGCCCCCTATCGTTCTGGTGCTCAACGGCCCGAACCTGAACCTGCTCGGCACCCGCGAGCCGGCGACTTACGGTCACGAAACCCTGGCGGACATCTCGGCGTTGTGCGGTCGCGCTGCGGAAGAATTCGGCCTGGCCGTGGAGTTTCGCCAGACCAATCACGAAGGCGAACTGCTCGACTGGATTCACGCGGCCCGTGGCCGTTGTGCCGGGATCGTGATCAATCCGGCGGCTTGGACGCATACCTCGGTAGCAATTCGCGATGCACTGGTTGCCAGTGAGTTGCCGGTGATCGAAGTGCACCTGTCCAACGTCCACGCCCGCGAGCCGTTTCGTCATCACTCGTTCGTCTCGGCGATTGCCACAGCGGTAATGGCCGGTTTCGGCAGCCATGGTTATCGCTTGGCGCTGGAACATTTCAGCCAGCGGCTGAAGGGGTAACGCGCATGTCTCGCTCTAACGTAATACTCGCCGGGCTGATCGGCGCCGGCATTCAGGCTTCGCGCACGCCGGCACTGCATGAGCACGAAGGTGATGCCCAAGGTCTGCGCTACCTCTATCGATTGATCGATCTCGATCAGCTGAAAATGGACAGCACCGCCCTGCCCGACCTGCTGCTGGCGGCCGAACGGATGAATTACACCGGGCTGAACATTACCTTTCCGTGCAAGCAGGCGATCATCCCGCTGCTTGATGAGTTGTCGCCGGAAGCCAAAGGCATCGGCGCGGTGAATACCGTGGTGCTGAAGGACGGCAAACGTGTCGGTCACAACACCGACTGCCTCGGTTTCGCCGAAGGTTTTCGTCGAGGTCTGAAAGACGCCGCCCGCGAGCGCGTAGTCCAGATGGGCGCCGGTGGCGCCGGTGCGGCAGTGGCCCACGCATTATTGAGCGAGGGCGTACAGCAACTGACTATTTTCGATGTCGACAGTGAGCGCACCGAGAGCCTGGCGAATAATCTCAATCAACATTTTGGCGTTGGTCGTGCGGCGGCCGGTCGGGATCTGCCGAGTACGCTGAATCAGGCCGACGGCTTGGTCAATACCACGCCGATGGGCATGGCCAAACTGCCGGGCATGCCGGTGCCGGTCGAACTGCTGCGCAAGGAATTGTGGGTGGCGGAGATTGTGTATTTCCCGCTGGAAACCGAGCTGCTGCGCAATGCTCGCGCTCTGGGTTGCCGGACGCTGGATGGCGGCAATATGGCGGTGTTTCAGGCGGTGAAGGCGTTTGAATTGTTCAGCGGCGTGGTGCCAGATGCGCAGCGAATGCTCGCGCATTTTCAAAGCATGAATGGCTAAAAACCTGTGGGAGCGAGCCTGCTCGCGAAGGCGTACCTTCAGTCAACATATTTACTGACTGACACACCGCTTTCGCGAGCAGGCTCGCTCCCACAGGGACGGTGTCAGGCCTGCAGGTAGCGCAACACCGACTCGCAAATCATCTCGCGATGACGTTGTTTGACGCTTTCATCCGGCAGATCGATCTGAAAAATCTCGCCAAACGTGTGCCGGTTCGATACGCGATAGAAGCAGAACGAACTGATCAGCAAATGCACATCCAGCGCGTCCAGCCCCGCACGGAAAACACCTTCAGCAGCACCCCGACGCAGAATCTCACCGAGCGAATCGAGGATGGTGTTGTTCATCGCCTTGATTGCATCGGAACGCTTTACGTATTCAGCGTTGTGGATATTTTCAATGCTGACGATGCGCACGAAATCGACGTTGCGGTCGTGGTGATCGAAGGTGAACTCGACCAATCGGCGAATCGCTTCCACCGGCGCCAGCTCGGCCAGGTGCAAACGGTTTTCGGTGCTGCGGATATCACCGTAAAGCTTCTCCAGCACCTCGACGTACAACTGCTCCTTACTGCCGAAGTAGTAATAGATCATGCGTTTGGAGGTGTGGATACGCTCGGCAATTGCGTCGACGCGAGCGCCGGACAAGCCTTGCTGGACGAACTCGACGATCGCCTCCTGCAGGATGTTCTCGCGGGTCTTTTCCGGGTTGTTCTTGCGACTCTTGCGCGGCTCTACAGCGGAAACTTCAGAAGCTGCGGAAAGTTCTGTATTCATCGTCATTGCGGGCTCACGGCCATCACTGCACAGGCGGCGATTATGGGCCGCACAGCACAGTGAAGGAAGCTGCGCGGCCCGTGTTTAATCCCGCGTTTACGAATTTCCTACAACTTCGCGTGGCGCACTGCACCACTGCGTGATTTGGCCATGGCCGCCAGACGCACCGCGACGTTCGCTGCGCCGTAACCGGCATAGCCGTTTTTGCGCTGGATGATCTCGAAGAAGAAACGCCCTTCGAACGGCTCGGTGTAGACGTGGAACAGCTCGCCACCCTGCGCATCACGATCGTACAAGACGTTGTAATACGCCAGTTCGCTGAGGAATTCGTCGTCGAAATCGAAGCGCGCAGCAAGGTCGTCGTAATAGTTCAGCGGGATATCCAGCAATGGCACGCCGGCTTCTTTGGCGCGGCTGACTTCGGCGAAGATGTCGTCACAATCGAAGGCGATGTGGTGCACACCCGAGCCACGGTAACTCGACAACGCGTGGGAGATCGCGGTGTTGCGGTTCTCGGAAATGTTCAGCGGCAAGCGGATCGAACTGTCGCGACTGCGCAATGCGCGGCTCTTCACCAGCCCATACGGATCGGGCAGTACCACTTCATCGTCCGCCTCGAAATCCAGCAGGCTCTTGTAGAACAGCACCCAACTGTCGAGGCTGTCGGCCGGCAGCGCCATGGCCATGTGATCGATACGCTTGAGACCGCCACGGGCCGGGGCATCTGCCAGCAGATTGAAATCGGTGCCGTAGACATCAGCCTGTTCATCGACCAGATAGATCAGGCTACCGTCCGGGGCCCGCACTGCCGCCAGCTCCAGTTCATTGGGGCCGACCAGTCCGCGATAGGGCTGACCTTTGTAAGCGACGGCGCGGGCTAACGCACTGGCACTGTCCTTGACCCGCACAGCGGTGGCGCACAGCGACGGGCCGTGAGCCTCGAAAAAGCTGTGAGCGAAGGAATAGGGTTCAGAGTTGAGGATCAGATTGATGTCGCCCTGACGTAGCAGACTCACGCTCTTGGAACGATGTTGCCCGGCCTTGACGAACCCGAGGCGCTCCAGCCAGTTCGACAGCTTGGCGCCGAGGCTTTCATCCACGGCGAACTCAAGAAACTCTATGCCGTTGTACTCGCTGGCCTTCGGTGTTTCGAAGAGAATTTCGCGGTTGGCCACAGGTTTGGTTTCCTGCTCAAGACGCTGACGGGTCTTCTCTTCCAGATACAGCAGCGAGCGCAAACCGTCGGCGGCATTGGCTCGTGGCGGTGCGGCGCGGAAGCCGTCGTTGAAGATTTCCAGCGACAGCGGCCCGGTGTAACCGCTTTGAATGATCGGCGCGAGGAACCCCGGCAAATCGAATTCGCCCTGCCCCGGGAAACAGCGGAAGTGCCGGCTCCACTCCAAAACGTCCATCTGCAGGATCGGTGCATCAGCCATTTGTACGAAGAAGATCTTCTCGCCCGGAATGTCGGCGATAGCGCTTGGATCGCCCTTCAACGACAAGGTGTGAAAACTGTCGAGCAATACGCCGAGGCTCGGGTGATCGGCCTGACGCACGATGTCCCAGACCTGTTGATAAGTGTTGACGTGACGGCCCCAGGCCAGCGCTTCGTAACCAATGCGCAAGCCGCGCGCGCCAGCGTGCTCGGCCAACAGGCGCAGATCATCGACTAGAATTTGCTGATCGCCGACGCTGTCGGCCGAGGCGTTACTGCAGACCAATACCAAGTCGGTACCCAGTTCCTGCATCAGGTCGAACTTGCGCTCGGCCCGCTCGAGATTGCGCGCGAGGCGATCGCGGCGGCAGCCTTCGAAATCGCGGAACGGCTGAAACAGGGTGATGGCGATACCGAGGTCGGCGCACATCTGTTTAATTTCCCGTGGACTGCCGTCGTAGTACAGGAGGTCGTTTTCGAAAATCTCCACCCCGTCGAACCCGGCGGCGGCAATGGCTTCGAGTTTTTCCGGCAGGGTGCCGCTCAAGGAAACGGTGGCAATGGAACGCTGCATGTTTCAACTCCCGGACTGCGCCGCTTTATCTTTACTGTAGGAGCCGCGAAAGCCTGCAATCGTTTGATCTTTATTGCGGAAAGCAAAATCAAAAGATCGCAGCCTGCGGCAGCGCCTACACAGGATGGTTTTTATAGTGAGGGAAATTATTGGCTGCATCCCCGCGCGCAGCAATTTAAAGTGTACTACCCGGTTAGTTTTGCGTGCGATTATCGAACACAATGGCGGTTTGGCGAATTGACGATTTTTCGTCCACTGCCCAACATCGACTGCACATTGAGTCCGGATCTGAACCGCCGGTCGCAGCGTGCAAGTAAAAAGCACACCAAATAACAAATCCAAAAACGGGTGGAACACATGATTCCTTCACAGACTTCCCGCATGGCTCCGGCCATGAGCACTGCCACGGGTGGCATCGGCGACAAGATCCGCGGCGCCATGGCTGTCGGCAAGACCCGTTGGGGCATGCTGGCGCTGGTGTTTTTCGCCACTACCCTGAACTACATCGACCGCGCCGCCCTCGGCGTCATGCAGCCAATCCTCGCCAAGGAAATGAGCTGGACGGCGATGGATTACGCCAACATCAACTTCTGGTTTCAGGTCGGCTACGCGATCGGTTTCGTCCTGCAGGGCCGCCTGATCGACCGGGTCGGCGTCAAACGCGTGTTCTTCTGCGCCGTGCTGCTGTGGAGCCTGGCCACCGGCGCCCACGGTCTGGCGACGTCGGCCGTTGGCTTTATGGTCTGCCGATTTATTCTCGGTCTGACTGAAGCGGCGAACTACCCGGCCTGCGTGAAAACCACGCGCCTGTGGTTCCCGGCCGGCGAACGTGCAGTCGCCACCGGCATCTTCAACGCCGGCACCAACGTCGGTGCGATGTTCACACCAATGCTGCTGCCACTGGTTCTCCACGTGTGGGGCTGGCAAGCGGCGTTCCTGTGCATGGCGGCACTGGGCGGTATCTGGTTGCTGTTCTGGGGCTTGAAATACTTCAACCCGGAAGATCATCCGAGCGTAAAACAATCCGAACTGGACTACATCCAGCAAGAAGTCGAACCGGAACAGGCCCGCGTACCGTTCTCGAAGATTCTGCGGATGCGCGGTACCTGGGCCTTCGCCCTCGCCTACTCGCTGACCGCGCCGGTGTTCTGGTTCTACCTGTACTGGCTGCCGCCGTTCCTCAATCAGCAATACAACCTGGGCATCAACGTCACCCAGATGGGTATTCCGCTGATCATCATCTACGTCACCGCCGACTTCGGTAGCGTCGGGGGCGGCATTCTGTCTTCGTTCCTGATCGGTCGCGGGATGAACTCGATCAAGGCGCGCCTGCTGTCGATGTTCCTGTTTGCCTGCTGCATCATCGGCGTGGTCATGGCGGCTGGCTCTGCCAATCTGTGGGTGGCGGTGGCTGCGATTTCTCTGGCGATCGGCGCGCATCAGGCCTGGACGGCGAACATCTGGAGCCTGGTGATGGACTACACGCCCAAGCACATGATGAGCACGGTGTTTGGCTTCGGTGGCATGTGCGCAGCGATCGGCGGGATGTTCATGACCCAGATCGTCGGCCATATCCTCACCGTGACCAACAACAACTACACCGTGTTGTTCACCCTGATCCCGGCGATGTATTTCCTTGCGCTGACGTGGATGTACTTCATGGCACCGCGCAAGATTCCGACCATCACCGAGTAAAACAACTAATCCCCTGTGGGAGCGAGCCTGCTCGCGAATGCGGACTTTCATTCAACAGCAATGTTGACTGACTCACCGTCTTCGCGAGCAGGCTCGCTCCCACAAGGGCAGATCATTTTCTTCAGCGGCGGCTTTGTTGCCACGCTGCCGCCAGTCCGCTGCAACAGATCACCGCGATGCCAATGATCGTCAGCAGACTCGGCGTGTGATTGAACAGCAGCCAGCCCAACAACCCGGCAAACACAATCTGGCAATAACCGAACGGCGCCAGCAGCGCCGGAGCGGCATGACGGAACGCCTGGGTCAGAAACAAATGCGCGGTCATCCCGCAACTGCCCAGCGCCAGCATCAGCCCGGCGTGGGTCAGCGTCGGCACCTGCCAGAAGAACGGCACCAGCGCACTCATCACCAGCGTGTTGCACAACCCGGCGAAAAAGTTGCTGGTGGTCGGGCTATCGACTTCGGCGAGCTTGCGGGTCAGCAATTGATAGAAACAGAAAAACAGCGCCGAACAGAATGGCAGTAACACTGCCGGTGTGAACAACTCACCGCCGGGATGGACGATGATAAGCACGCCGATAAAGCCGCAGATCACCGCGATCCACTGACCTCGGGTCACTCGTTCCTTGAGCAGCGGCACCGACAATGCGGTCACCAACACTGGCGCAAGAAAGTTGACCGCCGTGGCTTCCGCCAATGGGATGTACAACAGCGCCGTGGTGAAAAACAGGCTGGTACCGAGTAGACAAAGTGCCCGCGTCAGCTGCCATAACGGCTTCTTCGTGCGCAAAACGCGCAACCCGGATTGCGGCAGAAAAATCCCCGCCATCAGCAGGGTGTGCACCAGATAGCGCGCCCACACCACCATCACGATCGGATAGAAACCGGACAGGTATTTCGACAGCGCGTCGTGGCTGGAGAACAGGAAGGTTGCCACGACAATCAGCAAGATCCCTTTGAAGGGTTGGTTGACACCGGAGAGCGGGGTGCTGACGGTCATTGGGTTTCCTTGTGTTGCCAAAAAGATCAAAAACCTTCGCAGGCAAGTCGCGCCGCTACTGGACCAGTTCGGTCCCTGTGGGAGCGGGCTTGCCCACGACAGGTGCGCAGCACCGCTTAAAGCCGCGCCAATAATTCCCGGGTTCTGTCGATCGCCATCTGCGCTCGCTCTAATCCGCTTACGCCCTGCTCGAGCAGTTTCAGCGTGGGAATTTCCAGACTCAGTGGAATATTAGTCGGCAGCGCTTTCAACAACCCGAGCAGATTGCAATCGCCCTCGCCGGGAAACCGCCGCTCGTTGCGCGCCTGACGCAAGATCTCGGCCATGTCTGACGGCCTCGGCCCCGCGACATCACATAATTGCGCATAACGCAGGCGCGACGCCGGCACTTCAGCCAGATCCTCCAGGCGTGACGCCGAACGATCAAAGTGGAACGCATCAACCAGCACCGCAGCGTTCTCCCGATCAGCGTTCTCGACAATTCGCAGTGCTTGTTCGAGGTTGCGCGCATCGGTCCAGGGCATGAACTCCAGATGCGGATGCAACCCATAATGCGCCGCCAGATCGCAAAGGGCCGCGAAGTTGTCGGTGAGTCGTTGCTCGTCAGGATCGTTACCGGCGACGAGTAATTCCGTAGCGCCAAATGCCGCGCCCACTGTCAGAAGTTTCTCGAAATCGGCGACGACGGTTTGCGGCTTCAGACGCAGGATTTCCACGTCGAGCACACGGATGCCGGTATCGCGCAGGCGCTGCAACGTCTGACGGCGCAAATCAGCATCGGCCACCAACGGGAAGTGATATTCCTCAGGAGTCGCTGGCTCCAGGCGCAGGCCGACATGGCTGTAACCGGCGCGTGCGGCCACTTCGACCATTTGCGGTGGCGACAACTCCAGCACGGTGAGGCTGGCCAGGGACAGGATTCGTTCGTTCATGTTCAAGCCTCGATCAGTGCAGGGGTGCAGGCTCGACCGGTGGCGGCGGCCTCGCGGATCGCTTCGACCAGCGCAAGGGTGCGGGCGGCATCGGCCGCACTCACCAGCGGCTCGACTTCACGCCGTGCCACGCGTACGAAATGCTGTAACTGCAAGCATAAGGCGTCGTCACCGCTGTAGGACTCTTCGACCATCAACAAGGGTTTATGCCAACCGGCGTCGACCTGATCGGCGGCGTAATGCCAGCGCTTGAGCTGCGGGATGCTCAAGGCGCCAGCAGTCCCCGCCAGCAGATAGCACGGCTGATCGGCCTGGCGCGGATATACCGGGTTCTCGCCGGAATCCAGCTCCCAACTCCACGGCGCGGCGACCGCGTCGGAACCGTTCAATGTGCCCAATGTGCCACCTTCGAATTGCAGCAACACCGCCGCGCTGTCCTCGTTGGCAAAACCGCGCACTGAATTGTCGGTGATGGCTTGTACCGAGCGCACTTCACCGCACAGATGCCGTAACAGGTCGAGGTCGTGAATCAGATTGGTCAGCAACATCCCGGCGCCCGGTTCGCGGCGCCACGGGATCTCGAAATAACTGTCAGGTTTGCGCAACTGGAACAACGCGGTGACCGTGATCAGACGCCCGAGCGCCCCGCTCTGCACCAGTTCATGGGCGCGTACGATCAGCGGATTGTGACGCCGATGATGGCCGACCAGCACCGGCACGCCGCTGCGTTTGACCGCTGCCACCAGTTCGCGCACTTCATCCAGATGCACCCCGACTGGCTTCTCCAAAAGCACCGGCACACCCGCGGCCAGACAATCGAGCGCGGTGCTGACGTGTTGATTATTCGGATTGGCGACAATGACCGCGTCCGGCCGGACAAGCTCCAGCATCTGACGGTGATCGACGAAATGCCTTACACCCCATTCAGCCGCGAGCCCTACTGCTTGCGGCCCGGGATCAGCCACGGCGCACAGCGTCGCTTCGCTGAGGGTTTGCAGATGCCGATAATGTTGCTGGCCCATGTTGCCGGCGCCGATCAAGGCGATTCGAAGGGGCGAATTCAAGGCGCGGTCCTCTTGTGATTGTTCTCGGAATAACACTCCGCAAACAATTTAGAACCGAGTTCCAGAATCAAACACCCATCAACCGCAAAACCGTGCGAACACCGCACAACTTTCCTGAACAACCCAAAATCAAATGTGGGAGCGAGCCTGCTCGCGAATGCGGTACGTCAATGAAATAAAAAGTGACTGACACACCGCTTTCGCGAGCAGGCTCGCTCCCACAGGGGGACCTAGGTGAATTCGGATTAGATAAACAGTTCTGAGGCCAGGCTTGCTGCTGATAATTCTTCGGTGAAGGTCAGCAACAGCGGCGCCAGCTCATGCAAGCGCGCCCCCGGCATTCGCGCACTGGGCCCGGCGATACTGAGCACGCCGATCACCCGCCCATCCGTTGGATGCTTCACCACCGCCGCAATCGCCGAAGTGCCGACTGCCGAACTCTCCTCGACCCAGGCATAGCCCTGCTCACGAGCCAGACGCAGCCGTTCCAGCAACTCGATATTGGAGCGCGGCGCATTCGGCCCGATCCCCACCGGCACCTCCGCCGCCTGCCGCTCGACCAGTGACAACGCCTCGGCGTCACTCATGCACGCCAGCCACGCATGCCCGGAAGCGGTGTAGAACAGCGGCGCATCACGGCCCATGTCCGGGTCATAACGCAGACCAGTGCGCGCGCCCTGTGCCTTGGCGATCCAGGTCTGGCGCTCGCCATCGATCACGCCCAAACGCACCAGTTCGCCGGTTTCCTGCGCCAGTCGATCAAGCACCGGCTGGACGATATCGGCACCGCTGCTCGACAAATACTGAAAGCCCATCGCGACCAGTTTGGTCGACAAGTGATAACGCAAGGTTTCCGCATTCTGTCGTACGTAGCCCAAGCGGATCAGCTCGGCGAGCAAGCGGTGCGTCGCGCTTTTGGGGATATCCAGTTGCTCGGCCAACGTCTGCATCGGCAGCCCGCGCGGATCACTGGTGAGGCTTTCCAGCACACTGAAAACCCGTTCGATTTGACTGCCAGCCATGGGAACATCCAAAGGAAATTTTGCCGATTCTAGAAGAGATCAGCGGCAAAGCGAAATCTGGAACTGGTTGTTCGATAAACGCCCGCTTTGTTGAATCAACGCTTGTCGAGCCGCTCCAGCACTGGTTATTTTCTGGAATCAAATTCCAAAAATAATTTATCGCTGGAGTGTTGTTTGATGCCTGCCGAACTCCCTGATATCGACTGCGACGTATTGGTCGTCGGATCCGGCGCTGCCGGGTTGTCGGCCGCCGTGACTGCCGCGTGGCATGGCTTGAAAGTCATCGTTGTCGAGAAAGATCCGGTGTTCGGTGGCGCCACCGCATGGTCCGGTGGTTGGGCTTGGGTGCCGTGCAATCCGCTGGCCCGTCGAGCCGGGATCGTCGAAGACATCGAACAACCGCGCACCTATTTGCGCCATGAACTGGGTGAGCATTTTGATTCGGCGATGATCGACGCGTTCCTTGAAGCGGGGCCGCGCATGGTCGCGTTTTTCGAGCAGCACACCGCGCTGCAATTTGCCGATGGCAATGCCATTGCCGACATTCATGGCGACACGCCGGGGGCCGGCAATGGCGGACGTTCGGTCATCGCTGCGCCCTATGACGGACGCAAAGTCGGACGCCTGCTCAAGCGTCTTCGTACCACCATGCGCGAAACGTCCTTCATGGGCATGCCAATCATGGCCGGGGCGGATCTGTCGGCGTTCCTCAATCTGACGCGCTCGTTCAAGGCGGCATGGCACGTAACCCGACGTTTCACTCGGCACCTGTTCGACCTCGCCGTGCATGGCCGGGCGATGCAACTGGTCAACGGCGTCGCGCTGGTGGCAAGACTGGCGAAGTCCGCCGAAGACCTTGGCGTTCTGCTCTGGGAATCAGCGCCTGTGACGGAACTGCTGCGTGATGGCTCGCGCGTCTCGGGTGCTGTGGTCAACACAGACAAAGGCCCAATCCGCATTCACGCACGCAAAGCCGTGGTGCTCGCCGCCGGTGGCTTTGCCAATGACATCGAACGGCGCAAAGCCCTGTTCCCGCGCACGCCGACCGGTCACGAGCATTGGGCTTTGCCACCGCAGGCCGTCAACGGCGATGGCCTGCGCCTGGGCGAAACCGTCGGCGCACGAGTCAATGCCGATGTGGCTTCGCCCGTGGCATGGGCACCGGTGTCGCAAGTGCCACATTCCGACGGCAGCATTGGCCATTTCCCCCACATCATCGAGCGCGGCAAACCCGGAATCATCGGTGTGCTGCGCAACGGCCAGCGCTTCGTCAACGAAGCCAACGGTTATTACGACTACGTCAGTGCCATGGTCGCCGCCGCACCGGAAGGCGAAGAAGTCGCCTCATGGCTGATCTGCACCCACGCTTTTCAACGGCGTTATGGATTGGGCATATCGCGGCCATTTCCGCTGCCCGTGTCAGAATTTATCCGCAGCGGCTATCTGAAAACCGGCAACACCATTGAAGAATTAGCCACTGCTTGCGGCATTGACCCGAACGCCTTGCGCCAGACCCTCGACGATTACAACCGCCATGCCCGACGTGGCGAAGACCCATTGTTCGGGCGCGGCTCAACTCCCTACAACCGCAAACAGGGTGATCCGGCGAACCTTCCCAACCCCTGCGTTGCCCCAATAGACACCGGCCCGTTCTACGCCGTGAAAGTCCAGCCGGGCTGCTTCGGTACGTTTGCCGGCCTCAAGGTCACCCCACGCGCGCAAGTGCTGGATGCCCACGAACAGCCCATCGCCGGCCTCTACGCAGCGGGGGGCGACATGGCCAGCATCATGGGTGGGCACTACCCGGCGGGCGGCATCAACCTCGGCCCGGCCCTGACTTTCGGTTACATCGCCGCCCGGCACATTGCCGGCATGACTGCTTTCGAACAGGAGATCGACCATGCAGCACATCGTTAATACCCAAGGCTTGAACATGCCGAAACTGGGCCTCGGCACCTGGCCAATGCTCGGCGACGAATGCACCCGCGCCGTGGAGCAAGCGCTGGAACTGGGTTATCGACACATCGACACGGCAGCGGCCTACAACAACGAAGACGCGGTCGGACAAGCATTGGCGAATACGCCGACACCGCGCGAGCAGATTCACGTCACCAGCAAGGTCTGGTGGGATCAGCTGCAAGCCGATGCGATGCGCCACTCCATGGACCGCAGCCTTACCGCTTTGCGCAGCGACTACGTCGATCTGTTCATGATCCACTGGCCAAGCACCGACTGGGATTTCCCAAGCACCCTCGCCACGCTGGCCTCGTTCAAGGAGCAGGGCCTGGCGCGAAACATCGGCGTGGCGAATTTTCCACTACCGTTGTTACGCAAAGTCATCGAGGAATATGGGATTGGTCTGTCAGCGATTCAGGTCGAGTACCACGTCCTGCTCGGCCAGAACGCCCTGCTCGACTACGCCCGTCAACACGACATGGCACTGACGGCCTACACCCCACTGGCGCGCAACAAGGTCTCGGACATCCCGCAGATTCAACAGATCGCCAACAAGCACGGTGTGTTGCCGACCCAGGCAGCGTTGAAATGGTTGCTCGATCAGCCGAATGTTGCGGCCATTCCCAAGGCCAGCAGCCGAGCCAATCAACTGGCCAACCTCGCATCTCTGCAGGTCGAACTCGACGATGAAGACCGCGCACTGATCGCCGCGCTGTCGAAGCGCGAACGTCAGGTCAGTCCGGATTTCGCCCCGGAGTGGGATGCGTTTGATCGCTGATTGATAATCCAGCGATAGAAATCCTGCGCGCGATTGAATTTGCCGCGCGCCAGACCGTCAATAACAAGCCCGACCTCGTCAGTACGAGGCCGGGCCTGTTTGCGTGTGCGCCAATAGACGGACGACCGGACTGGCGCCACACTCACACAACAGCAACACTCATCACCACCCGATACACACAGAGGATTCCCACATGCTATGGAAAAAAGGCCGACGCAGTGACAACGTCGTCGATGCCCGTGGTGATGATGCCGGCGGTGGCGGCGGCATGCGCTTCGGTGGCGGCAAAGGCCTGAGCCTCGGGGCCATCCTGCTGATCGTCGGTATCGGCTGGATCACCGGGCAGGACCCAATGCAGATCCTCGGTCAGCTCGCCGGGCAATCCACACAACAATCGGCGCCGACCTCGCAAACCCGTCAGGCCCCGCCGGCCAACGATGAACAGGCCGAATTCGTGCGCTCGATCCTCGGCGATACCGAAGACACTTGGGGCACGATTTTCCAGCAGGCCGGGCGGCAATATAAGGACCCGACCCTGGTGCTATTCAGCAATCGGGTCAATTCCGCCTGCGGTCTGGCGACCTCGGCAACCGGCCCGTTCTATTGCCCAGCGGACCAGAAGGTTTATCTGGACATGGCGTTCTTCCAGGAAATGTCGCAACGCTTCAAGGCTGCCGGCGACTTCGCCCAGGCCTACGTGATCGCTCACGAAGTCGGACACCATGTGCAGACGCTTCTCGGCGTCTCGGCGAAAATTCAGACAGCCCGCCAGCAAGGTCGGCAAATGGAAGGCGATGGCGGCTTGCTGGTGCGCCAGGAATTGCAGGCCGACTGCCTCGCCGGCGTCTGGGCCTACAGCGCACAGAAGCGCTTGAATTGGCTGGAACCGGGCGACATCGAAGAAGCCTTGAATGCGGCCAACGCCATCGGTGATGATCGCTTGCAACAACAGGGTCAGGGCCGTGTGGTGCCGGACTCGTTTACCCACGGTACGTCGGCGCAAAGGGTGCGCTGGTTCAAAACCGGATTCGCACAGGGCCAGGTCGGCCAGTGCGACACCTTCGCGGCGAAAAACCTGTAAATGCATAAATGGCTTTTGGCGTTACTGATTGTTGGCAGCACTGCGCAAGCCGCCGGTGTCGATGCGATCAGCCCCGGTCGTTTGCAACTCAAGGCCGGGGAAATGGCGGTCGGCATTGGTCCTGCGCCGGAGAAAATCGAGCGCGTGCTGATCGTCATTCATGGCCGGTTGCGCAACGCCGAAACCTACCGCAAAAGCGCCGAAAGTGCGGCCGAGCTGGCAGGGCAAACCACGCACACCTTGGTCATTGCCCCGCAGTTTCTCAATGAAAGTGATGTCGCTCTGTACTCGCTCCCCGCCACGTTGCTGCGCTGGCAAGGCAACGAGTGGATGGGCGGCGGGTTATCCACAGGGCCGAATCCGTTGAGCTCCTACGCCGCACTCGATGAGATCGTCGGACGGATCAGCGACCGCAAACAGTTTCCGGACGTGAAGCAGATTGTGATCTTCGGCCACTCCGGCGGCGGCCAGGTGGTGCAGCGCTATGCCCTGCTCGCCAAGGATCAGCCGGCGCTGAAAGCCAACGGCATCCGCTTGCGTTATGTGGTGGCGAATCCGTCGTCGTATGCCTATTTCAATGAACAACGGCCGGTGGCGTTCGATCACGCCAAGTGCGCGAGTTTCAATCGCTGGAAGTACGGTCTGTCAGACATGCCGGTCTATGCCGGTGGGCAAACGCCGTTGCAACTCGAGAGCCGTTACATCAAACGCGAGGTGATTTATCTGCTCGGGCAGCAGGACATCGACCCCAAGCATCCGGCGCTGGACAAGGGTTGTGAAGCCGAAGCGCAGGGTGCGTATCGCCTGGAGCGTGGCAAGTTGTACTTCGGCTATTTGTTGCGCCGCCATCCGGAAGGGGTGAATCAGCGGTTGGTTGAAGTGCCCGGGGTCGGGCATAACGGTGATGGGATGCTGACGTCGCCGGAGGGGCAGAAGGCGTTGTTTGAACAGTAAGTTGTGCGGTGGATGATCTGGCCTCTTCGCGAGCAGGCTCGCTCCCACATTGGATTGATGCATTGCACAAAATCTCTGTGCACTGAAGATCTAATGTGGGAGCGAGCCTGCTCGCGAAGGCGTCTTTCCAGACAGCAAAAATCTCAGGCCAGCAGCATCCGCCGCAACTCGACACAATCCTTCGCATGCCAATCGGTCAGCTCCGGCCACGGGTTATCCGGCAGATTCACCAACACCGTGCGCGCCCCCGCCGCCCGCCCGCAATCCAGATCAAAGCGGTAATCACCGACCATGACCATCTCGCTGGCCGGCACTTCCCAGGCGTCTGCCAGTTTCAGCAACCCACCCGGATGCGGCTTCGGTGGTGCTTCATCACGGCCCAACACATCTTCCACCGCGAAGCAGTCGGCCAAACCAATCGCCTGCAGGGTCACGTGCGCCAGTTCCCGCGCGTTGCGGGTCAGAATGCCGAGGCGATAACCGCGCGCATGCAGATCACGCACCAGCTCCACCGCTCCGGTGGCCGGGGTCGAACCCAGCGCCAGATCCCTTTCGTGTTCCAGCAGCCAGGCGTGTTTCGCAGCCGCCTCATCCGTCGGCAATGCCGCAAGATGGGTGAGGATGTCGTCCTCCGGCGGAATTGCCAGCGCCACGCGAATCGCCGCGAAATCATGCACGGCGACGGTCAGCGTGCCATCCATGTCGAACACCCAGTGCTTCACCTCTTTCAGGCTCATGCCCAATCCTTGCGATGGCGGATCAGGCCTTCCTGCGTCACCGACGCGACCAGTTGGCCGGCGCGGTTGTACACGCTGCCACGGGAGAAACCACGGGAATTACCGGCCCACGGGCTGTCCATCGCGTAGAGCAACCAGTCATCGGCGCGCAGATCATTGTGAAACCACAGCGCGTGATCGAGGCTGGCGACCTGCATGTCTTTCTGCCAGACCGATTTGCCGTGGGGCAGCATCGAGGTGGTCAGCAAACCGAAGTCGGAAGCGTAGGCGAGCAGGTATTTGTGCAGCGCCGGGATGTCGGCCAATGCGCCGTCGGCACGGAACCACACGTACTTCACCGGATCGGCCGGCTGCGGGTTGTACGGGTCTTTTTCGGTGACCGGGCGTACTTCGATCGGTTTCGGGCACAGCAGTTTTTCGCGCATGTGCTCCGGGATCAGGTGCGCGCGTTGCTGGGTCAGTTCCAGCTCCGACGGCAGGTTTTCCGGGCCGACCACCACGGGCATCTGACTCTGGTGCTCGAAGCCTGCCTCGTCGTATTGAAACGAAGCGCTGCAGGTGAAAATCGGATGGCCTTTCTGGATCGCCGTGACACGACGAGTGCTGAAACTGCCGCCATCGCGCACGCGATCAACCGAATAAACCACTGGCAACTTGGCGTCGCCCGGACGCAGGAAATAACCGTGCATCGAGTGCACGTGGCGCGCTTCTTCAACCGTCTGACTGGCCGCCGACAGCGACTGACCGAGCACCTGACCACCGAACAACTGACGGAAACCCAAGTCCTGGCTACGGCCACGGAACAGGTTTTCTTCGATCGGTTCCAGGGTCAGCAGGTCGACCAGATCTTCCAACACTTGGCTCATTCAGACTCTCCTCACACAAAGCACTATGCCGCGCAGTCTTGGCTGCGGCGGCCGATTCAAATTCTGGCGCGGGCCAATGATATGGCGGCCATTGTAAACGTCCGTGTCGGCTTATCCATGCAAGGTTTGCAGCCATTGTTCCCGAGTGATGCGGTACAGCACATGCCGACGCAACGGATGATCGACGGCCAGTTTCGGGTGATCGAAATCATCCTCGGGGGCGTGATGCATGCCGATCGCCTGCATGACCTTCTCCGAAGGCAGATTGGATTGCGCGGTGAAGGAGACGACTTCCTTCAGCGCCAACCGATCAAAGCCACAGCGCAGAGCGGTCCACGCTGCTTCGCTGGCATAGCCCAGGCCCCAATGTTCCTTGGCCAGGCGCCAGCCGATTTCCACCGCGGGGGTGAACGGCGCATCGAAACCGACCACGCCGAGTCCGGTGAAACCGATGAATTCACCGCTGTCCTTGCGCTCCAGCGCCCACAAGCCGAAACCGTGCTCGGCAAAATGCCCGCGAATCCGGCCGATCATCGACGCGCTCTCCAGGCGGCTCAACGGTTCCGGAAAATAGCGCATCACCTGAGGATCGGCGCACATCGCGGCAAATGCCGGCAAATCCTCGTCCTGCCACTGACGCATCAGCAAGCGCGCGCTTTCGAGTTCCAGTATCGGCTCCATCGTGCCCCTCCGTTTCCATGCCGCAAGTCTACATCGCTGGTAGGATCCTTCACTCTTTCCTACGTTCCTACATGAATTCGCCATGCCACTGCCGCTGATCTACCACGAAGACTACAGCCCCGAGTTTCCGGCGGATCACCGCTTCCCGATGGACAAGTTTCGCCTGCTGCGCGATCACCTCGTCGACAGCGGTCTGACCCGCGATGCCGACCTGCTCCGCCCGGAGATCTGCCCCAACGACATCCTCGCCCTCGCCCATGACCGTGCGTATATCGAACGCTACATGAGCGGCGAGTTGTCCCGCGAAGACCAGCGGCGTCTTGGCCTGCCGTGGAATGAAGCTTTGGCGCGGCGTACGGTGCGGGCGGTCGGCGGTTCGATTCTGGCGGCTGAAAAAGCTCTGGAACACGGTCTGGCCTGTCACTTGGCCGGCGGCACTCATCATGCGCACTACGACTACCCGGCAGGCTTCTGCATCTTCAATGACCTGGCGATCATCAGCCATTACCTGCTGCAAAGTGGTCGGGTGAATAGCGTGTTGATCTTCGATTGCGATGTGCATCAGGGCGACGGCACGGCGCGGATTCTCCATGACACGCCGGAGGCGATTACCGTTTCCCTGCACTGCGAGAAGAATTTTCCTGCACGCAAGGCGGAAAGTGACTGGGATATCCCGCTGCCCAAGGGCATGGGCGACGCTGATTATTTGAAAGTGGTCGACGACACACTCAACTATTTACTGCCGCTGTACCAACCGGATCTGGTGCTGTACGACGCCGGTGTTGATGTGCACAAGGACGATGCCCTCGGTTATCTACAGCTCACCGACGAGGGCGTCGCCGCCCGAGATGAAAGCGTGATGCGCCATTGCCTGGGCCGCGACATTCCGGTGGTCGGTGTGATTGGCGGCGGTTACAGCAAGGATCGCCACGCCCTCGCCCGCCGCCACGGCATCCTCCATCACAGCGCGCAACGGGTCTGGCAGTCACACGGTTGTCATTGAGCTGTGCTGCGTTACCCACAATGGCTGTGGAACTGCCTGTGGATAACCTGAGTGAAAGGGACTACAGGCCATACCGGTTATGGCCTGTAGCGCGCTGATCATTTTTCAACCAACATTCTGAGCCAACACAAATCCTGTAGGAGTGAGCCTGCTCGCGATAGCGTCAACACCTTCAACATTAACTTGGCTGATACACCGCTATCGCGAGCAGGCTCACTCCTACAAAAGATCTCGGCTGTTAGAATGCGCGCCTTATCCCGCCATACCGCAGCGCAAGCCATGACCCAGAACTCCGCCTCCTCCCCCGCTCACGTCGCCATCATCGGTGGTGGCCCCGCCGGCCTGATGGCCGCCGAAGTGCTGAGCCAGGCCGGAATCCGCGTCGACCTCTACGACGGCATGCCCTCGGTCGGCCGCAAGTTCCTTCTGGCCGGCGTCGGCGGCATGAACATCACCCACTCCGAAGCCTACCCGGCGTTTCTCTCGCGTTACGCCGAACGCGCCCCGCAAATCGCCCCGCTGCTGCGCGGCTTCGACGCCGATGCGTTGTGCCAATGGATTCATGATCTGGGTATCGAAACCTTTATCGGCAGCTCCGGCCGCGTATTCCCGACGGACATGAAAGCCGCGCCACTGTTGCGCGCCTGGCTCAAACGCCTGCGCGATAGCGGCGTAGTTATCCACACCCGCCACCGCTGGCTCGGCTGGGACGAACATGGCGCACTGCGCATCGACAGCCCGGAAGGTGAAATCACCGTCAAACCCGACGCCACCCTGCTCGCCCTCGGCGGCGGCAGCTGGTCGCGCCTCGGTTCCGACGGCGCGTGGATGCTGCCGCTGGAGCAACACGGTGTAGGACTTGCGCCGTTGCAGCCGAGTAATTGCGGCTTCGAAGTGCAGGCCTGGAGCGATTTGATGGTCAGTAAATTCGCCGGCGCGCCGCTGAAAAATATCGCCATCGGTTTGAACGACGACATTCCGCGCTTGGGCGAATGCGTGATCACCGCGACCGGCATTGAAGGTAGTCTGATTTATGCGTTGTCGGCGCCGATTCGTGAGTCGATCAATCAGTATGGCGCGGCGGTTATTCACATTGATCTGTTGCCCGGCCGGCCTGTGGATAAATTGCAGACGGCGTTAAGCAAGCCCCGTGGCTCGCGCTCGATGGCCAAGCATCTGCACAGTCAGGTCGGGATTGATGGGGTTAAAGCGGCGTTGTTGCGTGAACTCACTGATGCGGCGACCTTCGCCGATCCGGCGTTATTGGCGCGGGCGATCAAGGCATTGCCGCTGACGTTGGTGAAAACGCGGCCATTGGACGAGGCGATCAGCAGTGCCGGGGGCGTGACGTTCGAGGCGATGGATGAGCGCTTGATGCTCAAGGCGTTGCCGGGGGTGTTCTGCGCGGGCGAGATGCTCGATTGGGAAGCGCCGACGGGCGGGTATTTGCTGACGGGGTGCTTTGCCAGCGGGCGGGCGGCGGGGTTGGGTATTGTGCAGTGGCTGAAAAGCTAAACCCTCACCCCAGCCCTCTCCCAGAGGGAGAGGGGGCCGACCGGGGTGTCTGACGTCATCCATCGACCTGAAAGACCGAGTCGATTATGGATTTGGCCAGCCAACCGAAGTGTCTGGCGAAGGTCCTGTCGATTATGGATTCACAACAGAAGAATCAGGTCGGCGTACTTCGCAAGCATCCCCCAATCAGTCCCCTCTCCCTCCGGGAGAGGGGGCCGACCTAGATGTCAGGCGAAAGCTTTTTCGATTATGGATTCACAGCCATAGGATCAGGTCGGCGTACTTCGCGAACATCCCCCAATCAGTCCCCTCTCCCCCCGGGAGAGGGTTAGGGTGAGGGGCTTTTGACCTTAAGGCTTACGCTTACGCGGCCCAGTGTTAAACACCGGCACCTTACGCACAGGCTTGATCGAAGGCTCCGGCGCCTGCGTCTCGCCGCTGTCGACCCACTTGCCCAGATTGCGCTTGCCGCCACCGCCCGACGCTTTCGGCTTCTTCGGTTTTTTCGGCTTCTTGATCACCTGACCACTGGCATCGGTATCCGGCACACGGTGCTCTGGTTCGAAATCCGGCTCGTTCTGACGCTTCAACGTCTGGCGAGTCAGCATTTCAATCGCCGACAACATGTTCACTTCATCCGCGCAGACCAGCGAGATCGCCTCACCGGTTGCACCCGCACGACCGGTACGACCAATGCGGTGGATGTAGTCTTCAGCCACGATTGGCAGATCGAAGTTGATCACCAGCGGCAGATCTTCGATATCCAGACCCCGCGCCGCCACATCAGTCGCGACCAGAATCTGCACTTCACTGAGCTTGAAACGATCCAGCGCGCGCTGACGGGTCGCCTGTGGTTTGTCGCCGTGGATACCGTCGGCATTCACACCGAGGCCCTGGAGTTTTTCCACCAGCGCATCGACACCATTGCGGGTCTTGGCGAACACCAGCACCTGCTTCCACTTGTTCTTGCGCATCAGGTGCACGAACAGTTCAGCCTTGCGCTTCTTGTCCACCGTGACGATCCACTGCTTGACGGTGTTGGCCGCAACGTTGCGCGGGCTGACTTCGACGGTCAGCGGATCGTTGAGCATCTGCCCGGCCAGCAGGCGGATGTCATCGGAAAAGGTCGCGGAGAACAGCAGGGTCTGGCGCTTTTTCGGCAGCATGCGGTAAATGTTCGCCAGTTCTTCGGAGAAGCCCAGGTCGAGCATACGATCGGCTTCATCCAGCACCAGAGTCTGCAACTGATCGAGTTTCAGCGCGTTCTGGCGGAACAGGTCGATCAGACGACCTGGCGTGGCGACCAGCACATCGACGCCGCCGCGCAGCTTCATCATCTGCGGATTGATGCTGACACCGCCGTAAACCGCATAAGTGCGCAGCGGCAGGTTTTCGGCGTACTGGCGCACAGACTCATGAACCTGCTCGGCCAGCTCACGGGTCGGCACCAGAATCAGCGCACGTGCCGAATTGGCAGCGACTTTCGGCCCTTCCATGGCCAGCAACTGCAGCAGCGGCAAGGCGAAACCGGCGGTCTTGCCGGTGCCGGTCTGGGCGGCAGCCATCAGGTCACGACCGGCCAGCACGGCCGGAATGGCTTGCGCCTGAACCGGCGTCGGGGTCTGGTAGCCGAGCGTCTCGAGGGAGCGCAGCAAGGGTTCGATCAGGCCAAGGGTGGCGAAAGTCATGGGAGTACCGTAGGAAAAAATGACGCGGGCATGCAATGCCGCGCAGTTTACCCTAATTCGTACGCTGTTCTTCGCGAACGGCTGTCGGCGCTACGATCGGCGGCTGTGCCGGACGGCGCCACTGCGGCAGTCCGATCAACACCACAGCGCTGATGATCACCAGCATCGCCAGCGCTTCCTCGATCCCGATGGTCTCGCCAACAAACACAATCCCCAGCAACACCGCCACCGCCGGGTTGACGTAGGCATAACTGGTCGCCGCCGCTGGACGCACGTGCTTGAGCAAATACATATAAGAGTTGAAGGCGATGATTGATCCAAAGAAGATCAGATAGGCCAGCGCCAGCCAGCCTTCAACTGGCGGCATTGCTTGCAGACGCTCGCCACTGACGGCGCTGCCGATCAGCAGCACCACACCGCCGACCAGCATTTCCACCGCACTGGCCATCGCGCCCTGCGGCAACGGCAAATGTCTGCTCCACACCGAACCGAACGCCCAGGTCGCCGCCGCGAAAATCAACAGCGCCGCGCCCATCGGACTCGATTGCAAGTTGGAACCCATGTTGAGCATGGCGATGCCAATAATCCCCAACGCCACCCCAGCCCACTCGAGACGGGTATTACGCGCGCCCCAGAAATAACCGCACAGCAAAGTAAACAGCGGCACCGTCGCCACCGCCAACGCAGCAACCCCGGAAGCCACACCGGTGTGCTCGGCCACACTCACCGCGCCGTTACCGAAACTGAGCAGCAAAATGCCGATGATCCCCGCCGCTTTCCACTGCGCCCAGGTCGGCGCCGGAGCCCCGCGCCAGCGCAAGAACGCATACATCAGGCTGCCGGCGATCACGAAGCGCACCCCGCCGAGCATCAGCGGCGGCCAGTACTCGACGCCAATGCGGATCACCAGATAGGTCGATCCCCAAATCACGTACAGCGCAAAAAACGCGGCGATCAGCGGCAAGGAAAAACGGCGCAAGGCAGGCATGGGCAACTCGAAAGTCTGGCTCAGGGGATGGATTATTCTAGAAAGGCTGACGAGCAAAAATAAGTTACAAAACCTGTTTATAGCGCCGGTACACTTTGGAAATCACGGAGATCGCTGGAATAAACCACGATTTCGAAAGTCTGGCATTTTCAGGAGTCCGGCCTTGGACAAATACGACCGCATGCTGCTCAGCGCCCTGCTCGAAAATGGCCGCGCGTCCTACGCCGACCTCGCACGCAAAGTGAACCTCTCCGCCCCCGCCGTCGCCGAGCGCGTGGCCAAGCTTGAGGCATCCGGGGTGATTACCGGATATGAGGCGAAAATTGACCTGTCGAAAATCGGCCTGCCGATCCAGTGCATGATCGAATTACGCCTGCACCAGAACGGCAGTCAGAAGGTCTACGACGAACTGGTGAAAATCCCGCAACTGACCGAATGCTTTCGAGTAACGGGCGATCCGTGCGTGATGATGAAGGCTGCTGTGGGGTCAATGACGGAGCTTGAGGAATTGATCAATCGGGTGGCGAAGTTTGGCTTCAGCAAGACGTCGATTGTGCTGTCGAGCGCGATCGAAAAACGCGTGCCGCTCGGCCAGATCGAAGGCAACGGCAAATCCTGAGAACGATGATGCCCCGTGTGGGAGCGAGCCTGCTCGCGAAAGCGGTGTATCAGTCGATACAAATTTTGGCTGACACACCGTCATCGCGAGCAGGTTCATAGCTCATTCACCCGATCAAAAATCAACTTTCCATCCTGAAACAACTAGCGGTCTTCATCTGTAGCTGGCCCCTTCCTGAGTCAACATGTACGGCATGTCTCGCATGCGTATCCATGGCTCATTGCGCCAATGCAGAAGCCTCAACGTTTCCCCGGCACACATAATCAAGCGCAGATGTGGATCTGGAACTGACTTCGAACTCTGACGAAGCATTGGCACAATCTCGTGAGTCAGCCAACGACGCAGATGACGGTTCTCTGGGGAATAATGATAAACCAGCATTGCGTAAACCCCTGACTCGCTCAGCATCAAAAACTCTTGAGCACCATCATTACCTGACAGATGCATCATCCGCCGCTGATCCTCATCCAGCTTGAGCACTTGCCGCGAATTGATTTCCAGCCCCATGAGACGACCGATGTCTCGGGCACAGAACCAAGCTTCTGCATGTTGCAGAGTAGCCCGCAGTTGAATGTGATGACGGATGAACAATAGGGGTTGTATGAGCGGCTCACGAGGGATTGCTGAACCGAAAGTTTCTGAGTGCGTGGGGACAACCTTGACCATGACAAATCTCCTTAGAACATCGGAGCGGCCCGCATCACTTGCAGATGATGGGTGGCAGCTGTGCGCGGGTCTGCAAGACCGAGTAGGAGACCTCGGCAGACCCGAAGGTCTCCCGCACACAGCTACCATAAATCGATAGTCGCTAATTGAAGCGACGCGATTATAGGTTTGCCAGTGGTCTCCTAACAAACAATCGGCGGGCTTGCAGTCCCGATCGCTGAATTTGCAGCGACGCACAGAGGTTAACGGTAGGGTTATCTGGGCTCAAGACAGATTCCCCCTAAACTTCAGTAGGATGCTTCCCCAAACCATACACGTAACTAAACAACCGATTTACACGAGACTTTTGGTCGATGGACGCCACCCAGCGCAGCAGCTAATGTCCTGAATATGCCGAGAATCGGTCTTTCTCAAAAAATAAAAAACCGAAAGAAATGAAAGGAGTTCAAAAATGACGTGGAAGGGAACCCTACGCTCAATGCAGGCGTCAGCCAGAAGAGCTGAGCGCAACTCAAAACGGCGCCAACGTGAATTGCAGGTGCGTCAGAAAGAGTTCGAGAAAATGGAGGCTCTTGAACAGGCCGCGTACGAAGTTGAAGTCTACGAAAATCACATAGATTTGTTGCTGTCTGTGCATAAAGACTGTGGCGAGAGGATTGATTGGAGTGAGTTCGCTAATCAACCGCCACCGATAAAACCCGCCGCACTAAATACTCATGAAAACCAGGCTAGGGCGAGACAGGCCAGCTATAAACCTGGCTTCATTGCGCGCACTTTAAAACTTGAGGCCAGACAGCGTAAAAAACTGGAATTCGCTATTCAAGCAGCGGCTGCCAAAGACTCGCAGCAGTTGGCTCAAGAGGTAACGGAGTGGGAAGCGGAGCATCAGGATTGGAAAATAGATCACGAACTCGCGCTGGGAATTCTCGCCGGCAATGGCCAATCGAAAATTGATGCAGTTTTGCGCGTGAATCCGTTCACGGATATTTCCCATTTAGGCACATCTATTAATTTCTCGGTCGCAGACACTGGAATTCTCGAGTGCACGCTCTCGGTACACGGGACCAAAGTGATCCCTCAAGAGATCAAGTCACTGCTGCAGAGCGGAAAATTATCGGTGAAAAAAATGCCAATCAGCAAATTTAATGAGCTGTTACAGGACTACGTATCCAGCTGCGTTTTGCGTGTGGGTCAAGAACTGCTAAGTATTCTTCCCGAGCGCCTCGTCATTGTTACGGCGGTTGACTCTCTTCTCAACTCCGCAACCGGCCATCTCGAAGATCAGCCGATCCTCAGCGTCGCGCTTGCACGCGAGACGCTATTCAAACTCAACATGCAAAGCATCGATCCATCCGATTCGATGAAGAACTTTGTACACACGATGAATTTCAAGAAAACAACCGGATTTATGCCGGTGGACAAGGTTGATAGTCAACAATTCGCCAGTCTGGCCTGACGCGAAAAGATCGCAGCCTTCGACAGCTCCTAGACCTCGATTGTGCTGTCGAGCGCGATCGAAAAGCGCGTGCCGTTAGGCCAGATCGAAGGCAACGGCAAATCCTGAGAACGATGATGCGCCATGTGGGAGCGAGCTTGCTCGCGAAAGCGGTAGATCAGTCACATTGAAGTTGAATGACACACCGCATTCGCGAGCAAGCTCGCTCCCACAGGGGTTTTGTGTTGGGCTTGGGATCAGCGATAGCGCTGCAGATGTTCGCTGACTTTCGCGGCCGGGACTTTCTGCAGTTTGCACAGCAGGTCATGCGATAGCTCGCTTACACCGTGCTTGTGCCGCAACTCATCCGCCAGATGCGCCATCAGGTTGGCCGCCATCTCGGCATCGGCCATGGCCCGGTGAGCCTGGCCGGTATGCGGCAAACGCGCAAACGTGGTGAGCGTACCGAGCTTGTGATTCGGCGCCGCAGGCATCAAGCGCCGGGCAAGGAGCAGCGAACATGCAAAATTCTGCAACCGCGTACGCTTGATCCGCCCCAGTTCAAAGTCCCAGAACTTCTGGTCGAACGAGGCGTTGTGCGCCACCAGCGGCGTGCAGCCGACAAACTCATTGACCTCGTTCATCACCTGCTCGGCCGAGGGCGCGGTGCGCAGCATGGCGTTGCTGATGCCGGTCAGTTGTTCGATGAACGCGGGGACGCGGACGCCGGCGTTCATCAGGCTCTGGTAACGCTCGACGATGCGGCCGTTTTCCAGCATGACCACGGCGATTTCCGTAGCGCGGCAGTTGCTGTTCGGCGACAGGCCAGTGGTTTCAAAGTCGATGACTGCAATGCGTTCCAAACCGGGTGGTACTCCGTCAAATCAATTCTTTAGAAGCAGCGCGCCTTCGATCGGCACGTAACGGCTGGCGGCGCGGATCAGCGAATTGGCGGTCAGGCCCGGCACGCCATAGGCTACCGCTTGCACGCCGTGTTTGCTGATGATGCGTTCGAGCAGCATGTCGAAATCGCCATCACCGGAGGCCAGCACAATTTCGTCGACATGGTCGGCGGCATCCATGATGTCGAGGGTGATGCCCACGTCCCAGTCGCCCTTGGCCGAGCCGTCGCTGCGCTGGATGTAGGGTTTGAGTTTCACGGTGAAACCGAGGTTGCGCAGGATCTGCTGGAACTGCTGCTGCTTGCTGTCGCCACGGTCGATCGCGTAGGCGTAGGCCTCGACGATCTGCCCGTCCTTGCTGATGTCTGCCCACAGCGCGGCGTAGTTGAAGTGACAACCATAGGCCTGACGCACGGTGTAGTAGAGGTTCTGCACGTCGGCGAACACTGCGATTTTTTTCACCGGAGTTCCTGTGGGCGCGCAAGCGCACGAAGCGGGATCAGGCGCCAGGCCCGAAAAAGGCGCTCAGTATGCCAGTCCGAAGGAGGGTTCCGCGAATAATCGGCCCGGAGCCCTCAGGGGCTCCGGACGAATGGTGAGTCAGACGAAGGAATCGTCGTCATCGAAGAACGAGGAGTTGTCGTTGTCGTTGCCGTAGTCGGTGTCGGTGAAGCCGCCCTGGTCGTTGCCAGAGAAGCCATTGTCCGCCACACGCTGATCATCGCCCCAGCCACTGCTGCTCTGGTCAGCGACCTGCGCCGGTTCTTCCTTGATCACTTCAACGATTTCTTCCGGCTGCTGGTTGTGATGGAAAAGACTGCTGATGCCCTGCGCCAGCATCACACCACCGGCCACACCAGCAGCGGTTTTCAAGGCGCCGCCAAGGAAGCTGCTGCCCGCCGCCGGAGCCGCTTGCTGAGCGTAATTAGATGGTGGTGCACCGAAGTTCTGTTGTGGCGCGGGTGCGCCGAAACTCTGCTGCGGGGCCGGTTCACGCCAGCCTCCGGTCGACGCCGGGGCGGCACTCTGAGTCGGCGCCGGACGCGGGCTGCCACCAAAAATGCTCGACAGGAAACCACCGCCGCCGCTCGGCGCGGGTGCGGCACTCTGGGTCTTGGCCGATTGCAGTTCGGCCTGCAACTGCTGGACTTGCCGGGTCAGTTGTTTGTTCTGCTCATCGAGGCTCTTGAGCGCAGCCTCTTGCACCAGAATCGCCTGGGTCATGAAATAACCTGCCGCTGGCTGGCGGGTCAGGTGTTCCTTGATCCGCGCCTCAGCCTGGGCATCGCGCGGGGCTGCCTCCGTTTCGGCCTGTTGCAGCCGGGAAAACAGTCCATCGATCAGGGTTTGCTCTTCGCTGTTCATGGCGACCTCGTAGATTGCCGGGGATAACATTGCCCTCGTCCACGTTGGCCGAGGTGCTCTCCTGTAATGGAGACGGTGACAAAACGTTTCAATGACCTTTACCGAATGTTTACGTTTGTGTCGCGCCAGCCATCATCGGTTAAAGTGAGCCACTGTTTTCCACCTGCGATACCGACTGATGAATGCCCTCGAAGTACTGCGCGACTCTCTGTATTTTTTCAAACGCCATTTGGGCAGCATCGTGCGGTTGTGCCTGCCGTTGGTGACTTTCGAAGCGTTCCTGCAACAAGTTGTCGATCACGCCAGCGGACCGGAAAACATCTCGGCGATCAGTATCGTCGTCGGTCTGCTCGTATATCCGCTGTACACCGCGGCGCTGATCCTCTTTCTCGATGCACGCAGCCGTGGCGAGGCGCCGCGCAACCGTGATCTGCTGGCGATGGCCGCCACCCTGTGGCCACGCTTCGCGCTGCTCACCGCGTTGAATACCTTGCTGATTCTGTTGGGCCTGTCGCTGTATTTCCTGCCGGGCCTGATGTTGATGGTGATGCTCGCGTTCGGCGAATACCTGCTGGTGCTGCGCGGCATGGGCCCCTTGCAGGCGATGAAAGAAAGCCTGCGCCTGACCCGTGGCCATTTCTGGCGGATCCTGCTGTGCATTCTCTGTGTGATGACGCCGCTGTGGTTGCTCAAAGGCGCGACACTGGCGGTGTACCCCGAGCCGCAGAATCCTGTGATCGCGATATTGATCGACAGTGCTCACAGCTTCCTGCAACTGTTCACCAGTGTGGTGTTGTTCCGCCTGTTCATGCTGATCAGCGAATTGCCTGACAAACGTGACAGAGTGGTCTGACAGCACTGCGCTTGGGCTTCGAGACGGCCGTCAGGTATGCTCGGTCCCACTTTCTGTAACGCTATAAGCCGAGCCATGACCCGTCTACTGCGCTACACCCTGTTACTTGCCGTGCTCACCCTCGTCCTGATCGGCGCGCTGATGTTCAGCCTGACCTGGCGCCCCGATGCCCGCGAAACCCTGCCGGTCAGTTGCACGGGAAAGCCACCGACGCTGGTGCCGGGGCAGGCGCTGAAGGTCATGACCTGGAACGTGCAGTACCTGGCCGGCAAGCGTTACGTGTTCTGGAATGATCTGGCCCAGGGCAACGATGAAGCGCCGACCCTGGAAGACATGGCCTTCAGCCTCGATGAAGTGACGCGGGTGATCCGCGACGAGCAGCCCGATGTGGTGCTGTTGCAGGAACTGGATGACGGCGCCAAGGCAAGTGACTACCAGGATCAACTGAAGTTACTGCAGGAACGCGTTGCCGACCTGTATCCGTGCAGCGCCAGCGCGTTTGACTGGAAAGCCGAATTCGTCCCCGACGCTCATGTTTTCGGTAGTGTCGGGCGACAACTGGCGACCCTGAGCCGCTACCGCATCGAACACGCCGAGCGCCTGCAATTGCCGGTCGCCTCAGCCAACTTCATCAGCCGCCAGTTCCAGCCAAAAGATGCGCTGCTCGCGACCAAACTGCCCCTGAGCGATGGCGGGCAACTGACCGTATTCAATACCCATCTGGAGCGTGCCAGGCAACCCGACGACACTTTGCAGGCGCAAGTCAGCGCCGTGGCCAAAGTGCTCGACAAGTACGAAAGTCAGGGCCTGCCGTGGTTGATCGGTGGCGACTTCAATCTGTTACCGCTTGGTCAGTATCGCCGCTTGTCTGCCGAACAACGCATGCCCTACTCAGCCGACAGCGAACTGCATCTGCTGTGGGACAAGTACCCGATGATTCCGACCAACAACGAGGCCAGCGGCATCGACCGCGCGCAGTGGCTCACCCACTACCCCAACGACCCCGGCCTGAATGGTCCGGATCGCACGGTCGACTATCTGTTCTACAGCCCGAAGATCAAACGGGTCGAGGCGATGGTGCGGCAGGACGATACCTTGCGCATCTCTGATCATTTACCGGTGATCGCCCGCTTCCTGCTCCCCGCCGCCCCATAATCGAGATAATCCCGTGTAGGAGCAGCCTTCGGCAGCTCCTACGGGAGCACGTTTGAGTGGGCTTTCTCTTGATTGCGTGCAAAACAACCGACAGCAAAAACCGGCGACTGAATGCATCTCCCACCCTCAGGATGTCTGGGCAGACCTCTGCTCGATTTCAATGCCGATAAGCGGACGCTTCATGGCCATCGACACCCACGCGCCGACGGCTGCGATGACGCAGGCGGCAAATCCCAGCAGGAAGGACAGAAAGCTGAGTTCTTGCGCGACGGCCAGAAGTCCGAGCACCGCAGCGGTGGCTTCGGCGGCCCCCCACACACAGGTCTGCACCGCCATCGCGACAGAGCTGCGCCCGCGCCATATCTTCACGGCTTGGGCCTGATACAACGGGCCACAAATCATCTCGCCAATCACGATGAACACCACGACCAGAAACAGAACCGCCTGAGCTTGCGAGGAAATGGTCAACAGCAGGCAACCCGCGCCGATCAACAGGTTTGAGACAATCACCCGCGACAAACGCGACACCCGCTGAAAAAGCGCAGTTACGTAAACCTGGCTGAAAATGATGATGCCGCTGGCGACCAGAAACAGGATGCCCACCAGCTCACTGGAAAAGCGTTCGGTCGCGTAGGTAGGAAACACGTAATAAAACTGCGCATAACCCATCATCGTCAAAAAGTTGATGGCCATGAAGGCAACAACCTTGGGCGAAGCCTCGGGCAGTCCGGCCAAGGAGGCATTACCCGCTGGCTGCAATCCCGCTGACCGGGCCACATGAGGAATCAGCGTGGTGGACGCGGTTGCCATCACGCCTAACAGTAATGGCAAGGCGACAAACCAGTAACCCGCGCCGGCCAGAATCAACGACGCAACGAAGGGCGCAACGCCAGCGCCAGCGTTGGCAGCGACATTTTCGTAGGACAGAACACGTTCATGCTCGGCCTCACCAAAGTACTGAACGATGTAGGAAATCTGGGAAATCGTAGCAATCGAATTCGCGACTCCGAACACTACCACCAGTGCGATCCACAGCAGTGTGTGGGTGATCCCCAGCGCTGCCGTCAGCAACATGCAGCACGCGGCGACCGCCACACAGAACAACGCAAGGGCAATTTCCCGCCGTCGGTCAACCTTGTCCAGCATCCCTTGAAAGGCCAATGCGCCAATGCGGTTTGAAACAATGGCGAAGCCGACGACGACGCCCGCAGCACTGGTGCTCAAGCCCACGGTCGAGTTTAGCCAGATGGCCATGAACGGGTAGAAACAGCTCCAGGCTGCAGACGAAAGAAACCGCACGAAATAGATCATTGGAATACCGGGCTTCTAGGGCCGCGATCAGTCAGAACGCGCACTTGAGCGATCTCGTCCACGACCACGTCGGCGTAGCCGGTCAGCATGCCGATCCATGCGTAGTCGGACGTACCGATCGGTACGATCAGGCTGCCGACATTGGCGATTGGCGTATGAATGGACGCCAGCGGCGGTATCTCCCAGTCTTGCACGACGGCCTCATGGTCCAGGCAATACCAGTAACTCAAGGTCTGTCGACACTGTTCGACAGGTGAGTAGTGAAGCGTGCCTTCCAGCAACCCCAACGGCAGCAACGCAACCTGTTGCAGCACGGTCGCCGGCGCCAGGTCGTAGGCCAAGGCAATTTGCTCGACGATACTTGCGCCGCCCAGACGTCCCATGTTGGCGTCGATCAGATAAGCCGTGGCTGGGGTGGCGATAAATTCGCAATGAAAGAAACCGTTATCGAATTCCGAGCGCTTGATCAGGTCGCGCACGGCCGTCTCCATTTTCGAACGAACGGAGGAAGCGATTACACCATTGGCTGGAAACCGGTTGGCAACTTCAGTGAAACCGACACGATCACGTTTGGACACGCCCAGGAACGTCACCTGCCCGTTCTGTGCAAACCCTTCCATGCTGACGAGATCGCCCACGCAATGCGCCTGAACAATCCAGGTGATGTTTTCAGGATGATCGATTCCACTCTGCAGAATTGCTGACCTGATCACTTCGGCCGGATCGGTATCCGCCGCGATCGTCAGCAGCATCGTGGCCACCGCACCTGAACCAACCGAGGGTTTCAGCACCACGTCGTTGCCCACACCCGGCGTCAACCAAGGAATGTCGAGGGTTGCATCGGCCAGCGAAACGCAGGACTCGGCCGGAACATGTTCAGGTACCAAACGCCCGACGAATTCCTTGGACGACAATTTGGCAAATACGGCTGGCGGCGCATTGAAACCAAACTCTTCGGCAATCGCCGATACCACGGGAAACAGTTCATCAAAGAAGGTTGTAATGCTGTGAATCCGACCTGCCAATTCTGCATGAGTCTTCAAGTAGGAAGACAAGGCGTCTGCATCACTGAATCCTGGAATGCAGGTGACGCCCTCGAATATAGATTTGGCCGTGCCGTGAAAACCCGATGGGTCCACGGACAGAATCGGCTCGAAACCCACGCTGCGGATCGCATCGCAAACGTACTTGATGGAAACCTTGTTGATTCCAACGATCAAAATATGGCGCATCTTTCATATCCGTCCGTAAAAATGAAAAGAAGATGCTTATTGAGCATCGACAGTGCGTGGGTGATACATCTTGCCGGGGTTGAGGATGTTCGCTGGGTCCAGTGCCGCTTTGATCGCCCGCATGCAGTCGAGCGCCGCGCCGTGCTGGGCCGACATCCATTTCACTTTGCCCTCGCCGACGCCATGCTCACCGCTCACGGTTCCGCCGAACGACAATGCCCGACTCGACAAACGACTGAGGAAGGCTTGAATCGACACGCTTTCGTCTTCACCTTCCTGAAGCATGATCAACAGGTGAAAGTTGCCGTCGCCGACGTGGCCGATCAACGGCGCATCCAGCCCGGAAGCGGCGATGTCTGCCACGGTAGCGCTGATGCAGGCACTCAGGGATGACAGCGGGACACAGACATCCGTGGCCAGCCCCTTGCGCCCTTTGTAATACGCATGAAATGCCCACCAGGCGTCATGCCGGGCCTTCCACAGGGCCGTGCGCTCTTCGAGCCGATGGGAAATTTTCAGTTGGCCGCCAAACTCATGCGCGCAGTCGATAAAGCCTTCAACGCTACTGGCGACGGTTGAGGTGTCACCGTGGAACTCAAGAAACAGATGGGGATTTTCCGGCAAATTCAACGAAGGAGAGTAAGCGTTGCAGGCGCGAACGGCAGTGACATCCAACAGTTCGATGCGTGCGACCGAGAGGCCTTGGCCGAGTGCACTGGCCACCGTTTGCACCGCATCATCGACGGAGGCAAACGAGCAGACGCCAGCGACAATCGCTTCCGGCACCGGATGCAATCTGACGTCCAGCTCGCTGAACAGTCCAAGGGTTCCTTCCGAACCCACGGCAATCGCCAGCAGATCCAGGCCCATGGCGGATTTAGGCGCTCTTGAGCCGATTTGCGCCACCGTTCCGTCAGCCATTACCCAGCGTGCCGCTTTGACATTGGCAGCCATCGTCCCATAGCGCACGGAGTTGGTCCCTGAGGCGCGTGTCGCAGCCATTCCGCCCATCGAAGCATTGGCACCAGGATCGACTGAAAAAAACAGCCCCGTTTCGCGCAAGTGACTGTTCAATTGTTCGCGGGTGACACCCGGCTGAACCGTGGCGGTCATATCGGTCGTATTGATGCCGACAATTGCGTTCATCTCGGAACAGTCGATACAGACGCCGCCCTGCGGCGCGTTGATTTGCCCCTCGAGGGATGAGCGCGCTCCTGCGGCAATGACTGCCACGCCGTATTCGTGGCAGAGCGACACAACCTCAACGATTTCCTGCTCGTTTCGAACCGTGACGACGGCATCGGGCGGGCTCAACTGGACGCCGGGAGGCGCCTGGCAGAATTGTTGCCGGATGCTGTGTTCAAGCCGTACGCGCTCGCCAAACAACTGACACAGTTTTTCAATTACCTGCGTATTCATTACTCTCGTCCCTGTTTTAACTGATCACTGTCCGATTTGTTTTTATCGGTCGTATTGCTGCGCCATCCCGCGCACTCCTTTGAGCAGTCGACTGACGCAGTTCATCCCACAGGGAGGACGGTGAATACCGTCCTCTCCATAATTACTCTTTATCTTCTTTCGCTGTTCGGGCAGCACGCCCGTCGTATTCGGGACGGCCCGAAACAATCAGGCCGAAGAAGTAAGGCTGAGCACCTGAATCCTCAAGTTGAGTACCTGATTTGTTATGCACTTCAATCAAGGAAAACAGATCGACGAGACGATCCTGAATCTGCTCTATTTCCGCGTCTTTCAGGGTCACCATCGAGCTGTATTTGAAAGAACCTGAAACATCAAAGTATTCACTTTTTTCAGGTTTGAGCAGTGATCGTTCCACCTCATGGCGCAGGAACATATCCTTCAACTTCAATGCGTCAACAGACCTTGGCATCCTCAGCGTGGGCGCATGACGGACAAACGGCTCTTGGGGGGCGTCGCGCTCCTTGGAGACAAGATTCAGAAAAGCTTCGGTCCGTTGATCATAAGCAAGGCCAAGTTGCTGGCAAACCAGCTGCATTTCCGCAACGCCAGCGCTGTCCACCATATAGAGGTAGGTCATCAATGGCAGCAGTTCGAAGTTCTCTTCGAATGCCTTGATCACCTCTTCGGTAATAATGAACTCCCGCTCGTAGCGGCTCAGGCTCAATGCCCGACGCAATATCTTCGAATCATGCTCTCTGAGTTCGATTCTCGAAGAAAGATCGGTGACCTCGACACCTTTGCCAAATAACATTTCATGCACATCGCCCGGCAACAGATCTCTGAAGTAGTGCCAGTAATAATCAAAGCTGGCTTTACTGTCGACATCGATACCCAAGTGATCATGCAGCTCTACGGCGGCATCGATGCTCAGGTATTTTCTTCCTGCCTCTACGTCGCGGTAGTAATTAGCCGAGAAAGGAATATTGACATCTTCGAGAAACGTCGAAATCTTCAGATGCCCGGCATCGATCCGCAGCTGCATCAAAAACGCACCAAACGCTCGTTTATTCTCCAAGCGCTTGAGCCTCTGCCGACAGCGTGATATTCACCCGGGTCGTGTTTTTCTTGATTTTCATACTGGAAGTTACCAAGCCTATTTCCTGCGTATTACGCACATGAACTCCCCCACAGGGAATTGACCAGTTTTCGCATTGCCACCAACGAAATCCATGTCCCTTGCTCGTATCCGCTTCCGTACGAATCTCATGACTTGCAGAGCAAAACGCGTTCAGGGCAGCGGTTGCCTGCCTCAAACTGTTTTCATCGAACTCTTCGATAAACTCGTATTGATTTTCCCCCCCGGCGTCACTCAACGGCGAACGTACAGGGTGTGGAATCGAGCGCCCCAGCGTTTCTTCAAGCATGCAGTGGATCAAATGCATGGCTGAATGAATCCGCATCTGATGATATCGCAATGACCAATCAAGGGATGCAGTCGCCTTCTGGCCAACTGCGTGGGCGCTCAAAAAGGCAAACGCTTCATCGTTGATATTCAGGTAATGCCGGATCTGATCCTCGCGCTTCTTCGTCGCGACGATTTCGAGTTCCGGCAAAGCGAAGCCTGCCTCCGTGACCGGAATGCTCAACACTCCTCGATCCCCGAGCTGACCGCCTCCTTGCGGGTAAAAGACCGTCTGGCCAAGGAGCGCAAAAGGCAGGCCCATGTCGTCGCGCTCAAGCAGATCGACTCGACAATCCAGCTGCTTCAGATACGGGTTTTCGTGAAACAAAGGCAGTGTTTCGCTCATTCTTACCTCGAGTCAGGTCTCTTTCATGGGTGTTGCAAACTGATGCGAAGCGCTTGGGATTTCCGAGCCGCCCCAATTCTGTCGAGAACTGTCGGTGTGCAGCTGTTTTCGAAGCACATCACACAATCCAGTCATTTGCATGTCGCTGCCAATCGAGATCCTGAGGCAGTGATCAAGGCCATAATCGGTCAACGGCGCAGTCAGGAAACCTTCACTTGCCAGGCAGGCATGCAACGCCTGGCACTCCTGCGTGTTTTCGAACTCGACAAATACAAAGTTGACGTACTGGCTTCTAGCCGCAATGCCACAGGCATTGAACAGACGGACGATCTTTTGCCCCCACGCGACGCAATGTGCCGCCGTTTTTTCCAGATGCTCGGTGTCCCACAGCGCGTACTCTCCAGCGCGGGCGGAAAACGCGCTGACGTTGTAGGGCGCACGACGCGCTTGCAGCACTGCAATCAGATCAGCACTGGCATAGGCCCATCCCAGCCGTAAACCCGCGAGCCCATAGGCCTTGGAAAACGTTCGCAGGCATATTGCGTTGTTGCGAATATTGACGACCTGCACACCTGGCGAGTTTTCCCGGTCCGGGGCGAACTCTGCGTACGCTTCGTCGATGATGACCGTCGTACTTTCCGGGATGGTGGCAACCAGCCTCAGCAGCTCAGCCGGCGGCAGATAGTCCCCCAGCGGATTGGATGGGTTCACCAGCACCACGACGTCCGGTTTTTGTTGCAGGGCCGTACTCAGCGCAGTTTCGTAACCTTCACCCGCAACCGGAACCATCTCACTGTAGTCAGCGCCCAGTAGTTCGGCCCTGATCTTGTACATTTTGAAACTGTGCTGCTGAGCCACGAGGCGGCTGCCAGGTTTCAACAGACTGCGCAGTGCAATATCGATCAGTTCGTCAGACCCCGCCCCTGGCATCACTCGCGCAGGATCAACATTCCATCGCTCGCCAATAGCCGTGCGAAGCGACTTGTACGTCACCTCCGGGTACTCGCTCAGAAGCGCAGGCATCGATGTGCACAGATGCAGCGCCAGTGCCGATGCACCCAGCGGATTTTCGTTGGCATGCAAGCGAGCATCAGGCATCTCGGCGGGCACCGTAGCCTGCCCGGCCAAGACAGGGTTATCACTCGGCGAACTCATCGGCCATGCCCCCCGAGAACCTGCGCTACGAGACTTTCCAGATACCCGGTCAGAGCGATATCACGATCGAGATAAGGGATCAGCTCGCGCACCTGTGCATGCCACGCACGTCCGCGCGGACTCAGCTTGGCGCTACCGCGAATGTCTGCTGCCTGAGCTGCACAGATCAGTTCGAAGGCGATGACATAGCGCGTGTTCTGCAGCACTTCAGCCACACGACGCGCGGCAATAAGGCCGAAGGAAACCACGTCCTGAAAGTCAGCCGTGGTGGTCAGCGTCTGGATCGAAACCGGTGTGGCCAGCGAACGGTTTTCTGCAGTCAGGGAAGCCGACATGAATTGGCCGCCCATGAGGCCAAAACGCAGACCGCCATTTTCTGCACAGAGGAAAGACGGCAGACCGTTGCTGTTGGCTTTCGTCAGGAAACGATCTATTCGACGGTCGGCAAGGTTACACATCGTGATCATCGAAATCGTCAGATAATCCATGGCCGAAGCGATGTACTGCCCATGGAAATGGCCATTGTGGAACACCTCGCCATTCTCCGGCGTGACCAGCGGATTATCGTTGGACGAGTTCAGTTCATTGGCCACTATCCGCTCGACGAACTCGATGGTTTCCAGTACCGGCCCCAGAATCTGCGGTGTGCAGCGAATCGAGTAGGCATCCTCGATGGGCATGGCTTCCTGGCGAACTGCGTCGGTGCGCAATGCACTCAGCTGCGATGAGAGCTCAATGTCATCGATCGCCAGTTCCGAACCTTGCAGATCGTCCCAGATGGTCTCGGCGATTTTCTGCTGGCCCAGATGCGGTTTCAACTTGTGGACGTCAGGGTGAAATGGACGTACTCGGGCCTGCAGTGACTCGAAAGAGAACGCCGAGATCGAGATGTATTGCTCAAGAAGCTGACGCGCCTCGACCACGTTCATCGCCGCGACAGCGACCATGCAGGACGTGCCATTGATCAGCGCCAGTCCTTCCTTGTAGCTCAAGTGCAACGGTTTCAGCTGCAATTGTTCAAGCGCCTGCGCCGCCGGAACGCGCACGCCATGGAGGTAAGCGTAGCCGTCACCGGTCAACATCCGCGCAACAGCCGCCAACGGTCCCAGATCACCGCTGGTGCCCAGGGAACCTTTGCTGGGAATCTCAGGAATCAGCCCGGCGTTGTAAATGGCAATGTATCGATCAAAGTTCTCCAGCGAGATCGCCGAGTTACCACGGGACAAAGAAACAATTCGTGCGAACATCGTGGCGCGGGCGACGCTGTCGGGGAAGCGCTCACCAACGTTCGTCGATACACCTTGAATAAGGTTGGATTGCAGCTCATGGGCTTTCTCGAGCGGCACAAGGTGATCCACGAACCCGCCCATGCCGGTGTTGACGCCGTAAATGACCGCCCCTTGCGCAACCAGATTTTCCAGCGCCTCTCTCGAGGCCTGGACGCGCTGTCGCGTGGCTTGCGAAGCGACCACGGTTTTCCCCGGTTGGGCAAACGCGATCAGGTCCTTGAGGCATACGTCGACTCCGGGAGTCAGTACAAACGTGCTATCGGAGGCGAAATCCCTTTCCTGAATTGTCATTTTTTCATCCTTGAACGGCGTATGACTGGTCACCGGCCCAATTGCCGATGATCACGTTGATGGTTCGGTTACCCGAGAATGCACGTCGTCCGTGCGCATACTGCAAATTATCGAGCAGAAGGATGTCGCCCTCGCCCAAATCGATATCCTGTTCCAGCCCGCGCACGGCGTGGAAAAGCGCCAGGGTCAGATCTTCCGGGAGCGGTTCACCGTCACCGAAGCACATGGCCTCCAGCAGTAGCGGGTTTTCGCGTTGCGCCGTCATCAATTCACGGGCGTCCTGCTCCCGACCGTCGATAAGCGCCCACTCGATCATGGCTGCCGCCCCCCAGAAATGCGCTTGATTGCTCCAGATATTTGCGCTGGTCAGGGGATGTGCACGCATCGGGGAAATACAGTCCTGCCAGAGGATCAGGTCCGCGCCATTCCACTCGAAGTCCCATCCCCGGGCGCGGCAATGCATCTCGGCTTCAGCCTGACGGTGGGTCGAGAAAGTTTCCTGCCAACTCTTTTTCACGCCGGGCTTGAGACCGACCCGGTCTTCACTGGGTAACGTTCTACGTAATTTCAGGCCGCGCTCCGTCAGTCGTTGCAACATTGCCGGATCCACCAGACGTTCGAGTTTGCGCATGTCACCGATGACAGACTCGCCGCCCTTTCCAGCAGGCTCAACGCATACGAATGCGATGATCTCGGGAGGGCTTTTTACGTAGGCCATTTCCTGGTGAAGGATGACGGACCAGTCTGGCGGTGTGCGGGTCGCTTCCATCACCTTGCCCTGAATAGTCGAGCGCGGTGAGCTTCCACCCACGTAATCACGGGTTTCAAAGCCAAGTGCAGCAATGGCTGCCTCAAACACGCCGGGATCCCTGCACTGCCTGGCGGAGCGAATGAGCACCGCGCCGTCATCGAGCAACCGCGCACGAATGTCATCCGCGGCCTGCGAAAAAAAGTGCTTCGGATCAGCGTGTCCGCTGGTGACGAAATCAAATGGTGCTGTTGAATTGCTGCCCTTCACCTTCTCACTCCTTACGTCCCTGTAATCGTCGGCATGTCCTTCTGCGGTGCATTAGATATCACCCCCTATTTACAAATTCAACAGATAGAAATATGTTTCTTCCAATAGATTTAATGCGCTCTGTCCCGCAGCCACGCTGGTTCAAGGCCGCGAAAAAAAGCCAACCGATTGATATTCATGAGAAATAATTTCAAGGACGAGATGCACGAATGATCACGCAAAAAGCAGTCCTTCAGCGCGCACAGCGGCTTCATCACTGCGGCGCATTCAACCGCGAAAGCCTCCCGGCAAGTTTTCTCAGCAAAATTCAGGCGAGCCCATTTCAATGAGCGGACCCGAAGCGCGCTCAGGCGTACTGAAACGCGGCCTGAAAAATCGACATATCCAATTGATCGCGCTGGGTGGCGCTGTGGGAACCGGGCTGTTTCTGGGTTCGGCGGGCGCACTCAAATCTGCTGGTCCGTCAATGATCCTCGGTTACGCGATTTGCGGTTTCGTCGCTTTCCTGATCATGCGGCAGTTGGGTGAAATGATCGTTGAAGAACCCGTCGCAGGCTCGTTCAGCCACTTCGCCCATAAGTATTGGGGCGGATTCGCCGGATTTCTGTCGGGATGGAATTGCTGGATGCTGTACACCCTGGTGGGCATGTCCGAACTGACTGCCGTCGGCAAATATGTGCATTACTGGTGGCCCGATATTCCGACCTGGGTGTCGGCCGCAGTCTTTTTTGTACTGATCAATGCCCTCAACCTGATCAACGTGAAAATATTCGGTGAGGCCGAATTCTGGTTCGCCATCATCAAGGTCCTGGCAGTGATCGGCATGATCGCCATGGGCAGCTATCTGCTGGTCAGCGGCCACGGTGGCCCGCAAGCGAAGGTCAGCAACCTGTGGGAACACGGCGGATTTTTCCCACATGGACTCGGCGGCCTGGCGATGTCCATGGCGGTCATCATGCTGTCCTTCGGTGGTCTGGAAATGCTCGGTTTCACCGCGGCCGAAGCCGATAAACCGCAGACCGTGATTCCCAAAGCGATCAACCAGGTGATTTATCGCATTCTGATTTTCTACGTCGGCGTACTTGTCGTGCTGCTGTCGCTGATGCCGTGGGACAGTCTGGTCATCTCACTCAATGCAGCTGGAGACACCTACAGCGCCAGTCCTTTCGTTATGGTGTCGTCGATGCTCGACAGCGCCACCGCGGCGCACATTCTCAATTTTGTAGTGCTGACCGCTGCGCTGTCGGTCTATAACAGCGGTACTTATTGCAACAGCCGCCTATTACTGTGCCTGGCCGAGCAAGGTGATGCTCCGCAAAGCCTGACCAGGATCGACCGGCGCGGCGTCCCCGTACGCTCGATTCTTGCGTCTGCCGCTGTGACCCTGTTTGCCGTGCTGATGAACTACGTAATCCCGCAATATGCGTTGGAGCTGCTGCTGTCACTGGTGGTTGCGACGCTGGTGATCAATTGGGTGATGATCAGCCTTTCCCACTTCAAGTTTCGCCAACATCTGAACAGGGCCGGGCGCAAGCCATTATTCAAAGCACTCTGGTACCCCTACGGTAACTATGTGTGCCTTGCATTCCTGGCCTTCATCCTCGGCGTCATGCTGCTCGACCCCGTCATTCGCATCGCGGTGTACGCGATTCCCCTGTGGATCGGATTGATGTGGTTTTGTCATGGCATCAAGCATCGACGCACTGCTGCGCAGGGCCTCTACGGGGAAACCTGAACCACTGAGCGCCCCCACCGATCAAGTCGCGCTGGTAGCTCTACTTGCGCGGCTTGATCCGCGCAGTCGCCTCGGCCACCAACGGATCATCCGGCCAATAATGCTTCGGATAGCGCCCCTTCAAATCCTTCTTCACCTCGGCATAGGTGCTGCGCCAGAAGTTGGCCAGATCCTGCGTCACCTGCACCGGCCGCCGCGCAGGCGATAGCAGATGCAATTTGACCACCTGCCGCCCGCCGGCAATCCGCGGCGTATCCGCCAGCCCGAACAATTCCTGCAAACGCACCGCGAGAACAGGTGGAAACTCGCTGTAATCCAGACGAATCGACGACCCCGACGGCACGCTCAAATGATGCGGCGCCAGCTCATCGAGCTTTTGCGGCAACGGCCAGGGCAGCAGATTGCGTACGATGCTCGACAGATCCAGGCTGGCAAAATGGCTGAGCCGTGAGACCTTGCCCAGATAGGGCATCAGCCAATCTTCGAGGGTGTTCAGCAACGCCGCGTCGCTTACATCCGGCCACTGACTGTCATCCTGATGGTTCAACTCCAACTGCCGCAACAACGCCACCCGCGCCTGCCACTGACGCAGTTCCGGCGTCCACGGCAGCAGCTCCAGACCTTTGCGCCGCACCAGATTGACCAGCGCCTGACTGCGCGCATTTTCATCGAGGCCGGTCAGCGGTTCACGGCTGAGAATCAGCTCGCCGACCTTGCGCTGACGCTCGGCGCGCAGCACGCCTTCGCGCTCATCCCAATCCAGTTGATCGACGTTGCGCACCTGTTCGGCCAGCACCGAATCGAACAGCGCCGGATCGAAATCCGCCGCCAGATAAATCCGTTCTTCGCGCTGGCCTTGACGGCTGCCGAGATCAGCGATGACGATCCACGGCTCCTTCATCAGGCTGTCGGCCTCGGCGAACAAGGCCGCACGACCGTTGGCCAGACGATATTCGGCGCCACCGGCACGCCGCTGTTGCGCGACGCGATCCGGATAGGCCAGCGCCAGCAAGGCACCGAGCCAGCGCGGATGATCAGGATCGCTGACCGGCTCGCTGGCCTTGCCGCGCAGATAACCGCGATATTGCCGCGCCAATTGCTTAGCGCGCTGTACCCCGCCCTGCGCACCACGGGCGGCACGTTCCTCGCCGGACAGCAGCACCAAGCGACTATGCAGATCCGCCCCGGCGCCACGCAAGATATCGCGCTCGCCGAGCAACGCGGCGACATCGCACGCCATGTTCGCCAGACCCAACGCCTGCCCCCGCAGCAGCAAATGGCCGATGCGCGGATGCGCCGGCAATTCAGCCATGGCCTGACCGTGCGTGGTCAGAGACTCGCCTTCCAGCGCGCCAAGTCGCTGCAACAGATCCTGCGCCTGTGCATAAGCCGCCGCCGGTGGAACATCCAGCCAGACCAGTTCGCCCGGCGTGACACCCCAGCGCCCCAGTTGCAGGGCGAGGCTGGCGAGATCCGCCGAAAGAATTTCCGCACTGCCATACGCCGCCAGTTGTTCGTGCTGATCCTGCGACCACAAGCGATAGCAAACGCCCGGCTCGAGTCGCCCTGCCCGGCCCGCACGCTGGGTGGCGCTGGCCTTGGAAATCCGCTGAGTATCGAGGCGCGTCATGCCGCTGCCGGGATCGAAACGCGGCACCCGCGCCAGCCCGGCATCAATGACTACGCGCACGCCGTTGATGGTCAGACTGGTCTCGGCGATGTTGGTCGCCAGCACCACTTTGCGCTGACCGGCCGGGGCCGGATCAATCGCCGCACGTTGTGCGTTGAGGTCGAGTTCACCGTGCAACGGGCACAGCAACACATCGCCGCGCTCACCAATGGCGTCGGCCAATTGTTGATGCACACGACGGATTTCCGCCTGCCCCGGCAGAAACACCAACAGGCTGCCGGTTTCATCGTGCAGCGCTTCGAGCACGGTTTGCGTGACACGTTGGTCGATGTATTCACCGGGCTGAAACGGCCGGCCCCAGCGCATCGTCACCGGATACATGCGGCCTTCGCTGCGCAGGATCGGCGCATCATCGAGCAACCCGGCCAGACGCTCGCCTTCCAGCGTGGCCGACATCAACAAAATCTTCAGCGGCTGTTCAGCTCGGAACAACTCGCGACCGTTCAGACTTAAGGCCAGCGCCAGATCCGCGTCGAGGCTGCGTTCGTGAAATTCGTCGAAGATCAGCAAGCCCACGCCTTCCAGCGCCGGGTCATCCTGCAAGCGACGAGTGAGAATGCCCTCGGTGACCACTTCGATGCGTGTGTTGGGGCCGACCTTGCTGTCGAGACGAATGCGGTAACCAACGGTTTCACCGACCTTCTCGCCCAGCTCACTGGCCAGCCGTTCCGCCGCTGCCCGCGCGGCGAGACGGCGCGGTTCAAGCATCAGAATGGTCTGCCCGGCCAGCCACGCTTCATTGAGCAAGGCTAAAGGCACGCGGGTGGTTTTACCGGCGCCGGGCGGTGCTTCGAGCACGGCTTCGTGGCGCGTCGCTAGGGCTTCACGCAGGGCGGGTAAAACTTCATCGATTGGCAAAGAATTCATGCTGGCTCCCCAGGGCGTGCCCACAGTAAATTGCGAGTCGCGTTAAAGCTGTGAGCGTGCCAGGCAAGGCGCGGGACGCAGGTAAGGGTCGTTTCCTTGCCAAGTCCCGCAACGCAGCATGGCGCGCTCACAGCTTTAGCCCGGAGGGCCGAACCCCGATAGGATTCGTTGGCCTTCACGCGGTGTCGATCTGGAGAAAACAACTTCAATCCTCAACGTATTTCGGTAGGGGTGAGACGAGGCCGCGATTTACTGTGGGCACGCCCTGCCAGCGGCGAGTATAACGGCGAACTGGCGGGCGTTCGTCAGGGTCTTAACTTCACACGACTACGCTTCGTTCTTAGATGACTCAGGAGATTTTCCCATGCGCTTACCTTTTCGCCTGATCGGCGGTGTACTGGTCGCCACCCTGCTCACGCAAATCACCGCGTGCGGTTCGATTTTCTACCCGGACCGACGCGGTCAGATCGACGGCAAGATCGACCCGGCGATTGCTGTGCTCGACGCCGTGGGCCTGCTGTTCTACGTCATTCCCGGCCTGATCGCGTTTGCCGTCGACTTTGCCACCGGCGCGATCTATTTCGAACCGGGCCACACCGCGCAGATCGACCCGGCCAAGCTCAAGCAAGCCATCGGCCCAGACGGTCAGGTCGATAATCACAAGTTGCAGGCTATTCTCGAAAGCGAGTTGGGCAGAGATTTCCCACTGGATGATCCGCGCCTGATTCAACACAAGGGCAGCACTCAACAATTGGCGATGTTCGGCCTGCAACCCGCCGCTTAAAAAGGAAGTTAAATGACCTCCAGCCCCGAACACGCCCGCCTGCTGCGGCTGGCGACCCGCGCCTCGGTGGCGGTCGCGTGCACACTGATCATCGCTAAAGCCATCGCCTGGTGGCTGAGCGGCTCGGTGAGCATGCTCGCCGGCCTCACCGACTCGGCGCTGGATGGCGTCACTTCGCTGCTCAATCTGCTGGCGGTGCATTACGCGCTGCGCCCGGCCGATGACGATCACCGTTATGGCCACGGCAAAGCGGAATCGCTGGCGGGCATGGCGCAGGCGCTGTTCATTGGCGGCAGTGCGGTGTTGATTGCGTTTCAGGCCTACGAACGCATCCAGCACCCGGAACCGCTTGGCGCGCCGTGGATCAGCATTGGCGTGATCATTTTCTCATTGCTGCTGACGGTGGCCTTGCTGGTGCTGCAGCATCGAGTGATCAAGCAGACCGGCTCCAACGCCGTACGTGCCGACTCACTGCATTACCGATCCGATCTGTTACTCAACGGCAGTATTCTGGTGGCGCTGATGTTGGCCGGGTTCGGCTGGCATCAACTGGATGCCTGGTTCGGACTCGGCATTGCGGCCTATATCCTGTGGAGTGCAATCCAGATCGCCCGGGAAAGTTTTTCGGTGTTGATGGATGAGGAACTGCCAACCGACGTCAGCCAGCACATGCTCGAACTGGCGTGCAGTGTGCCCGGCGTGTTGGGCGCGCATGACTTGCGCACGCGGATTTCCGGCAACCACTGGTTTGTGCAGTTGCACCTGGAATTGCCGGGGGAATTGACCTTGTCAGTGGCGCACGGCATCAGCGACCAAGCCGCCGATGCCATTCACAAGGCCTACCCGCGAGCCGAAGTGCTGGTGCACGCCGACCCGATAAAAGCAGCTACAAGTCGCGAGCCGCAAGCTTCAAGCTTGTAGCTCGACACTTGCCGCTCGCAGCTGCTTCTATCTGACCTGATAACCGCGACTGCTCAGGCAATTGCCCTGAGCCTGCCGGTACGCCTGAACCACTTCGGGCGCCGGTTGATACGTCGCGGTGCGCGGATCGAAACCGCTTTGCTGCACGGCGTACTGATAGCACTGGTAACCGTCTTGCTGCACCTGCTCCGGCGACTGGCCGTTGGCCGGGTACGCTTCAACGTCATAGCCTTGAGACTGCGGTTGCGGCTGCTGCTGAACCGGCGGTTCGACCACGATGTAATCCTGCGTCGCTTCCTGATAGGCATAGTAGGAACCGGCGGCGAGGAACAGCAGCGAACCACCGATCCACACCTCACGGGCGTAATCCGGCAAATACTGGATGCGAATCCCGCGCGGCGGCTGCACGACGATGTAGCGCGGGCCTTGCGGACGATACCAGTATCCGCCGGAAAAGAAGTAATCCTGACCACGATACGGCACGCGGTAATCGCGATCCGGGAAGCGGTCGATCACATGTCCCGGTCGATACTGCGGACCCGGCCCCCAACCATTGCCATGCCCGTCCGGGCGCCCCGGCCAGCGATTGTCGTTGGGCCGATTGTTGGTCTGCCAATGCTGGTTGTTGTAGCCGTTCTGCGGGCGCTCGTCGCGGTAGTAACCCTGACGCGGTTCCTGGGTCTGGCGCACGGCGTCGGGCCGTGGCTGGATCGGCAGGCTGTTGGCCGGCAGTTGCGGCGGCGGTGGCGGTTGGCGCACCGGATTGGGATTGTAGGCCGGGCGATTCTGATCGCGGTTCTGCCACTGGCCATTGTTGTTGCCGTTGTGCTCGAACTGGCGGCTGTTGTCGCCACGAATGATCTCGTTGTTCTGCGGACGCGGTTGATTCTGTTGCGGCTGATTCTGCGATGGATTGTTCTGCGGGCGCGGCTGATTGTTGCCGCCACGGCCCTGATTGTTGCCCTGATGATCCTGGCCGTGGCCGCCGCCATCCGGGCCGCGATTCTGTGGTTCATCGGCAAGCGCTTGCACACTGACACTCACACACAGCAAACCAACACCAGCCAGACGCCAGATGCGCGAATTCATGCTTTTTCTCACTGCGGGGCCTGCAAATGTAAGAGGACTTGTCACTAAGACCGGGAATACACACACCGGGTTCTGCAACAGGTTATCAGTCGCGCAACTTATTTATTGAGCGCCCGACATGAAATCGCAGGCAAGAAAAAAGGGAGACCCGTCGGCCTCCCTTCTAGAGAACTTCGTCCTGGCTCGACGCTTTTGACGTCGGCTCACCTCACGCCGTCTTCTGGACAGTGTGCAGCTCGGGGGCCGGCACAACCCCGGTGGGGGTGGCGGCCGCGGCAGGCCGGATAGGGCGGGCCGCGTGGACTGTGTTACCGAGCAGTGATTCTGGTGATAAGAATAGGCCTGAGGCGGCGACAGAGGATTGCGAAGATTGCTGAAATAAACACCACTTGCGCAATTTTTAACCCTGGATAGATAATCTGCCGCAATAGTTACAACAAAGGACAGATTGATGAGCAAACTCGACCGTTACGACCTGAGCATTTTGGCGGAATTGCAGCGCGACGCCCGCATCTCCAACCAGGAGTTGGCCGAGCGCATCGGTCTGTCACCCTCCCCTTGCTCACGCCGGGTCAAGCAACTGGAAGACGACGGGTATATATCGCGTCAGGTGGCGTTGCTCGATCGCAAGATGCTCGGATTGAGCCTGACGGCGTATGTGCTGATCGGCATGGACCGGCATACACCGGAGCGTTTCGAGAATTTCGAAGCCGCGATTCGGACGTTGCCGCAGGTGCTGGAGTGCAGTCTGGTGACGGGCGTGGATGCCGATTACCAGTTGAAAGTGGTGGTGCCGGATATGGATCACTATCAGAAGCTGTTGCTGGGGCATTTGACGCGGATTGAAGGGGTGACCAGTGTTCGCTCGAGTTTTGTGCTGAATCAGGTGTTGAACAGCACGGAACTGCCGCTGACTCATTTGCGTAGCTGATCAAGGGCACCCTCACCCCAGCCCTCTCCCAGAGGGAGAGGGGGCCGACCGTGAGATGCTGAAAAAGTACGCCGACCTGAGCGTTCTGCTGTGAATCCATAATCGACTCGATTTTTCAGGTCGATGTATGACGCCAGACACCTCGGTCAGTCCCCTCGCCCTCCGGGAGAGGGTTAGGGTGAGGGCAACAGTTCCGGATCAGACCCAGATCAATGCCACCCCACACACCTTGACGTATACTCGCCGCGCCCTTTTAGCCCCATGCGCGCCGGAGAAACCCAATGGATCCAGCCTTATTAGAAGAGTGGATGATGACCGGTCTGGTCAGCATCCTGATCATTTTCATGGGTTTCATCGTCTGGGATCTGGCGAAGAAGTCCAAGGCCGGGCGCTTTGGCTCGTTCATTCTGTTCTTCGTGCTGGGCCTGGGCGTGGCCGCGTTCATCATCAAGAGTGTGGTAATCGGCCTGATCGAATCCGGCGCTCTATAAGCGCGCCGGCACTTCTTTCCACTGGCCCTGATCAAGGCCATCGATCGTCCAGTCACCAATCCTGACCCGCACCAGCCGCAACGTCGGCAGCCCGACCGCCGCCGTCATGCGCCGTACCTGACGGTTGCGCCCTTCGCGAATCACCAGCTCCAGCCATGACGTCGGTATGGTCGCGCGAAAACGCACCGGCGGATTGCGCGGCCACAACTCAGGTTCATCCAGTTGCCGCGCTTCGGCGGGCAAGGTCATGCCGTCGTTCAGCTCAACGCCGTCACGCAAGCGCTGCAACTGCTCGGCCGTCGGCACGCCTTCGACCTGCACCCAATAGGTCTTCGCCAGTTTGTGTTTCGGATCGGCGATGCGCGCCTGCAACTGCCCGTCGTTGGTCAGCAGCAACAAGCCTTCACTGTCACGATCGAGGCGTCCGGCCGGATAAATGCCGGGCACATCAATGTAATCCTTGAGTGTCGCCCGCCCCTCACCGTCGCTGAATTGCGTCAGTACATCGAACGGTTTATTGAACAGGATCAGTTTCGGATCGGCCGGTGGAGCCTTGGCAACACGGCGCGGAGAAGCAGACTGAGGCTTCTCCGCGCCAGGACGGCGGGAAGGTGGACGTGGAGGACGGGACATGGCGAAAAGAACATCTAACGGTCAGGGCTGCCAATGCTAGTAGCCTGACCGTTAAATGACCATCAACAAATCAGCGGAATGGCGGTTCGTCGAAGCTGCGCAGTTTGCGCGAGTGCAGCGAGTTGAGTTCGGTGCGCAGCAGATCCACCGCTTCGATGCCGATCTTCAAGTGCTGGCTGACCGCACGTTCGTAGAAGGCGTTGGCCGAACCCGGCAGTTTGATTTCGCTGTGCAGCGGTTTATCCGAGACGCACAGCAACGTACCGTACGGCACCCGCAAGCGATAACCCTGCGCGGCAATCGTGCCGCTTTCCATGTCCACCGCGACAGCACGGGACAGGTTGATCAACGGCCGTTCCTGCGCCCAACGCAATTCCCAGTTACGGTCGTCGTAGGTCAACACGGTACCGGTGCGCAGGCGTTTTTTCAGGTCGTCGCCCTTCTCGCCGGTGACATTCGCCGCAGCTTGCTGCAACGCCATTTGCACTTCGGCCAGCGCCGGGATCGGAATGTTCGGCGGCACCACACGGTCGAGAATGCCGTCGCGACGCATGTAAGCGTGGGCCAGCACGTAGTCGCCGATGGTCTGCGACTGACGCAGGCCACCGCAGTGACCGATCATCAGCCAGCAATGCGGACGCAGCACCGCCAAGTGGTCGGTGATGTTCTTGGCGTTGGACGGGCCGACGCCGATGTTCACCAGCGTGACGCCGTGGCCATCGCTGGCGATCAGGTGATAGGCCGGCATCTGGTAACGGTGCCAGACCACACCGGCAGCAATCGCCGACGCCTCGCCGTGATCCATGCCTTTCTCGATGATCACATTGCCCGGCAGCACCATGCGCACGAAACGCGGGTCGCTGCGCAATTGCTCCAGACCATGGACGATGAACTGGTCGACGTAGCGATGATAGTTGGTCAGCAGAATCCACGGCTGCACATGGCGCCAGTCGCTGCCGGTGTAATGCACCAGACGCCGCAGCGAGAAGTCCACACGGGCGGCGTCGAACAGCGCCAGCGGCAGCGGATCGGTGTTTTCCCAATCGTAGAGACCGTCGGCGATGCCATCGGTCGCTGCGGACAGGTCGGTACTCGGGAACACCCGCGCCAGCACGGCAGCGGTGACGCCGGAGCCGGCCAGTTCATCGCCCTGCTCGACCACATACGGATACGGAATGTTCTGCTGACTGACGCCGACTTCCACGGTCACCGTGAAGTCGTGCATCAATGGCGTCAGTTGTTCGAGCAAGTATTTTCGGAACGCCGCCGGGTGGGTAACGGTGACGCTGTAAGTGCCCGGCAGTTGCACCTTGGCGTAAGCGCGGGTGGTCTGCGGGACTTCGCCCTGGCAGTGATAGGTCAGACGCAGTTCGGGATAACGAAACAGAGCACGCTGCGCAGCGTCGGGTTCGACGCGATCCTTGAGGTAACGCTTGAGCGCCGAGTTCAGCGCAGTGGTGGCCCGCTCATGCAACTCGGCCAGACGATCCACGGCTTGTTCGGCGGTTTGAACGACAATAAACGCTTCGGTCACGATCAGCTTCCTGTGTTCTGACTTGCAGAGCTTCATCTTGCCTGCATCGTGGCGTCACGGGAACAGTGGCGTTGTGGGTGTACCCAAATCTTTAAATCAATGAAGATCCCCTGTGGGAGCGAGCCTGCTCGCGAATGCGGTGGGTCATTCAATAAAAATGTCGACTGATACACCGCTTTCGCGAGCAGGCTCGCTCCCACAAGGGAATTTTTGCTGGATTAGAAACCTTGCGGGGTTGAGCGGGCGACGAGGGACTCGATGTCGAGGCCGCGTGGCAAGGCGCCGTAGGCGCGGCCACCACCGCTCAGGCGGCTGGCAATAAAGGCATCGCTGACAGCTGAGTTCCCGGCCTCCAACAGGAGCTTGGCCTGCAAACCGAGCGCGATGTCTTCGGTCAGTTGCCGCGCACGGTACTGAATATCACTGGTGTCCTTGAACTGCGCCTGCAACTGCTGAATATGCGCGGCCAGACGCTTGTCACCATGTCCATCGCCCAGCTCACTGAACAACACGTCCAGCACACCCGGCTCTTTCGACAACGCGCGCAGCACGTCCAGGCACTGCACATTCCCCGAACCTTCCCACGTTGAGTTCACCGGCGCCTCGCGGTAAAGGCGCGGCAGAATGCTGTCCTCGACATACCCGGCGCCGCCCATGCATTCGGCCGCTTCGTTGATCATCCCCGGCGCGCGTTTGCAGATCCAATACTTGCCCACCGCCGTCACCAGCCGCGCAAATTGCGCTTCATGGCGATCATCCAGATGATCCAGCGCCTTGCCCATGCGCAAACTCAGGGCGAGCGCGGCTTCGCTTTCCAGGGCCAGATCGGCCAGCACGTTTTGCATCAATGGCTGTTCGCTGAGCAGTTTGCCGCCGACCTTGCGATGCGCGCAGTGATGGCTGGCCTGGGTCAGCGCCTGACGCATCAGTGAACTGGAACCGACCATGCAATCGAAGCGAGTCATCGCCACCATTTCGATAATGGTCGGCACACCGCGCCCTTCTTCCCCGACCATCCACGCCAGCGCGCCACGAAACTCCACTTCACTGGAAGCGTTGGACTGGTTGCCGAGTTTGTTTTTCAGGCGCTGGATGTAGAACTGATTGCGCGTGTCGTCCGGGCGATGGCGTGGCAGCAGGAAGCAGCTCAAACCCTTGTCGGTCTGCGCCAGCGTGAGAAACGCATCGCACATCGGCGCCGAGCAGAACCACTTGTGCCCGACCAGTTCATAGGCCTGACCCGGGCCGCTGGCGCCGACCGGATAGGCCTTGGTGGTGTTGGCGCGCACGTCGGTGCCGCCCTGTTTCTCGGTCATGGCCATGCCGATGGTCACGCCGGCCTTGTGCGCCATGCCGACGTTGCGCGGATCGTATTCGGTGGCGAGGACTTTCGGCAGCCATTGCTCAGCGATGTTCGGCTGCAAGCGCAGGGCCGGCACGCTGGCAAAGGTCATGGTCAACGGGCAACCGCTGCCGGCCTCGGCTTGGCTGTGCAAATAAGTCATCGAGGCGCGGGCGACATGGGCGCCGTCCTGTGGATGCGCCCACGGCAATGACGTCAGTCCGTGTTCGATCGCCGTGCGCATCAGCTCGTGATAAGCCGGGTGAAATTCCACCAGATCAATGCGATGGCCATAGCGGTCATGGCTGGCGAACGTTGGTTTGTTCTGATTGGCGAGGAACCCGGCTTCCATCAACGGACCACCGGCGAGCGCGCCGTAGGCATCGATCCGCGACTCCGCCCACCCGGCACCAAAGCGCTGCGACCATTCCTGCAGCGGCAGGTCGATGCGGTACAGGTTGGTGCCGTCCAGCGACGGTGGCTGGTTGGTGACCTGGTGGGTTTCGGCGAACTGATGCAGGTTCATGACGGGGCTCCTTGAATCAACCGGAGCGGTCAGTTAAGCACCGCCCCCAGACTGATCAAAGTGTCATAAACGCCGAATTGGCGGCGCTTTTACCCTATCAACAGGACAGCACCCGACGCTCCAGTGCGGATTGCAGTTCCTCGAATTTCACCGGTTTGTTCAGGTAATCGACCGGGGCTCCCGTGGCGCAAAGCTCTCGGTCCGCGGTCAGTGCGAGCATGAACACCGGCAGGTTGGCGCAGCCTGGCATGGCGTGAATCTGGCAGCACAAGGACGCGCCTTCAGGGGCGGGCATCTGACAATCGATCAGCACCGCATCGAAGGTTTCCCGCTGCAGGCAGTCCAGTGCCGCTGCGCCATTGTCAGCGGTGCGCACGCGGAAACCGAGCTTGAGCAACATGCCGCGCATCACCAATTGGTTGACGCTGTTGTCGTCCACCAGTAACACCGTGCAATCCTGCGGTGCGCGAACACAATCGTGCGAAGGCGCGGCTATTGGCGCAGATTCAACCACCGGCAATTCGAACTCGACGTCCAACTGGAAGCGGCTGCCGCTCCCAGGTTCCGAGCGATGGGTAAGCTTGCCGCCGAGCAGCTCAACCAACTGTCGGCAGATCGCCAGGCCGACGCCCAGTCCGCCGTATTCGCGGGTCATCGAACCGTCGAGCTGGAAGAAGCGTTGATACATCGTCGCCTCGCCCAGGTCGGTAAAACCGATGCCGGTGTCGATCACCGCAAACGACAGCGCCAGACGATTGCCCGTCGACGGCTTGCCCGTCACGCGCAGCGCCAACCCACCGACACGGGTGAACTTGATCGCATTGTCGAGCAGGCATTCCAAGCATTGCGCGAGCTTGGCGCTGTCGCCGTGCAGACGATCCGGCAGGGTTGGCAGCACATCGACCTTGAAGTCCAGCGACTTGCTCGCTGCATTGCCGTCGAACTGCACGCGCAACGCTTCGACCACGCCACGCAGGCTGAAACTGCCCGGCGCAGCCTTGAGCTTGCCGGCCTGCAATTCGGTAAGGGTGAGGATACCGTTGACCATGCGCATCATGTCCCGTGCGGACCCGGCAGCGGTTTGCTGATATTGCTCCAGCTCCGGATCCATTTCGACGGTTTGCATCAGTTCCAGCGAACCGATCACACCGTTCATTGGTGTACGCAGTTCGTGGGTCAAGGTCGCCAAAAACTCGTCTTTGAGCTTGTTGCTGTGGGCCAGTTGCTGGTTGAGCACTTCGAGTTTCTGCCCGGCGTCGTACAGCGTCTGCGCCTGTTGCTCGCGCATCGCGTTGATGCGGTCCGCCAGTGCCAGCGACAGCAGCGCCACCTCGATCGCCGAGCCGATCTGGCTGGCATACATCGTCAGGAACACGTTCGGCAGCAAGCCGAGCACCATCAGCGTGTTAACGATGCCGCCGAGCAGGAACGCCGACCAGGCGATGATGAAATAACGCGCCACGCGCAAGCCGCGCCACCAGGCCAGAATCCCTGCGGCGAAAATCACCACAGTGAAGGTCAGCGCCAGTATCGTCGCCAAGCGCAGCGACAGCGCGTAACTGGTCATCAGCGACAAACCAACCACCAGCGCGCCGAACGCGATCAGTGCAATCAGCAAGCGATCAAGCCAGCGGCTATGGTTTTTGGTCTGCAGGAAACTGCGGGCGAACTGACTGCCGAACAGCCCCGCACAGCCGATGAAAAATGGCGTGGCTGCGTTGGCCCACCAAGGATTATCCGGCCAGAAATACTCGACGGCAGCGCCATTCACCGACAACTGATAAAGGCCGAACGAGGCAATGTAGAAGATGTAATAGAGGTAACTGGTGTCGCGCACGCTGAGGTAGATGAACAGGTTGTAAACCACCATCCCCAGCAGCACGCCGTAAATGATGCCCAGCACATACAGGCGCACCGGTTGGTCTTCGAGATACGCGGTGCTCGACCACAACGTCACCGGTGCCTGGATCGAGCCTTCGCTCGCCAGTCGCAAGTACACGGTTTGCTGTTGGTCCGGTTTGAATGAAAGGCCGAACAAATAATTGTTCTGGCGGATCTCACGGCTGGCGAACGGCAAGGCATCACCGGTTTGCCGGACGAGGAGGTAGTCGCCAGCGGCATCGGGCATGTACAGGTCGAGATGGTCGAGCGGTGGATACGCCAGCTCCAGCAGCCAGGTACGCTGGGCAGAGGGATTGCTCGGACGGTAATGCAGGTCGATCTTCAGCCAGAACGCTGAGCGCGAGTAACCGGCATTGAGCGCGTCTTTATCGTGGGCTTTGAAATTGCCGGCGGCAGCCTGCGCGCGAACATCGGCAATGCTCGCCTGACCACTCGGGTCTTCGAACACTTGCAGCGACCGGCCCAGAGGCAGGCTCTGGGTGAATTCGTCGAATTCGACGGCGCTCGCCATAAGGGGCAAGCAGAACAGCAACATCAGCAGATAGCGCATTGAAGCCCCAGCGTGGCTCGTCCGGTTGTGTCAGGAAGCCCCCCATTCCCTTTGAGTAGACGTAAAACCGGTATTACCTGTTATTGGTTTGGATCCAGACTAGCATAGCCGTTGATGGCCATTGAGCACCATTGAAATTTTTCCTACAAAGGCTCTAGAACGGGCGTTCCAGAGCAAAGCAGCGAGCTAGAGCTGTTGAGTTGGTCAGCTTGTGACAGAGCGGTCGGATTCTCCTGCCAGGTTATCGGCCCGGGACAACGGCACTGAACCCGAAAATCAGCTTTGGTGGTAAGCTCGCGCACCATGAATATCTACAGCTCCCGCCCCGTTGTCCTCTGTCTCTCCGGCCACGACCCAAGTGGTGGCGCCGGCTTGCAGGCAGATATCGAAGCTCTGCTCGCGCAGGGTTGCCATGCGGCTCCGGCCGTCACCGCCCTGACCGTGCAAGACACCGTCAACGTCACTGACTTCCGCGTCCTCGACCGTGAGTGGGTGTTGGCTCAAGCCAATGCCGTGCTCAACGATTCCGAAGTCGCTGCGGTCAAACTGGGCATGCTCGGTTCGCTGGAAATGGTCGACACCGTTGTCGAACTGCTTTCCGCGCACCCGCACTTGCCAGTGGTCTGCGACCCGGTGCTGCGCGCCGGCGGCGGCGGACGCCTGGGCAAGGACGAGGTCGGCTATGCGATGCGTGAGCGTCTGCTGCCGCTATCGATCATTGCCACCCCCAACCTTCCTGAAGCGCGCATCCTCGCCGAATTGCCAGAAGGCACCGCCGACGAATGCGCTGAAAAACTCCTGCCGTTCGTCAAAAACCTGCTGATCACCGGCGGCCACGGCGACGAAACTGAAATCCACAACCGTGTGTACAGCCGCGACGGTCTGCGTGAAACCTTTATCTGCCAGCGTCTGCCGGGTAGCTATCACGGCTCTGGCTGCACCTTGGCCAGCGCCCTCGCCGGCCGACTGGCACAGGGCGAACATCTCGCCAGCGCCGTACGCAGTGCTCTGGATTACACTTGGCGCACCCTGCGCGATGCCGAACAACTGGGCAAAGGCCAGTTCGTCCCGCGTCGCCTGCCGCTGGATTTCTGCTCGTAACGTCGTGAGGTCTGCCCGATGAAACTACGTGGCCTGTATGCCATTACCGACAGCCAATTGCTGGCGGGCAAGTTTCTGTCTTACGTGGAGGCGGCGCTGGAAGGCGGCGTCACCCTGCTGCAATACCGCGACAAGAGCAGCGACGAAGCCCGCCGGCTGCGCGAGGCCGAAGCGTTGCGCGACTTGTGCGAGCGCTACAAGACGCAGCTGATCATCAACGATGATGCCGAACTGGCGGCGCGCCTTAACGTCGGCGTGCACCTCGGTCAGACCGACGGCCCGCTGTCACCGACCCGCGCGCTGCTCGGTTCCAAAGCCATCATCGGTTCGACCTGCCACGCGCAACTCGCGCTGGCCGAACAAGCCGCCAAAGAAGGCGCGAGTTATGTCGCCTTCGGCCGCTTCTTCAACTCCAACACCAAACCCGGCGCGCCGACCTGCAGCCTCGATCTGCTCGACCACGCCAAACGCACGCTGCACCTGCCGATCTGCGCGATTGGCGGCATCACCCTCGACAACGCCGCACCGTTGGTGGCCCATGGCGTCGACCTGCTGGCCGTAGTCCACGGTCTGTTTGGTGCCGAGAACACCGCCGAAGTGACCCGCCGCGCCCGCGCGTTCAATGAATTACTGAAAGTCTGATTTGAGAGCCCGATCATGTCTCGTTCCGAAACCCTGTTTGCCAATGCCCAGAAACACATTCCCGGTGGCGTGAACTCGCCCGTTCGTGCATTCAAGAGCGTTGGCGGCACGCCGTTGTTCTTCAAGCACGCTGAAGGCGCCTACGTCACTGACGAAGACGACAAGCGTTATGTCGATTACGTCGGCTCGTGGGGCCCGATGATCCTCGGCCACAGCCACCCGGACGTGCTCGACGCGGTGCGCAATCAACTGCAACACGGCTTGTCGTACGGCGCGCCGACCGCGATGGAAACCGAGATGGCCGATCTGGTCTGCTCGCTGGTGCCATCGATGGACATGGTGCGCATGGTCAGCTCCGGCACCGAAGCGACCATGAGCGCGATCCGTCTGGCCCGTGGTTACACCGGCCGCGACAGCATCATCAAGTTCGAAGGCTGCTACCACGGTCACTCCGACAGCCTGCTGGTCAAGGCCGGTTCCGGCGCACTGACCCAAGGCGTGCCAAGTTCGGCCGGCGTGCCGGCGGCATTCGCCAAACACACTCTGACCCTGCCCTTCAACGACATCGACGCTGTGGAAAAGATGCTCGCTGAAGTGGGTGAGGACGTGGCGTGCATTATTGTTGAGCCGGTGGCCGGCAACATGAACTGCGTGCCGCCAGCACCAGGTTTCCTCGAAGGTCTGCGTTCGCTGTGCGACAAGCATGGCGTGGTGCTGATTTTCGACGAAGTGATGACCGGTTTCCGCGTTGCCCTCGGCGGTGCTCAGGCGTACTACGGGGTCAATCCTGACCTGACCACCTTCGGCAAGATCATCGGCGGCGGCATGCCGGTTGGCTGCTTCGGCGGCAAGCGCGAAATCATGGAGCGCATCGCGCCGCTGGGTCCGGTGTATCAAGCTGGCACGCTTTCGGGTAACCCGCTGGCCATGGCCGCTGGTTTGACCACGCTGCGTTTGATCAGCCGTCCAGGCTTCCACGCTGAGCTGACCGATTACACCACGCGTTTGCTCGACGGTCTGCAACAGCGCGCCGATGCTGCCGGCATTCCATTCGTGACCACCCAGGCTGGCGGCATGTTCGGTTTGTACTTCAGCGGCGCCGATGACATCGTCACCTTTGAAGACGTGATGGCCAGCGACGCTGCGTTGTTCGGTCGCTTCTTCCACCTGATGCTGGAAGGTGGCGTGTACCTGGCACCGAGCGCCTTCGAAGCCGGCTTTACCTCGATCGCCCACGGCGAAGCCGAGTTGAAACTGACATTGGACGCTGCCGAGCGCGCCTTCGCTGCACTGAAGTAATCGCCGTACCGCTGACGTTGGCTATCGCCAGCGTCAGCATTCACCTACACCCACGCCGTTTTTCCGATGCTCCTGCTAAAAATCTCCCCTAAAGTGGGCGATATATTCCCCGCGCAGCAGAAAAACGAGTAAAGACTTTGTAAGGTTGGCCCTGCTTATTTCATAATGCGCGCTTATTGGATCCCTCGATGGGTCCGCGTGCCCTTCAGAGGTAAGTCGATTCCCATGAACCGCACCGGCCGCACCCTTGCCTTGGGCTGCCTGTTGCTCCTTCAGCCCCTGCTCGCGCATGCACAAGCAGGCGGCAACTCGTTGTTGATCCCGGCGATGGGTCGTTGCACCCTCAATACTCAGCCGCAAGACGTCACGCAGGCACTGGCCGCCTGCCAGAAAGCGGCGGACGAAGGGGATGCGCAAGCGCAATACGAGTTGGGTGAGTTCTACTACGACGGCAAGAATGCGCCGCGCGACCTCAATCAAGCCCTGAGCTATTTCGAAAAGGCCTCGCTGCAAGGCCACGCTCAGGCGCAGTTCAAGCTCGGCACGATGTTCTTCCACGGTGAAGGCGTGCAGGCCAACAACATTCAGGCGTATATCGTGCTGAAGATGGCCGCGGTCAACGGCGCTGAAGATGCGCTGGATACGGCTGACGAAGTTTCCGAAAAAATGTCCCGCGAAGATCTCGAAACCGCCACTCAGGTGCTCGGGCAAATTTTCCGTAAATACCTGATGGAATTGCAGAGTGCCGATGGGCGTACGCCTTTCTCGCCGCTTCCCTGATTTCTCTATAGATTTTTCTGGCCTCTTCGCGAGCAGGCTCGCTCCCACAGTAGATCTCCAGTGTTCAGAAGATCCCTGTGGGAGCGAGCCTGCTCGCGAATGAGGCGACTCGGTTTTAAGGCTTACTTCTCAGGCATCGGCATCGGGAACGGCATCACATTGCCGACCGCGCCACGGGCTTCGCTGATTTTCGGGGTGCCCAGACGCTCCACCTCGTCGATACGCACAATCGAATGCATCGGCACAAAGCTGCGCACCACGCCTTCGAACTGCGCCTTGAGCTTTTCTTCGCTCGGATCGACGACCACTTGCGTGCGCTCGCCAAAGACGAACTCTTCCACTTCCAGAAAACCCCACAGATCACTTTGATAGATCTGCTTGGCGTACATTTCGAACACCTGGCCCTGGTTGAGGAAAATCACCTTATAGATTGGAGCTTCGCGTTTGGTCATGGCGGGGGGATAACATCGGGGATAAAAATGAGGGCGCAAACTATAGCATAGCCACCGGACGCGCAGCGGTAGGAACCTGAGGGCTTGTTCCCTATAATGCGCGGTTCTTTGAATCACGTGATGACCCTAATCCATGGCCAAGAAGCTTTACATCGAAACCCACGGTTGCCAGATGAACGAGTACGACAGCTCGCGCATGGTCGATCTGCTGGGTGAACATCAGGCCCTGGAAGTCACCGCGCGTGCCGAAGACGCCGACGTGATTCTGCTCAACACCTGCTCGATCCGCGAACGCGCCCAGGATCGCGTGTATTCGCAACTCGGCCGCTGGCGCGAACTGAAACTGGCCAACCCGGAGATGGTAATCGCCGTTGGCGGTTGCGTGGCCAGCCAGGAAGGCGCGGCGATCCGCGATCGCGCGCCGTACGTCGACGTGGTCTTTGGCCCGCAGACCCTGCACCGCCTGCCGGAAATGATCGACGCCGCGCGCATCACCAAATTGCCGCAAGTCGACGTGTCGTTCCCGGAAATCGAAAAATTCGACCACTTGCCCGAGCCGCGCATCGATGGCCCGAGCGCCTATGTGTCGGTGATGGAAGGTTGCAGCAAGTACTGCACCTTCTGCGTGGTGCCTTACACCCGTGGCGAAGAAGTCAGCCGGCCGTTCGACGACGTCATCGCCGAAGTCATCCACCTCGCCGAAAACGGCGTACGTGAAGTGACGCTGCTCGGGCAGAACGTCAACGGCTATCGCGGTACGACCCACGACGGTCGCCTCGCCGATCTGGCCGAGCTGATCCGCGTTGTCGCCGCCATCGATGGCATCGACCGCATCCGCTACACCACTTCGCACCCGCTGGAGTTCTCCGACAGCCTGATCCAGGCCCACGCCGACGTGCCGGAACTGGTCAAGCACCTGCATTTGCCGGTGCAATCGGGCTCCGACCGGATTCTCGCGGCGATGAAGCGCAACCACACGGCGCTGGAGTACAAATCCAAGCTGCGCAAACTGCGCGCGGCGGTACCGGGGATCTGCATCAGTTCGGACTTCATCGTCGGTTTCCCGGGTGAAACCGAGAAAGACTTCGAACAGACCATGAAGCTGATTGCCGACGTCGGTTTCGACTTCTCTTATTCCTTCGTCTATAGCCAGCGCCCGGGCACCCCGGCTGCCGATCTGGCCGACGACACGCCGGAAGAGTTGAAGAAGGAACGCCTGAACGCACTGCAGCATCGTTTGAATCAGCAAGGCTTCGAGATCAGCCGACAAATGGTCGGTTCGGTCCAGCGCATTCTGGTGACGGATTATTCGAAGAAAGACCCGGGCGAACTGCAAGGGCGCACCGAGAATAATCGTATCGTCAACTTCCGCTGCGACAATCCAACCCTGATCGGTCAGTTTGCTGATGTGCACATCGACGCGGCGCAACCGCATTCGCTGCGTGGTTCGCTGATCCAATAATCAACACAGGGCACTGTGGGAGCGAGCCTGCTCGCGAAGGCGGCGACACATTCAACAACAATGTGTCTGGCACACCGCTTTCGCGAGCAGGCTCGCTTCCACAGGAACAGCGATGATTTAAGAGCTTTCGCACCCACGCCTCTGGCGTTATCCTTGATTTCATCTCAATTGCCCCAGGGCGGCTAAATACGACCTTGAACGCACCCATAGAACCACATCGTTTTATCCTCGAGCCCTTTGAGGCTCGCCGCTTCGCCAATCTGTGCGGGCAATTCGACGAGCATTTGCGCTTGATCGAACAGCGCCTGACCATCGAGATCCGCAACCGCGGAAACCAGTTCGAGCTGATCGGCGACCCCAAACACACCACGTCTGCGGAAAATCTGATTCGTCGCCTGTACCGGGAAACCAAAGGTTCAGAGCTGTCGCCAGATACGGTGCACCTGTTCCTGCAGGAATCGGCCGTGGTCGAGCTGGACAACCAGGCCCCCGCCGAAGCTTCCGTTGCCCTGCGCACCAAGAAAGGCATGATTCGCCCGCGTGGCTTGAATCAGCTGCGCTACGTCAAGGAAGTCCTCGGCAACGACATCAACTTCGGCATCGGTCCGGCCGGTACCGGCAAGACCTACCTGGCCGTGGCCTGCGCTGTCGATGCCCTGGAACGTGAGCAGATTCGTCGCATCCTGCTGGTGCGTCCTGCGGTTGAAGCGGGCGAAAAACTCGGCTTCCTGCCCGGCGACCTGTCGCAGAAGATCGACCCGTACCTGCGCCCGCTCTACGACGCGCTTTACGAGATGCTCGGCTTCGAATACGTGGCCAAACTGATCGAACGTCAGGTCATCGAAGTTGCGCCGCTGGCCTACATGCGTGGCCGTACGCTGAACAACAGTTTCATCATCCTCGACGAAAGCCAGAACACCACCGTCGAACAGATGAAGATGTTCCTCACCCGGATCGGTTTCGGCTCTACAGCAGTCATCACCGGTGACATCACCCAGGTCGACCTGCCGCGCGGCACCAAGTCCGGCCTGCACCACGTGATCGAAGTGCTCAAAGACGTGCCGGGTATCAGCTTCACCCACTTCCAGCCTAAAGACGTCGTGCGCCATCCTTTGGTCCAGCGGATCGTCGAAGCCTACGAGCGCTTCGAAAACCGTGACGAAGTACCCAAGGACACCTCGCGAAATGCTTGAGCTAGACCTGCAAATCGCGACTGACGCGAACGCGCCGAGTGAAGCCGACTTCCGCCTGTGGTGTGAACTGGCCCTGCGCCAACGCACCGCCGACTCGGAAATGACCATTCGTCTGGTCGACGAGGAAGAAGGCCGCGAACTTAATCACACCTGGCGCCACAAGGATTACGCGACCAACGTCCTGTCGTTCCCGGCCGAAGTACCCGACGAGTTTCTCGACATCCCATTGCTCGGCGATCTGGTGATCTGCGTGGCGGTGGTTGAGCGCGAAGCTGCCGAACAAGGCAAGGAACTAAAGGCCCACTGGGCACATCTGGTCATTCACGGCTGCTTGCATCTGCTCGGTTACGACCATATAGATGACGAAGAAGCCGAAGAAATGGAAGCACTGGAACGCGAGTTGCTTGCCGAACTGGGCTATCCCGATCCGTACGCGGACGACGAACCCGAAACATCCCCTATCGTTACAACAAAGGATTCAGAGTAATCGCTATGAGCGAAGATCGATCGAGCAACGGGCAGAAGTCATGGCTGGGTAAACTGACCCAGGCTTTTGCCCACGAGCCGAAGAACCGTCAGGAGCTCCTCGAGCTGCTGCGTGATGCACATCAGAACAAACTGCTGGACAGCGAAGCGCTGGCCATCGTCGAAGGCGCCATTCAGGTGGCTGACCTGCAAGTACGCGACATCATGGTGCCGCGCTCGCAGATGATCAGCATCAAGGCGACCCAGACACCGCGTGAATTCCTCCCGGCCGTGGTCGACTCGGCCCACTCGCGCTATCCGGTCATTGGTGAAAGCCATGATGACGTGATGGGCGTGCTGCTGGCCAAGGACCTGCTGCCGTTGATCCTCAAGGAAAACGGCGACAGCTTCAACATCAAGGACCTGCTACGCCCGGCCACCTTCGTGCCGGAGTCCAAGCGTCTGAACGTGTTGCTGCGTGAATTCCGCGCCAACCACAATCACATGGCCATCGTCATCGACGAATACGGCGGTGTGGCCGGTCTGGTGACCATCGAAGACGTGCTGGAGCAGATCGTCGGCGACATCGAAGACGAGCACGACGTCGAAGAAGACAGCTACATCAAGCCGCTGCCCAGTGGCGACTTCCTGATCAAGGCGCTGACGCCGATCGAGAACTTCAACGAGTTCTTCGACAGCGAATTCTCTGATGACGAGTTCGACACCGTCGGTGGTCTGGTGATGAGCGCGTTCGGGCACTTGCCAAAACGCAACGAAATCACTGAAATCGGCGCCTATCGTTTCCGCATCCTGAACGCCGACAGCCGTCGGATTCACTTGCTGCGACTGACCCCTATCGCCCGGTAATACCTCTAAGGATTGAAATGCGCTGGACAACCCGCCCCGGCTGGCCCGGTAACCTGCTGGCCGTGGCGGCCGGTGCAATCACTACCTTCGCTCTGGCGCCGTTCAACATCTGGCCGCTGGCTTTGCTGGCGGTCGGCCTGTTTTATGCCGGCTTGCGCGAGCTGAGCCCGCGTCAGGCGCTGGGCCGTGGCTGGTGTTTCGGTTTCGGCCTGTTCGGCGCCGGCACCAGTTGGATCTATTACAGCATTCACCACTTCGGTGGCGCTTCGGTGCTGCTGGCCGGGTTCCTGATGCTGCTGTTTACCGCCGCGATTGCCTGGTTCTTCGCCCTGCCGGCCTGGATTTGGGCGCGCTGGTTGCGCCGCAATGAAGCGCCGCTGGCCGATGCTTTGGCGTTTGCCGCGCTGTGGGTCGCTCAGGAAATGTTTCGCGGCTGGTTTCTCACCGGTTTCCCGTGGCTGTACTCAGGTTACAGCCAACTCGATGGCCCGCTGGCCGGGCTCGCGCCGGTCGGCGGCATGTGGCTGGTGTCGTTCACTCTGGCGCTGACCGCGGCGCTGATCTACAACGCTCCGCGGTTGCTGCAGACCGGACGCAAAGGTTTTGCGGTGGCGGGTTTGGTACTGCTGATCGGGCCGTGGGCAGCGGGCATTGCGCTCAAGGGCCACGCCTGGACCAGTCCGTCGGGCGCGCCACTGAGCGTTGCTGCAATTCAGGGCAACGTCGCGCAAAGCATGAAATGGGATCCGGCCGAACTCAACGCGCAGCTGGCCCTGTACCGCGATCTGAGTTTTCGCTCAAAACCAGTGGATCTGCTGATCTGGCCGGAAACCGCCGTGCCAGTATTGAAAGAGTCCGCCGAGGGCTACCTGAGCATGATGGGCAGCTTCGCCGCCGAGCGTAAATCAGCGCTGATCACCGGCGTGCCGATTCGCGAAATGGTCCGTCATGAAAGACGCTTCTTCAACGGTATCACCGTGGTGGGCGAAGGCGATGGTACTTACCTCAAGCAAAAACTGGTGCCATTCGGTGAATACGTGCCACTGCAGGACATCCTGCGTGGCTTGATCGCATTCTTCGATCTGCCGATGTCCGACTTTGCCCGCGGCCCAGCCGATCAGGCGCTGTTGCAGGCCAAGGGTTATCAGGTTGCGCCGTTCATCTGCTATGAAGTGGTGTACCCGGACTTCGCCGCAGGCCTGTCGGCACGCAGCGATCTGTTGCTGACGATCAGCAACGACACCTGGTTCGGCACCTCGATCGGCCCGCTGCAACATTTGCAAATGGCGCAGATGCGTGCGCTGGAAGCGGGCCGCTGGATGATACGCGCGACCAACAACGGTGTGACCGGGTTGATCAACCCCTTCGGGCAGATCACCGAGCAGATTCCGCAGTTTGAACAGGGCATTCTGTACGGCGAAGTGGTGCCGATGCACAACCTGACGCCGTATCTGCAATGGCGTTCGTGGCCGCTGATCATCCTGTGCGTGTTGTTGTTTGGCTGGGCACTGATGGCCAGCCGGATGTCGAAAACCCTTTAAAGCAAAAGATCGCAGCCTGCGGCAGCTCCTACAGGGAAAACGCAAATCCCAATGTAGGAGCTGCCGCAGGCTGCGATCTTTTGATCTTCAGCGGTAAAACAACGAATACCCCACCTGCCCCACCGCCTCATTCAGCAACTGCCCGCTCTGCCAGATCGACTTGAACTCCGGCAACCAGCCACCAAACGGCCGCGCATTATCAGTGCCCAGAAAGCCTACAGGCGCCGGCACCACTTCAAACCCTGCCTGCTGAAAACTCCACACCGAGCGCGGCATGTGCCAGGCCTGAGTGACGACAACCACGCGCTTGATCCCCTGCGGCAACAAGATATCAGCCGTGAACCTAGCGTTTTCCCACGTCGTACGGCTTTCACCTTCCTGCCAACGCACTGTCACGCCAAAATCGTCGCGCAATGAGTCCGCCATCAACTTCGCCTCAGTCGGCGGCGTACCGTAATGCAGGCCTCCCGTGGTCAGAATCGGCAAGCCGGAAGCTTTGGCCAGCCGCGCCGCATATCGCTGACGCTCAAGACCCACGCCGGTCGGCTGATCCTCGCCCCACGCCAGATCACCGCGCTCGCGACCGGAACCCAGCACCACAATCGCATCAGCTCGCTGTGCCAACGTCGCCCACTCTTCACGGGCCAATGGCGGTTCGCGCTCCAGCGCTTTGGCACCCCACTGCACAACCACCGGCAGGCTCATCAGCCACATTCCGCCAAAGCCGATCGCGAAGCACACGCCAGCCAGGCGTGGCCGAGAGCGACGCAGCCACCACGCGACCAGCAACAGCAGCAAAAGAATGCCGGGCGGCAAAAGAAGTTGTTTGATGAAATAACGAATGGGCATCGGGCATCTCCAAAGATGCCCGAAGCCTAAGAGTGTTAATAATGCGTTACAACCGATAGGTGGGATCCTGTTGAAAAAGATCCGGTTCTTGACCTGCCATGCGCTTACTTGGCCTGCAAAGCCCGTACCTTGACGGTATCTCTGCCGGGCGCCCTGTCCTTGAGCCAGATGACCTTGGCCGAATGTGCTGCATCGAGCTGCTTCACTGCCTGCGACAAGCATCCATGCGTTTCACGTTCACTACGATCCAGATAGGCCTTGACCAGTTTGAACTCGGCGGGGCTCAAGCCACGCAATTCCAGTTCCAGGGGGCGCTCGTCGCGCAGCCGGTCAGCGGTTTTGGCAGCATCCAGGGCCATGCCCAGACGGTTCATCAACCGCTCGTACAACTCAGGTTTCGTGACGTTTTTCTGCCGTTGCTCCACCATCCCTCACCTCATTGAAGATAAGACTCACTCCCCAGTTAGAGCTTAGCTTCGCTGCACAAACCGGCTGCACGCCGCGACCAACGGCCCTCGTCATGAATTCGCCGCACCAAACAGCTGTAATCAGGGTTTCCCTAGGCCAAGCGCGGTCATGTATGCTACGGCGCTTCCTGTAATTCCACTTCCAGCTCGTCCGGGCCATCCCGAATGCCGCGTTGAAGAGGATTAGGCCACCCCTATCCAGTACAAAAGTAGCCATGCACGAACAATATCAGCCCCGTGAAATCGAAGCCGCCGCCCAGTCGTTCTGGGACGAGCAAAAGTCCTTTGAAGTCAGTGAACAGCCAGGCAAGGAGACTTACTACTGCCTGTCGATGTTCCCTTACCCCAGCGGCAAGCTACACATGGGGCACGTGCGCAACTACACCATCGGCGACGTGATTTCCCGTTATCAGCGCATGCAAGGCAAGAATGTTCTGCAACCGATGGGGTGGGACGCTTTCGGCATGCCGGCGGAAAACGCCGCGATGAAAAACAACGTCGCACCGGCCAAGTGGACCTACGAAAACATCGCCTACATGAAAACCCAGCTGCGCAGCTTGGGTCTGGCGGTCGACTGGTCGCGCGAAGTCACCACCTGCAAGCCTGATTACTACCGCTGGGAACAATGGCTGTTCACTCGCCTGTTCGAAAAAGGTGTGATCTACCGCAAAAACGGCACCGTGAACTGGGACCCGATCGACCAGACCGTTCTGGCCAACGAACAGGTGATCGACGGTCGCGGCTGGCGTTCCGGCGCGCTGATCGAAAAGCGCGAAATCCCGATGTACTACTTCAAGATCACCGCTTATGCGGATGAGCTGCTGGAGAGCCTCGACGAGCTGACCGGCTGGCCTGAACAGGTCAAGACCATGCAGCGCAACTGGATCGGCAAATCCCGCGGCATGGAAGTACAGTTCCCGTACAACGTCGACTCGATCGGCGAAGCCGGCACTCTGAAAGTCTTCACCACCCGTCCGGACACCCTGATGGGCGCGACCTATGTCGCCGTGGCTGCCGAGCACCCACTGGCCACCTTGGCCGCAAAAAACAACACCGAGCTGCAAGCGTTCATCGCTGAATGCAAGGGCGGCAGCGTGGCTGAGGCCGACGTCGCCACGCAGGAAAAGAAAGGTCTGCCGACCGGCCTGTTCGTCGAGCACCCGCTGACCGGTGAAAAACTGCCGGTGTGGGTCGCCAACTATGTGCTGATGCACTACGGCGACGGCGCTGTGATGGCGGTACCGGCGCACGACGAGCGCGATTTCGAATTCGCCCACAAGTACAACCTGCCGGTCAAATCGGTGGTGCGTACCAGCTCCGGCGACAGCAACCCTGCTCCGTGGCAAGACGCCTACGGCGAGCACGGCACGCTGATCAACTCCGGCGAGTTCGACGGTCTCGACTTCGCCGGCGCGTTCGACGCCATGGAAGTTGCGCTGATCAAGAAAGAACTGGGCGCCTCGCGTACCCAGTTCCGCCTGCGCGACTGGGGCATCAGCCGTCAGCGCTACTGGGGCTGCCCGATCCCGATCATCCATTGCGATACTTGCGGTGACGTGCCGGTGCCGGAAGATCAATTGCCTGTCGTCCTGCCGGAAGACGTGGTGCCGGACGGCGCCGGTTCGCCGCTGGCGCGCATGCCTGAGTTCTACGAGTGCGCTTGCCCGAAATGCGGCCAGCCTGCCAAGCGTGAAACCGACACCATGGACACTTTCGTCGAGTCGTCGTGGTATTACGCCCGTTATGCCTCGCCGCACTTTGAAGGTGGCCTGGTCGAGAAATCCGCGGCTGACCACTGGCTGCCGGTGGATCAGTACATCGGCGGTATCGAACATGCGATTCTTCACCTGCTCTACGCGCGCTTCTTCCACAAGCTGATGCGCGACGAAGGCCTGGTGAGCTCCAACGAGCCATTCAAGAACCTGCTGACCCAAGGCATGGTAATCGCCGAGACTTACTACCGTCGCGAAGCCAATGGTGCTTACACCTGGTTCAACCCGGCGGACGTAGAACTTGAGCGTGACAGCAAAGCCAAGGTCATCAGCGCCAAGCTGAAATCCGACGGCCTGCCGGTGGAAATCGGTGGCACCGAGAAGATGGCCAAGTCGAAGAACAACGGCGTTGACCCACAGTCGATGATCGATCAGTTCGGCGCCGATACTTGCCGCCTGTTCATGATGTTTGCCTCGCCGCCAGACATGAGCGCCGAATGGTCGGACTCCGGCGTTGAAGGCTCGCACCGTTTCCTCAAGCGCGTCTGGCGTCTGGCGCAAGCCCATGTTAGCCAGGGTCTGCCGGGCAAACTCGACATCGCCAGCCTGAACGACGAGCAGAAAGCCGTGCGCCGTTCGATCCACGTGGCCATCAAGCAAGCCAGCCACGACGTCGGCCAGAACCACAAATTCAACACCGCCATCGCTCAGGTGATGACGCTGATGAACGTGCTGGAAAAGGCCGCACAAGGCACCGAACAGGATCGCGCACTGGTTCACGAAGGCCTGGAAGCTGTGACCTTGCTGCTCGCGCCAATCACGCCGCACATCAGCCACGAGCTGTGGAATCAACTGGGTCACAGCGATCCGGTGATCGACGCTGGCTGGCCTGTGGTCGACGAATCTGCGCTTGTACAAGACAGCCTGACCCTGGTCATCCAGGTCAACGGCAAACTGCGCGGGCAGATCGAGATGCCGGCGACCGCAACGCGTGAAGAAGTCGAAGCGGCTGCTCGCATCAACGAGAACGTGCTGCGCTTTGTCGACGGCCTGACTATTCGTAAAGTGATCGTTGTGCCGGGGAAACTGGTCAACATCGTCGCCAGCTAATTGGATCGGGCGTCAGGTTCGCCTGGCGCCAAGTAAAACCTTTCGGGCCGTACAGTCGGCCCACGTGGTTTCAAGGGGAGCAACACAATGATCAAACGCAATCTGCTGGTGATGGGCCTCGCCGTCCTTCTGAGCGCCTGTGGTTTCCAGCTGCGCGGTACTGGCACTACCGAACTCACCATCAAGGAGCTCGACCTGAGCGCTCGTAACGCCTACGGCGAGACGGTCACTCAACTGCGTCAGGTGCTTGAGTCCAGCGGCGTCAAGGTTTACAGCGGTGCACCGTACAAGCTGTTCCTGGCTGACGAGCAGGAAAACCAGCGCATCCTCAGCTACGCCGGTGCAGGTCGTACGGGCGAGTATCAGGTCACTACCGTCCTGAGCTACGACATCCGTGGCGAAAAAAACCTTTCGCTGCTGAGCGACAAGCTTGAAGTGCAGAAAGTGTTTATCCACGACGGTAACAACCTCGTCGGCTCCGACCAGGAAGCCAGCGACGCCCGTCGCGATATCCGTCGCGAGCTGGTTCAGCGCATGATGCTGCGCCTGCAACAGCTGACCCCAGGTCAACTGGAGCAACTGCAGCAAGCTGCCAACAACCGCGCCAAGGCTGAAGCTGACGCGCTCGAAGCGGCGCAAAAGGCTGAAGCGGAAACACCGCGCCAGTCGCCGCTCGAAATCCCGCAGCAGTAAGACGTTCGGGGCGCTCACGCGCCCCGTTCGACCTTTCTTATGAAGCTCGCTCCCGCCCAACTCGGCAAACATCTGCAAGGCGCCCTTGCGCCGGTCTACATCATCAGTGGCGATGACCCGCTGCTGTGCCAGGAAGCCGCCGACGCCATCCGCAGTGCTGCGCGTCAGCAAGGTTTCGACGAGCGCCAGGTGTTCGCTGCCGATGCCAGTTTCGATTGGGGTACGTTGTTGCAGGCCGGCGCCAGCATGTCGCTGTTCGCACAAAAACGCCTTTTGGAACTGCGCCTGCCTTCGGGCAAACCGGGTGACAAAGGTGCGGCGGCGCTTATCGAATACTGCTCGCGTCCCGCCGAAGACACGGTACTGCTGATCAGCCTGCCCAAGCTCGATGGCAGTGCGCAGAAGACCAAGTGGGGCAAGGCCCTGGTTGAAGGCCAGCAGACCCAGTTCATCCAGATCTGGCCGGTCGATGCCAATCAACTGCCGAGCTGGATTCGTCAGCGTCTGTCGCAGGCCGGGTTATCGGCCAGCCAGGACGCCGTCGAATTGATTGCCGCACGCGTCGAGGGCAACCTGCTCGCCGCCGCGCAGGAAATCGAAAAGCTCAAGCTGATGGCTGAAGGCGGTCAGATCACCGTCGAAACCGTGCAGGCTGCAGTGGCCGATAGTGCACGGTTCGACGTGTTCGGCTTGACCGATGCCGTGCTCAACGGCGAACCGGCTCACGCCTTGCGCATGCTCGAAGGGCTGCGCGGCGAAGGTGTCGAACCGCCGGTGATTCTCTGGGCACTGGCGCGAGAGCTGCGGTTGCTGGCCAACATCTCGTTGCAATACAGCCAGGGCACGCCGTTGGACAAGTGTTTCAGCCAGGCAAAACCGCCAGTCTGGGACAAGCGCAAACCACTGATGAGCAAAGCCCTGCAACGCTACTCGGCGCAACGCTGGGCGCAGTTGTTGCTCGAAGCACAGCGGATCGATGCGCAGATCAAGGGCCAAGCCGCCGGTTCGCCGTGGATGAGCCTGAGTCGTCTGGCTCTATTGATGGCTGGCCAGCGTCTTTCACTGCCTGCCGAATAAGATCAAAAGATCGCAGCCTTCGACAGCTCCTACACCAATCCCTGTAGGAGCTGCGGCACGCTGCGATCTTTTGATCTTGTTTCCTACAATGCACGCCTGCATTTGCACTATAGACAGACGCCCGACATCGGCAGATTATTTGCCGCGCAAAACCCACTCACTCGAGAGAACCCTCATGAGCAAAAAGCCATCGAAACATGGCCCGAACAAGGCCAAATCCATCGTCGCCCAGCCCCTGTTCCGCAGTCGCCAGGAACGACCAACCAAGGGTAAAGGCAGCTACCGCCGCGAAGCCTTCAAGTCTGACAGCTGGGAGGCTTCTTACTTTCTGGCTGCTTGAAGCGCAGTACCCCCCGGTCATGTTAAGGTCTGCACCTGATTCGTATCCCCTGGACCTGTGCATGCCCTTTAGTCTTTCCCATCGTTGGCCTGTCCGCCAATTGATCGCTGCCTCCAGTTTCATTCTGCTTGTCGCTTGTGCGGAAAAACCGACCGCCGCCGATGCGCAACCCCTTCAAGCCGCCCCTGTTGCCACGGCCCCAGCGATCATCCCGCCGGTAGTGCCGTCCGCCGACCCTCTCGATCTTCAGCCTACTCAGACCTTTGCCGAATGGCAGGCAGGTTTCCGCAAGGACGCGCTGGCCGCCGGGATTCGTCCAGAGCTGTTTGATCGCGCCTTTGCCAATGTCAGTTTCGACGCCAGCGTGATTCGTGCCGACCGCAGTCAGCCGGAATTCTCCCGCCCGGTGTGGGAATACCTCGACGGCGCGCTGTCGCCGCTGCGCGTGCGCAAGGGCCAGGCGCTGATCAGCCAGTACGCCGATATTCTACAAAGCATCGAGCAGCGTTATGGCGTCGACCGTCAGGCGCTGGTGTCGGTGTGGGGCATGGAAAGCAACTTTGGCCAGTTCCAAGGCAGCAAGTCGGTGATCAACTCGCTGGCTACCCTCGCTTACGAAGGGCGCCGTCCGGGCTTTGCTCATGCGCAATTGATCGCGGCTTTGCAGATCCTGCAGCAGGGCGATATCACGCCGGAGAAAATGCTTGGCTCGTGGGCCGGCGCCATGGGCCAGACCCAATTCATTCCGACCACCTACAACACTCACGCCGTGGACTTCGACGGTGACGGTCGCCGCGATATCTGGGGCAGCCCTGCCGATGCACTGGCCTCGACCGCGCATTACCTGCAAAGCTCCGGCTGGCAACGTGGTCAACCGTGGGGTTTTGAAGTGCAATTGCCGAGCAGTTTCAATTACACGCTGGCTGATGGTGCTATTCGCAAGAGCGTTGCCGAATGGCGTCAGTTGGGCGTGATCCTGCCAAACGGCGCTCAAGTCCCAGCCGGCTCGGAGCAACTTTCCGCTGCCCTGCTGCTGCCGGCCGGTTATCGCGGCCCGGCGTTCCTGATCCTCGACAACTTCCGGGCGATCCTCAAGTACAACAACTCTTCGTCGTATGCCTTGGCGGTGAGCCTGTTGTCCGAGCGTTTCAACGGTGGTGGCTTGATCAACGGCAGCTGGCCGAAAGATGATCTGCCGCTGAGCCGTACCGAGCGTATGGAATTGCAAACCCTGCTGAGCGCGCGCAATTACGATGCCGGCACAGCGGACGGGATCATCGGCGCCAATACCCGTAAGGCGATTCGCAGTGCGCAGCAGTCGCTTGGCTGGCCGGCTGACGGCTATCCGACGCACAAGTTGCTGGAAAGCCTGCGTACTCAGTAGAACGATTGTCGTATGGCGTATACCGCTTTCGCGAGCAGGCTCGCTCCCACATTGGATCTCTGTCGTTTACAGAACCCATGTGGGAGCGAGCCTGCTCGCGAAGACTGACTATCAGGCAATAGCCTTTAAGCCTTGATCACCACATCCTGCTCCAGCATCAATTCCTGCTTCCCGGCATCCAGCCGCACCAGCGCGCCCATCGGCAGCGTCAGGTTCGGATCGCAGTGCCCGCTACGCCACCCCGATAAAACCGGAATCCGCAACGGCTCGAAAGTCTGCTTGAGCAAGCGGTTCAGCGCTTCGACATCCACGCCTGCAATATCCCCGACCAACACCCCGCGCAACTTGGCCAACTTGCCGGCCAGGCGCATCTGGGTGAGCAGCCGGTCGATGCGATACAGCGGCTCGTTGATGTCTTCGATCAGCAGAATCACCCCCTCGACATCGATTTCGTAAGGCGTACCCAACGTCGAAGCGATCATCGCCAGATTACCGCCGAGCAAGCGCCCGTGGGCGATACCAGGCTCGACCGTGGTCAATGGATAAGCCACCGGATGGCTAAACACACTCCCTGCCTTCAATTGCCCGCGCAGCATGGCGAAGAACGAGGTGACCGTCGGCGGCTCCTTGTCACCCAGCAGGTCAGCATTGAGCAGCGGCCCGTGAAAGGTCACGAACCCGGCATAACGACTGATGGCCAGGTGCAGTGCGGTGATATCGCTGTAGCCGACGAAAGGCTTGGCGTGGCGGCTCAGCAAATCGTAGTCGATACGGTCGAGCAAGCGCGGCGTACCGTAGCCGCCGCGCAGGCAAATGATGGCATCAACCTCGGGATCAGCGAACGCTGCGTGCAGATCGCGCAGGCGCACATCGTCACTGCCGGCCAGATAGCCGTCCTTCTCGTAGACGCCGGGAAACACCTTCAAGCCATAGCCGCGGGCGCGCATCCATTGCAGCGCCTTATCGGTGTCCAGAGCACCGGGGCCGGCAGGTGCAATGACGCCGATCAGTCCTTCTGAGGGCAGTGCGGGCACGGCTCTGTGCGGACAAAGTGTGTGGGTCGGTCGAACGGTCATCCTTGGATCTCCCTGTGAGTCATGCACACACAGTAGTCAGGAACGGGGGCAAACAGAAGAGGTTCGGCCACGCCGCAGGTTGCAGGAAAAATCAGCATCTAATGTAAGACGGGCAAAAAAATGCCCGCCGGGCGTTAAAACCTCGGCGGGCATTTTTTCATTCAGCGCCGGATCAGGAACCCAGCAGCTCAGCCTTGACCAGCTTGGCTTGCTCGTCGGCGTGGTACGAAGAACGCACCAGCGGGCCCGACGCGACGTTCTTGAAGCCCATCTTGTAACCTTCTTCGGCGAACCAGGCGAAGGTGTCCGGGTGCACGAAACGCTGCACCGGCAAGTGGCTGCGCGACGGTTGCAGATACTGACCGAGGGTCAGCATGTCGATGTCATGTTCGCGCATGCGCTTCATGACTTCGATGACTTCCTCGTCGGTCTCACCCAGACCCAGCATCAGGCCGGATTTGGTCGGAATGTGCGGCATCATCTGCTTGAAGCGTTGCAACAGAGTCAGCGACCACTGGTAATCCGAACCCGGACGCGCAGCCTTGTACAAGCGCGGCACGGTTTCCAGGTTGTGGTTGAACACATCCGGCGGCTCGGCGGCGGTGATTTCCAGCGCGACGTCCATGCGGCCACGGTAGTCCGGAACCAGGGTTTCCAGCTGTACGTTCGGCGACAGTTTGCGGATTTCGCGGATGCAATCGGCAAAGTGCTGGGCACCGCCGTCACGCAGGTCATCGCGGTCAACCGAAGTGATCACCACGTACTTGAGCTTGAGGTCGGCGATGGCGATGGCCAGGCTTTCCGGCTCGTTGACGTCCAGTGGCTTCGGACGACCGTGGCCAACGTCGCAGAACGGGCAGCGACGGGTGCAGATGTCGCCCATGATCATGAAGGTCGCGGTGCCGCCGGAGAAGCATTCGCCGAGGTTCGGGCAGGAGGCTTCTTCGCAGACGCTGTGCAGTTTGTGTTTGCGCAGCAGGCTCTTGATGCGGTCGACTTCCGGCGAAACCGGGATGCGCACACGAATCCAGTCAGGTTTCTTCGGCAGCTCGGTGGTCGGAATGATCTTTACCGGGATGCGTGCAACCTTCTCGGCGCCGCGCAGCTTGACGCCGGCTTCTACCTTGGGACGCGGGGCCGGGCGCTCGGTCACGTCGAGCGTCGGGATCATGGTTTGCACTGCATCAGTAGTCATATCAGTCGATTCCGCCCGTCAGGGTCGTCTGCTCAGCATAGTCGAGGTGTTTGACGAGCTGCGCGCGCAGCCGGGCACTTACCTCGGCAAATTCAATCGATCCTGCGTGCTCGCTCAGCTGGGTCATCGCCAGCCCGGCATAGCCGCAGGGATTAATCCGTCGAAACGGTTCCAGGTTCATATCCACGTTCAGGGCCAGGCCATGAAAGGAACAACCGTGGCGAATCCGCAAACCCAGAGAAGCGATTTTCGCTCCATCGACGTACACGCCGGGAGCGTCTGGCTTGGCCGCCGCGGTCACGCCGTAGCTGGCCAGCAGTTCGATCAGGCAAAGCTCCATGCGGCTGACCAGATCACGCACGCCGAAACCCAGTTTGCGCACATCCAGTAACAGGTAAGCCACCAATTGGCCGGGGCCATGATAAGTCACCTGGCCGCCACGATCGACCTGCACCACCGGGATGTCTCCCGGCAGCAGCAAGTGTTCGGCCTTGCCAGCCTGGCCCTGAGTGAACACCGGCGGGTGTTCAACGAGCCAGATTTCGTCGGCAGCATCGCTGCCGCGTTCGTTGGTAAAACGTTGCATGGCATGCCAGACCGGCTCGTAAGCCATCTGGCCGAGCTCACGAAAGCCCAGCGTGCCCGGCATCACAACACCATGTGCACGAAGCCGGTCGCCCGCAGTTCGCTGTTGATGTTGTACAGCTGATCCTGATCGGTCGCGACGATGTGCAACTGAATGGTGGTGTATTTGCCGTTGGTGCTTTGACGCTCGTCGATGCGCTCATCGTTGATGGTCGCGTGTTTCAGGACGATTTCGATGATCTTGTCCTTGTTGCCGACACCCGTATCGCTGATCACCTTAATCGGATAATCAGTCTGGGGAAATTCGATCTTTGGCGCCTTTACTTCTGTATCGGTCATGGCGTAACGGCCTCTAGAGCGCAAGCCGTGGTAACGCACATGGCCCCGCACCGGTTCGGGGCGGGGCCATGCAGGTCAACACAAATCAGTTGAACAAGCCGTAGAAGAATAGACGGATGCTATCCCACATGCGGCGGAAGATACCACCCTCCTCGACGCCATCCAGAGCGATCAGGTCAGCGCTGTGCACGACCTTGTCTTCCAGTTTGACTTCGACTTTACCGATCACGTCGCCCTTGGCGATTGGCGCGGTCAGTTGCGGGTTCATGGTCATGCTCGCAGCAAGCTTCTTCAGCTGACCTTTTGGCAGGGTCATGGTCAGGTCTTCAGCCAGGCCGGCCTTGACTTGATTGGTGGTGCCTTTCCACACCGGGGCCTGAGCCAGTTCGGTGCCCTTCTGATAGAAGGTCTGGGTTTCGAAGAAGCGGAAACCGTAGGTCAGCAGCTTCTGGGTTTCAGCGGCGCGAGCCACTTCGCTGTTGGTGCCGAACACCACGGCGATCAGGCGCTGGCCATCACGTACAGCCGAGGACACCATGCAGTAGCCGGCTTCATCGGTGTGACCGGTTTTCAGACCGTCAACGGTCTTGTCACGCCACAGCAGCAGGTTGCGGTTAGGTTGCTTGATGCCGTTCCAGAAGAACTCTTTCTGCGAGTAGATCGCGTAGTGAGCCGGGTCTTCGTGGATGATCGCACGCGCCAGGATCGCCATGTCGTGAGCCGACGAGTAGTGCTCAGGATTTGGCAGACCGGTCGGGTTCATGAAGTGGGTATTGGTCATGCCCAGATCGGTGACAGTCTTGTTCATCAGGTCGGCGAATGCGTCTTCGCTACCGGCGATGTGCTCGGACAGCGCCACGCTGGCGTCGTTGCCGGACTGGATGATGATGCCGTGCAGCAGGTCGCTGACAGTCACCTGCGAGCCAACCTTGATGAACATCCGCGAACCGCCGGTACGCCAGGCGTTCTCGCTGACGGTCACCGGATCGTTTTCACCGATCTGGCCACGACGGATTTCCAGGGTCGCGATGTATGCGGTCATCAGCTTGGTCAGGCTGGCCGGTGGCAAACGCTGGTCACCGTTGTTTTCTACCAGCACGTTGCCGCTGGCGGCATCCATGAGTACGTAGGCTTTAGCGGCCAGTTGCGGTGGCGACGGCATCATCTCGGCCGCGAAGGCGGCTGGCGAGAGGAGCAGCGGGACTAGCAGACACAGGCGTTTGGCAAAGGTGGTGATGTTCATCCGTCTCTCGAAATCGCTAATGGAAACTGTCCTTGCGGACAAAATTTAATCAGATGACTTTCTAACGAGCCATCGCGTGTTCAGTTGCTCACTCCAGTCACCCTTGCCGGGCTTTTGTTCTTCGACGAGCCAGCAACCTGGTTCACCCCCCGATACCGCAAGTGAACCGTCAATCAAGTTCTACGTATTACTCGGTGACCACGCTTGGCGAACCAAGGTTGGCCAAGCGCACGCTGTTCTGCACCTGGGCGATTTCACCCGGCGAGCCGATCGGCCCCAGGCGTACCCGATGCAGAGTCTGCTGATTGCGCACGATCGAGCTGATGAACACCGGAGCGCTCACCATCCCGCTGAGCTTCGACCTCAGCAGTTCTGCAGCGTCCGGGTTGGCGAACGCGCCCACCTGCAGATACTGGCCAGACGCTGTTGCAGAAGCGTTTTTTTTTGCGCTCATCGGCACCGGGACGGTGTCAGAAGCATGTTGCTGCGGCGGCGGGGTCCATTGCTCGACTGTACCGGCCGAGGCCGTGATCACCGGTGCGCTGTTCTGCGCGACTTGCGGCTCGTTGAGCATCAGCGGTGCCGGACGGCCCTTGGCAGCCCAATACTGCTGCGGATCGATGCCTTCAACCTTGACCCGCGCGGTGCCGGTTTCGGCGTAACCGAGTTTTTTCGCCGCCGCGTAGGACAAATCGATAATGCGGTCAGAGTAGAACGGCCCACGGTCATTGACCCGCAGGATCACCGTCCGGTTGTTGTCCAGGTTGGTCACCCGAACGTAACTTGGCAGTGGCAAGGTTTTGTGCGCGGCACTCATGCCGTACAGGTCGTAGACCTCGCCATTGGCGGTGTTCTGACCATGAAACTTGGTGCCGTACCAAGACGCCGTACCCGAAGCGACGTAGGTCTTGGACTCTTGCAACGGGAAGTAGGTCTTGCCCAGCACGGTATACGGGTTGGCCTTGTAGGGCCCGGTGTGCAGGGTCGGGGTGGCATCGGGGATGCGCGACACGTCGACGTCCCACCACGGCGCGCCATCTTTGTGTGCGCGGTTGATGTCCAGGCCCGGCTGCGCACGCACAGCGGTCGAAGAGGTTTTCTGTGTCGGCGCACGGCTGGTCGTACAACTGGCGACCAACACCGCCAACGCAGCGAAAGCCACCAGCTTCAGGGGTTTATTGTTAGGCAATGCCCGCATTACTTGACGCCCCGTGCTTGTACCAGCTGTTCAGACAGTTGATGTACGGCCATGGCGTACATCACGCTGCGGTTATAACGCGTGATCGCGTAGAAATTCTTCATGCCCATCCAGTATTCGGGGCCATTGTCGCCTTCGAGGCGAAATGCAGTAACCGGCATATCATCGCGCAGCGCATCATGACTTGACCAGCCCAGCGCTCGCAACTCTGCGACGGTCTTTGTCGGCTCGATGCCGGTGGTCAGGCCTTCATCAACCTGCTCTCCACGCACATCGGCGCGGCTGACCACAGGTTCGCCGGCCACCCAGCCGTGACGCTTGAAGTAACTGGCGACGCTGCCGATCGCATCATCCGGGTTGTTCCAGATATTGATGTGGCCGTCACCGTCGAAATCCACCGCGTAAGCGCGGAAGCTGCTCGGCATGAACTGCGGCAAGCCCATGGCCCCGGCGTACGAGCCTTTCAGGGTCAGTGGGTCGACCTGTTCTTCACGCGCCAGCAGAAGGAACTCACGCAGTTCCTTGCGGAAAAATTCGGCACGGGGAGGATAGTCGAAACCGAGCGTGGACAACGCATCGATCACCCGGAAATTACCGGTATTACGTCCGAAAAAGGTTTCAACGCCGATAATCGACACGATGACTTGTGCCGGTACCCCGTATTCCTGCTCGGCACGGGCCAGGGTCGCCTCGTGTTGACGCCAGAAGTCCACACCACGAGCAATGCGCGCGTCAGTGATGAACATCGGACGGTATTCTTTCCACTGCTTGACCCGTTCGGCGGGCTTGGAAATGGCGTCAAGAATCGACTGCTTGCGCTCTGCCTCGCGGAACACCCCCATCAGTTGTTCACCGGCGAAACCATAGTCGCGGGTCATTTCACCGACGAACTCGGCCACCTGCGGCGAGCCTTCGTATTCGCCGGCCAGCGCTTCCTGCACACTGCCCAGGAGGCCCATCAGGCCAACCAGCGGCGCGCATCGAGTCGCCCAGCCACGCATTACTTGCATTGAACTCTTCACCTTATTCAAACCTGCGCGATCCACTTGCGATGGGTATGGATCGACATCAAAACCCCAAACGCTGACAGCAGTGTCACCAGCGAAGTTCCTCCGTAGCTAATGAACGGCAACGGCACCCCTACGACCGGCAACAGGCCACTGACCATACCGATGTTGACGAAAACGTAAACAAAAAACGTCATGGTCAACGCCCCGGCGAGCAATTTGCCGAACAGCGTTTGTGCCTGCGCGGTAATCACCAGCCCTCGGCCGATCAACAGCAGGTAGATCAGCAACAGCGCGCAGATACCTACCAGACCGAACTCTTCGCCGAGTACGGCAATGATGAAGTCGGTATGGCTTTCCGGCAGAAAGTCCAGGTGCGACTGAGTACCGAGCAGCCAGCCCTTGCCGAAGACGCCGCCGGAACCGATCGCGGCTTTCGACTGAATGATGTTCCAGCCGGTGCCCAACGGGTCACTTTCCGGGTCGAGGAAGGTCAGGATCCGCTGCTTCTGGTAGTCGTGCATGATGAAAAACCACATCGCCACCGACACCGGAATTGCCGCGGCCAGCACGCTGAGAATCCAGCGCCAGCGCAGCCCGCCCATGAACAAGACGAATGCGCCGCCCGCCAGAATCAGCAGCGAAGTGCCCAGATCGGGCTGGCGTACAATCAGCGCGAACGGCACGCCGATCAGCATCAGGCTGATGCCAACATGCTTGAGTTGTGGCGGTAACGTGCGCTTGGACAGGTACCAGGCGATGGTCGCCGGCATCAGGATCTTCATGAACTCCGAGGGCTGGAAGCGGATCACCCCGGGGATGTTGATCCAGCGTGTCGCGCCCATGGCGTTGTGGCCCATGATGTCCACCACCAACAGCAGCACCACGCCGATCACATAGCCGAGCGGCACCCAACGCGCCATGAAACGCGGTTCGAACTGGGCGATGATGATCATCGATACCAGACCGATTCCGAATGAAGTGGCCTGTTTAGCCAATAGATCCCAGCTCTTGCCGCTCGCCGAATACAGCACGAACAGGCTGCCGGCGGCGAGGATCAGCAGCAGGATCAACAACGGGCCATCGATATGCAGTCTTTGCAGCAACGTCGCGCGGCGACGCATCACATCCTCACTGGAGAGCATGCGATCAAAGTTATTCATCACGGGCCGTAGCCTCCGCACTGATTGGGCTGGCGTATTCGGCCTTCAAACGTCCGTCCTGATCGAGCAGCCAGGCATCCATCACTTGCCGCACCACTGGCGCGGCAACGCCGGAGCCGGACTCACCGTTCTCGACCATCACCGATACAACGATTTTCGGGTCATCGGCCGGAGCAAAACCGACGAACAAGGCGTGGTCGCGGTGGCGCTCCTGAACCTTGGAACGGTCGTACTTCTCACCCTGCTTGATCGCCACGACCTGCGCCGTACCCGATTTGCCGGCGATGCGATATTGCGCACCGATGGCCGCTTTGCGCGCGGTACCACGAGCACCGTGCATCACCTGCTGCATGCCGTGGTTGACCTTGGTCCAGTCCGACGGATCACGCAGGATAATGTCCGGCATCGGATTTTCATCCACCGGCTTCACCCCTTCGAGGGATTTGGCCAGATGCGGACGGTTCCAGATGCCTTTGTTGGCGACCAGCGCCGTGGCCTGGGCCAGTTGCAGCGGAGTTGACTGCATATAGCCCTGGCCGATCCCGAGGATCAGGGTTTCGCCCGGGAACCACGCCTGCTTGCGCGTCGCCCGCTTCCACTCGCGGGACGGCATCAGGCCGGGGGATTCTTCGAACATGTCCAGCGAGACCTTCTGGCCGATGCCGAACTTGTTCATGTAGGCCGACAACCGATCAATGCCGAGCTTGTGGGCCAGGTCATAGAAGTAGGTGTCGTTGGACCGCATGATCGCCGTATCGAGATCGACGAAACCGTCACCGGTGCGGTTCCAGTTACGGTATTTGTGATCGTAGTTGGGCAGCATGTAGTAGCCCGGGTCGAATACCCGGCTGGAGGCTGTCACCACACCCGAATCGAGACCGGCAATCGCCACCGCCGGTTTGATCGTCGAGCCCGGCGGGTACAGACCGCGCAATACGCGGTTGAACAATGGCCGGTCGATGGAATCACGCAACTCGGCATACGCCTTGAAGCTGATCCCGGTGACGAACAGGTTCGGATCGAAGCTCGGCTGACTGACCATCGCCAGCACTTCGCCGGTCTTCGGATCCAGCGCCACGACCGCGCCGCGACGTCCGCCCAATGCTGCCTCGGCGGCTTCCTGCAACTTGATGTCCAGGCTCAGCACAATGTCCTTGCCGGGAATCGGATCGGTGCGCTTGAGCACCCGCAACACACGGCCACGGGCGTTGGTCTCGACTTCTTCGTAACCGACCTGACCGTGCAATTCCGGCTCGTAGAAACGCTCGATGCCGGTTTTGCCGATGTGGTGGGTGCCGCTGTAGTTGACCGGATCGAGGCTCTTCAGCTCTTTCTCGTTGATCCGCCCCATGTAGCCCACCGAGTGCGCAAAATGCGCGCCCTGCGGGTAGTGACGAACCAGTTGTGCAACCACCTCCACGCCGGGCAGGCGGAACTGGTTCACGGCGATGCGGGCGATCTGCTCTTCGCTCAGCTCGAACAGAATCGGCACCGGCTCGAACGGCCGGCGCCCCTGACGCATGCGCTTCTCGAAGATCACCCGGTCCTCGGGCGTCAGCTCCAGCACTTCGACGATCACGTCGAGCACTTGCTGCCAGTCGCCGGAGCGCTCGCGGGTCATGCTCAAGCTGAAGCTTGGACGGTTGTCCGCCACCACCACGCCATTGCGGTCGAAAATCAGCCCGCGGGTCGGTGGAATCGGCTGCACGTGGACGCGGTTGTTTTCCGACAGTGTCGAGTGATACTCGTACTGGATCACCTGCAAGTAATACAGCCGCGCAATCAGCACGCCGATCAACAGCATGATCGCAATGGCCCCGAACACGACGCGGCTACGCACCAGGCGTGCGTCCTTTTCGTGGTCCTTGATGCGGATCGGCTGAGACATGAGGGCTGGATTACTTGTGGTAAGGGTGACCGGACAACACGGTCCAGGCACGATACAACTGTTCGCCGATCAGGATCCGCACCAACGGGTGCGGCAACGTCAGCGGCGACAACGACCAGCGCTGATCGGCACGGGCGCAGACTTCCGGCGCCAGCCCTTCGGGGCCACCAACCATGAAATTGACCGTGCGCGAATCCAGCCGCCAACGGTCGAGTTCGACCGCCAACTGCTCGGTGCTCCAGGGTTTGCCGTGGACTTCCAGCGTGACGATCCGCTCGTTCGGCCCGACCTTGGCCAGCATGGCTTCGCCTTCCTGGCGGATGAATCGGGCCACGTCGGCATTCTTGCCACGGGTATTGAGCGGTATTTCCACCAGTTCCAGCGCCAGCTCGGACGGAAGACGCTTGGCATATTCATGCCAGCCTTCTTCCACCCACTTGGGCATGCGTGAACCGACGGCGATCAGGCGCAGTCGCACAGCAATCCCTTACAGCTGGTCTTTGTTGAGCTTGGTGAAATGCTCGTGGGTGTTTTCCGGGCTGTGGTGTTTGGCATCGGCCGCACGGCTCTGCTCGGCACCGGCCCACAGGCGCTCCAGGTCGTAGAACTGACGTGCCGAGGCAGTCATCATGTGCACGATTACCAGGTCCAGGTCGAGCAGCACCCAGTCACTGTCGCCCTTGCCTTCTTCGCCCAGCGGCTTGGCGCCCTGCTTTTTGACTTCTTCGCGAACCTTGTCGAGCATCGCGTTGATCTGGCGGTTGGAAGTACCGGTGGCGATGATCATGTAGTCAGTGATGCTCTGCTTGTCGCGAACATCAATGATCTGGATGTCTTGTGCCTTGACGTCTTCCAGCGCAGCTACAGCCAGCTTGACCAGCTCGTCGCCCTTCAGCGGCTCATTGGTGTTGACCGGTTCTGGCAGCGGGGCGCTCTTGAATGTGCCTTTGCGCTTTACTTTGGTTTGGTCTTTGTCAGTCATATAAAACTCGTTTTGCTCGTATATTCGGCGGCTTGGCGACACGTGGATTCGTATCAGTGAAGCACGCCTTGTTCAGTTCGACGCACGGTACAGACCGTGCGCATCGATGTAGGCCAGGACCGCGTCGGGCACCAGGAAACGTACCGACTTACCGCTGGCCAGCAGTTGACGGATCTGGGTGGCGGAAACCGCGAGCGGTGTCTGCCAGACGAATGCAATCTGTCCGCTCGGCCCTTTCAGGGCCAGCGGGTCGCTCACCGAACGCGCTGCCAGCAGGTTGCGCAAGGCATCCGGCGGTTCGCTGTCGGCGTCCGGGCGCTGTAGCACCAGGATATGGCAATGCTGGAGCAACTCTTCCCAGCGGTGCCAAGTGGGCAGGCCGCAAAATGCGTCCCAGCCCAAAAGCAGAAAAACCTGGGTCTCGGCGGGCATTTCAGCGCGCATCGACTCCAGGGTATCAATGGTCCAGGACGGCTTGTCCCGCTGCAATTCGCGGGCGTCCACCACCAGCGACGGCAATCCGGCCACCGCACACTCGACCATCGCCAAGCGATCCTGCGCCGACACCTGCGGCGTACCGCGATGTGGCGGCCGCGCATTCGGCATCAGACGCAACTCGTCGAGCGCCAGCGCTTCGGCGACTTCCAGCCCACCGCGCAAATGGCCGATGTGCACCGGGTCGAACGTACCGCCCAATACGCCGATACGACGGGGGCGAGGCTCGCTGCCGGTTTGCGGCGCTGTCAGGTCGAGGTCGGTCAAGTCAGACCGGCGCCTGGCCGCGCAACTGGCCATCACCGACCACGACATACTTCTCGCAAGTCAGTCCTTCGAGACCTACCGGGCCACGGGCGTGCAGCTTATCAGTAGAAATGCCGATCTCGGCACCCAATCCGTATTCAAATCCATCGGCGAAGCACGTCGGCGTGTTGATCATCACCGACGCCGAGTCGACTTCCGCCACAAACCGGCGGGTGTCGGCGAGGTTTTCGCTGACGATCGAGTCGGTGTGATGGGAGCCGTAATGGTTGATGTGTTCGATGGCCTGATCCAGACCGTCGACCACACGGATCGACAGGATCGGCGCCAGGTACTCGGTGCTCCAGTCGTCTTCGCTGGCCGCAACGGCGTCAATAATCGCTAGGGTGCGCTCGCAGCCGCGCAATTCGACGCCTTTTTCGCGGAACTGGGCGGCCATCGACGGCAGGAAATCCTTGGCAACCGTCTGATCAACCAGCAGCGTCTCCATCGCACCGCAGATGCCATAACGATAAGTCTTGGCATTGAAGGCGATGCGCTGGGCCTTCGGCAGATCGGCGTGGGCACTGACGTAAACATGGCAGATGCCGTCCAGATGCTTGATCACCGGCACCCGGGCATCACGGCTGATACGTTCGATCAAGCCACGGCCACCGCGCGGCACGATCACGTCGACGTACTCAGGCATGGTGATCATCGCGCCAACGGCGGCACGGTCGGTGGTTTCGACCACTTGCACCACGGCGGCGGGCAACTCGGCCTCGGCCAGACCGCGCTGAATGCACGCGGCAATCGCCCGGTTGGAATGAATCGCTTCAGAACCACCGCGCAGAATGGTCGCGTTGCCGGACTTCAGGCACAGGCTGGCGGCATCGATGGTCACGTTGGGCCGGGATTCGTAGATGATCCCGATCACGCCCAGCGGCACGCGCATTTTGCCGACCTGAATCCCTGACGGACGGAAGCTCATGTCGCGGATCGCGCCGACCGGGTCCGGCAGTGCCGCGACCTGACGCAAACCGACGATCATGCCGTCGATGCGCGCCGGGGTCAGCTCCAGACGCTCCAGCAGTGCCGGCTCCAGACCATTGGCGCGACCGGCAGCCAGATCCTGTTCATTGGCGGCGGCAAGCTCGGCGCGCGCGGCGTCCAGGGCATTGGCAGCAGCCTGCAAGGCGCGGTTCTTCTGCGCGGTGCTGGCACGGCCGATGACCCGGGAAGCTGCGCGGGCGGCGCGACCCAATCGGGTCATGTAGTCAAGAACGGACTCAGTCATGGTCTGCTGGGGTCTTGGCAAAGAGGAAAGCGGCAGATTATAGCTGTCGCGTCCCGGGACTAACAGCGGTGACGGGCGGATGGTCGAAATGAACGCTGATTCGCCGGTGTTCAGGCTCAATTAAGCCGTGCGTTGTTATCATCTCGACCTCTTCAGCCTGGATAAACATTGCCCGCCATGTCCAACCTGACCGTTCGCAACCGCGCCGAACGCCTGCCGCTGGGGCTCCCGGACACGTTTTTCGACCGTGACACGCAAGTGCTGGCCCGCGATCTGCTCGGCAAAGTCATCCGCCATCGGATCGGCGACCTGTGGCTCAGTGCGCGAATCATTGAAACCGAAGCGTATTACTGCGCAGAAAAAGGCAGTCACGCCTCCCTCGGCTATACAGAAAAACGTAAGGCTTTGTTTCTGGATGGCGGACACATCTATATGTATTACGCCCGCGGGGGTGACTCCCTGAACTTCAGCGCACAGGGGCCGGGCAATGCCGTACTGATCAAATCCGCCTATCCGTGGGTCGATGAAATCAGCGGCCCGGCGAGCCTGGCGCAGATGCTGCTGAACAATCCGGATGCCCAGGGCCGTCCGCGCCCGTCGCAGAAGCTCTGCGCCGGTCAGACCTTGCTGTGCAAAGCACTGGGTTTGAAAGTACCGATGTGGGACGCCAAACGTTTCGATCACCAATTGCTTCTGGTAGAAGACACCGGGCCTGCGCCGCCGCACATCATTCAAACCACACGCCTGGGCATTCCCCATGGCCGTGACGAGCACTTGATGTACCGCTTCGTCGACTCAGCTTATGCGCAATGGTGCACGCGGAACCCGCTTCGACGTGGCCAGGTCGAAGGCCGGGATTATTTCTTGCTGTGACTCCCCAATGCAGGAGTTGCCGAAGGCTGCTCCTACACAGGGTTAATCAATGATTGGAGTTTTTCTGTATGGGCCCATGGCTCGATAGCGTGACCGGTTGGCTGGCGGCCAATCCACAGTGGCTGGCCGCGGCGGTATTCATTGTTGCCTTTGTCGAATGCCTGGCGATTGCGGGGCTGATCGTGCCTGGCACGGTGCTGCTGTTTGCCGTGGCCGCACTGGCTGGCAGCGGCGCGCTGTCGTTGAGTGAAACCCTGTTGCTGGGCTTCCTCGGCGGCATCCTTGGCGATTTGATCTCGTACTTTCTCGGCCGACATTTCCACCAGAACATCCGACGACTGCCGGGACTGCGCCATCACCCGGAATGGATGGCCGGCGCCGAAACCTATTTCCAGCGCTACGGGATCGCCAGCCTGTTGGTAGGACGCTTTATCGGCCCACTGCGCCCGATGCTGCCAATGGTCGCCGGGATGTGCGACATGCCCTTCCCACGCTTCGCCGCCGTCAGCTTGTTGGCCGCCGCAGGCTGGAGCCTGGCCTATCTGTTGCCCGGTTGGGCCACCGGCGCGGCGTTTCGCTTGCCATTGCCGGAGGGTTTCTGGCTTGAGGCCGGGATCGTCGCTGCCAGCATCGCGGTCATGGTCGGTCTCAGCGCGAACAGCAGCCTGCGCCGTCACCGCCGGGCGACGCTGTGGATCAGCAGCATGAGCCTGTTGATTCTGCTCGGTCTGTTCATCGGCTATCCGTATTTGACAGCCCTCGACCAAGGCGTGATGACGCTGGTGCAGGAACATCGCCAACCGCTGCTGGATGAAATCGCCGTCACCTTTACCCTGATCGGCGAGTTCCGCAACATGCTGATGTTCAGCATTCTGCTGACAGGTCTGCTGTTGCTGTGCCGCCAGTGGCGTCAGGCGATTTTTGCCGCAAGTACCCTGCTGTGCACGGCGCTGGCCAACACGGTGACCAAGCTGTTTTTCGCAAGGGTTCGTCCGGAAATACTGACCGACCCGATTACCAGCTTCAGCATGCCCAGTGGCCATGCCTCGGGTTCGTTCGCACTATTCCTGACCCTGGGCGTCCTCGCTGGCCGCGGCCAACCACCCCGCATGCGCTTGACCTGGCTGCTGGTTGGCTGCATTCCGGCCCTGGCGATTGCCCTTTCACGGGTTTACCTGGGTGCGCACTGGCCGACCGATGTCCTGGCCGGCGCGATGCTGGCGGCATGTGTCTGTGCTGCAAGCCTGTGGCTGAATCAGCGCCAGGGCCCCCTCAATGCAATGCCTTTCAAAGTCTGGTGGCTGATTCTGCCGGCACTGGTGGCACTGTTCAGTTTCTTCGCGTTTCGCCACCTGCCCCACACACTATTGCGTTACGCGTACTGATTAAATCTGTTTGTCCCTTTCCCCTATCCGCCACTCTTTGAAGATTATTCTGACAAGAGTGGCGCGATCTCCCTACGCCCCCTTAATACCTTCCCGGTAAATATTCCTCGCTTAATAACTCCAACTACCTACATCACCCCGCCCTATAAAACTCAAGTTACATATTTAACCGCAACATCGTAACAGCGCACCCACTGCCCGACAAAAAATCAATTACATTGAAACCGCCAGAACTTCAAAACCAAAACAATCAAATAACCACTGACAAACTTTCATATGCAACACACAAACATCACACGCACTCAATCAGCAACTTAAATACCCATGAACCCAATCAACTCCGAGTAATCCATGAGTCCAAAAACACCGCGCAAACCACCCACTGTATCGTCGCAACCCATCGAATCCATTTCGCCACCTGCGCGCCAGCCGGACCTCGCTTCTACACGTGCACACTGGCCTTTCGATTCCCGTGTTTCAACACACCCCACTCGCCCCCAGACGCCTGATCCGGCCATCGATTACCCCCCGCCAGCCACGTTGCACATCAGCGAAATGCCGACACGGAGCATTGACGGCCACGCGAACGAACACCCTGTGGATAAATACTGGCTTCACGCCCCTTTCCTGCGGGGAATGCAATCTGCCAACGATGAGGGCTGGCGTTTCATCGTCGGGCGCCGGTTTGTCGACGTCGAACACGACGGAGGCCTGCGCACCGCGCATGTCGATCTGGACGAAAAACTCAAAGTCTATCGGCTGAAACTGCTCAAAGACCGTCATGCACTTGGCCCGATCATCTACAAAAATGAAGGGCGACCAACCTGGCGCCTGACCTCCGACGACATTGCCACCAACCGTGTCCGCCAGACCGCACAAACGGCAGGCGAGCCTGCTCCCAAGCGTCGCTCTGCATTCACGGACGAACAGATCGATCAGCCCTCTGCTGCCAAACAACCGCGCACGATGGAGGCGCCGACATTCATCGACCCGAACCGCTACAGGCCATCGGATCGCTCTCCAGATGCTCAGGGCTACTACGAACTTGAACCGAGACCCGGCTCAACGCGAACCGACACACTGTTTGCGTTCCGCGATCAATACGCCCGATGGATTCAGGTCGCCCCGCCCGTCGACGGGTTTGGCGCCCCCGCCACGCATTTGCAGCAATGGACCGATCATCAGATATGGCAGGCGTACGCCGTGGAAGGCCAGGACATCGCACGATTCCGGATCGAGGCCCAGGCTTCGGGCGGCCCGCCACGCTGGGCCGAGCCACGAGACCTGCCGAACGCGGTCGAGGCATTGGTAGGCAGTTCACTGCGCTGGCTGCATCCGTCCATGACCGCGACAGAACGCGAGACATTCCTGCAGTCATACAACTTGCTGCCAGGACAGTTGACCCGCTTGCAGCAGCACCTCAAAAGCGAGCTGACGATGCCGGCATGGGCAACGGCGCATAAACGTCTGACGCAAGACATCGGCAACCCGCATCGCCTCGACCAGCTGAGTCAGGATGCTATCAGCGAACTGCATTTGAAACGCCACCCGCGCCATGACTGGTACGACCCGGAACGCCTTTTGACCGTTGAGCTGCGCGAAGCGCTGTTGGCCAAACTGGGTTACCTGCGCAACCAGCACAACTGCCTTTATCGAACCGACGTGCCAGCGCTGTTTCGCGGGGATGAACGCACACCGTTCGAATTGGCGAATGACGACACTATGCTGTCCCGCTACGCACACAGTCCCGGAGCCTCCACGCATAAACCGATGAGCGCCACGTTCAGCCTCAAGGAAGGACAGATGTATGCCAGCGCACCGGACCCGGAATACCTGCGATTCAACAGCCAGACCAACAAGTATCCCGGCAGAGCCGCAGACGATGCGTCCCCTGACAGCGATGCCGGTAACAGCAGCGACAGCAGCGCCTCTTCCGACTGGTCGGATGCCGCAAGCCCGGTCGCGATGGACCGTGAACGCAACTACGAACGGACCCGGGAGCGCCAGACACAAATGTTTATCTATGCGCTGGACACCCGAGGCCTGGAAGTGGTCCCCCATGAAGTGAACTATCTGTTCAACTCGTCTGCCCTCGACGCTCCGACCACCCGGTTTCCCTCGGATGATCACGAAGGCCTGATTTCCGTGACCAAAAAAGGTCTGGACGCCAAGCGCGTCTGGCTGCTGGATTCAACCTTGAGCAAAGCGGCGAACGTTTACGACATCCAGGAACAGGCCGGCGCAAACGCCGAACGCATCGAAGCGGCAACCCACGCGGGGCGTGCCAACCAAGATGAATACGATCGACTGATCGATGCCGCGCAAGCGGCGGGCAAACCGATACTCAAACTTTCCGGCAATAAAGACGAGTTCGGCGATGACATCACCTGGCCTGAATAAATGCGCCTGAGTGCCTGTACTCGCAACAACTTTTCCTGATTCAAATCAGTTAAACGCTTTATTCAAACCGGTACGGAAACCGGGGCGGCACAACGCTTATCATTAAAAGGATCAATTCGTGGCAAAACTTATAGAACCGGCAATCGAAATACCTCTTGGCCCCACTCTGCAGGTCACCGCAATCAGTCGTTCGGCCAATACTCATGCGCCTGCAGCCAACCATACTTAAGCCACTTCCACACTTTCAAACATAACAACAGACACACTCATTGAAGGCGATGGCGTAAAACACACACTCAAATCCCTCGATAAACATTTCGGCCCCCTGCGCATCGGTGAAGTCTGGGTGAGCCGTGTGGAACTCAAGGCCTTGGGCGCCACGGTCAACGGCCAGGTCATCAGTGCGGCGAACGCCAGCATAAAAACACCGGACCAGGCCTTTCTGAATGCACTCAACTTCAACTCGGCAACGGTCGAGACACGCGTCAGACACGCGGACATCGCCGACAGCGGGGTCGTGGCCACCCTCTTCTTTGAAATTGCCTGCAAACGTTCCAGCGACGCCTCGGCGCTGTTCGTCAGCGCCAGACCGCTGCCCGCCGGCAGCGGAATGGATCGCCTGAACCAACTGAGCCAAGCGGCACAAACCCTGGACATTCATCGCGTCGACTCTTTTGAAAATGCACCGGGCTGGGTCAGCAAATCCAAAAGCTACCTGATGAGTGGTGCCGGTGTCGGCTTGCAGGCATTCGGGATTTACAGCGGCTACATGGCGATGATGGATGCCATCAAAAAAGGCGACACCCTGGAAGCCGTCTACCAGGGGAGTTCGATTGCTGCCGAATTCGGTTCTCTGATCATCGAACGCGGCCTGACCAAAACCGGCGAAGCGATGCTCAGAAACGGTTCGAGGGCGTTTGGGCGATTCCCGCTGACGTCGGCCGGCAAATACCTGAGTCGGGGTGCCGGCCTCTTTGCCAGCGCAATCACCCTGCCATTCGACATCAACGATGCCGTGTCTTCGTTCAATGCGGCCGCGGCGACCAGCGGCAAGGAGGCACAGGATCACTACGTCGCCGGCGCTCTGAGTGTCGCCAGTGCGGGCATCAGCCTGGCGCTGGGCGCAGCGGCGCTGGCCGGTTTTGGCAGTGTCGCCGGCCCGTTGGGCCTGGCCGCAGCAGCCATCCTCATTCTCGGGTCGATGATTTACCAGGCCGCGCGAGTGGTCGACGATATTGATGATTACATCGAACTGAGCGCCCATGAACGCTTGCGCTCCGGCTGGTTCGCCTTCACCGGGCAGGAGCTGGATCAAGAAGTGCTGGACCGCTTCAAGATCTCCAAGGCATTCAGTGATTACACCCGGCAACGGGAGGTCTCGACCAAAGCCTTGCTGGAAGGTGCCTACAAGAACTTTGCCGAATATGTGGTCAACGGCAGCTTCAGTGTCGAACTGCAACCCTTGAAAATCTGGCGTCACCAATGGAATGAGCGCGCCGGAGAGCAAGCGTTCAAGCTCGACAGCGAAACAGTCATTATCGGCGGCGACGACATCATCGATGCCCGCGACGGCATACCGCCAAACCTCGCGGGTAGCGTCAAAGGTACGCCCGGCGATGACAAAGGCGTGTTCTGGCGCCTCGATGACGGCAACGACCAGGTCGTCGGGGTCAAGGACAAACCTAACTTCTTCAGCTATCGGGAGGGCACGAAGACCCTGACCGGGGGCAGCAAGGCCGATGAGTTTTACTTCGAAACCACCGACAAGATGCTCAATCAGCAAGCAGCGCCATCCGGCATCAGCACGCTCGATGGCGGCGAAGGTTCCGACACCCTGGCCTTTGAAGGCCGCCGCCCCGTCACTGATACTCGCCACCTCGGTTACAACATCAATCTGCAGACCGGCAAGGTCGCCCTGCGCAGCCATGACCAGACCACGACTGCGATCGAGATCGCACACGTGCGCGCGATCGAAAACATCTCGACATTGCGCAATGGTGTCAGTCTGGTCACCGGGAGCAGCGAGGCCAATCGCATTTCGGCCAATGGCAATGATCACATCGCGGCCGGTGACGGTGACGATACCATTGCCATCCGCGGTGCCGATTGCCGTGTTGACGGAGGTCTCGGCCTGGATCGCTACTACATCGCGGACACCTCAGCCAGGACCACGATCATTGAAGACGGTGAGCAGTCGAGTGTCATCGAACTGGGCTGGCCCATCGAATGGATCCAGCGTTGGCAGATCGTCGGCACCTCACTGCTCGTCAGTTCATTGCGTGGCCGGGACGGTGAGGACCCCGAGCATGTCCTGACTATCGAAAACATCTACCAATGGGTCGACGGTCAACGTCACCTGAAAAATGGCCAATTGCTGTTCAAGACCCAGGACGGCTATGAACTGCTGCCTGCCCTGCCATCGCTGATGCAGGGGGCGCCGGCGCAGGATGTTGAAGTGGTCGTCAGCGTCATCGGCAAATCCGCTGCCACCGAGATCATCAATGGCGGCACGGTCACGCTCACGGAGCAGGGATCGAAGCGGCATTTTGTGGCACGCACCGAGCGCAGGGTCGAATTCGTTGCCGGGCCCGGCCTGCCCAAAACCTCCAGAGTCATCTATCTGGATTACAAGGATGCCGAGATGGTCGATGTGGTCGTCAATTACCATGTCGAGAAGCGCGCGGGCGTATCGCTCAACTCCCACCTGTACTACAGCGACATCAACATCTCGCTGTTGCTTCCAGAGAAAATAGTGACGCTCAAGGGCGTCGTCCAGACATCGACGTACGCCAATGGCTACAGCGGCCAGAACAGCCTGAAGGTCACGACTGCTCATCTGGCACAGGACATTGCCGTGGTAATGCAGGACGGCGTTTCTTACCGGCTGCAACTGCCCGATCTGCCCTATCTGTCGGACGCCATGGAACCGGGCAGCAAGATTCGCAAAGCCGCTGGCTGCCTGAAGCCAAGACATGGTGAATATCTGTTTTCCCGGCCAACGATTGCTCGCACCATCGCGCTGCCAGCCACACCCAACCGGGTCGATATAGAGGCCGCATCCCACAACGGCATCTATGTTCTCCAAGGCGCAAGTTCGTCCTACGACATCTACCTGACCAGCAACATGATCATTCGCCTGATGACTCCGGGAGCCCAAGCAAGAACGAGCAATGCCTCGACTTGGAATCTGTTCACCGCCCGGATGACCGAGGCGATCAGCCGCGATGACATCAAACTGGACGCCGAGCGCCTGTGGGTGGGGAGCGCACTGATCGAGTTGCCGACCATAGAAGATGACATGCCGGTCGAGTCGGTGAGCGTAGTGACCCGCTCCGGCAACATCTATGAGGTCGCCTTGCTGTTTGAAGTGCTGCAACTTTACCTGATCAACGCACAGAGCTATTCGAGCGTCGATAGCCTGCTGGCCGACATTCGCCTGCACCGGCAACGCAATGAGCTGGCCGCCAGAATCATTGTCCAGAACCTTGGCGTGACGACGAAACTGGACGGCACGCTGTATTACAACTCGACAAAAGACTACTGGGGAATCGACAGCAACCCGGCCTTGCGGATCAAACCCGAAGACCTGGTCATAGCGCCGGCCAGCGCCTCTTGACCCTGACCGAAGCTGCTTGATGCCAAGCGCCCGATGTGATGTTCCTCGTCACATCGGAGCCTGACCATTATTGGGCCCGACAACGAGTTCCTGTGAGTCTTGCCGAAGCAAAGCCCAAATACTGCGGACAGGTGGCTGGGGCCCATCGAAGTGTCACTAGGCGAACAATTCGCCCTGCAACTCATCGAGCAACGCTTGGATCGCATCGAGTCGCTGTTGCGGATCATCGAGTTGTAGCAGGTCGATTTTGTCTTCTTCAGCGAAAGGCAACAGATAGGCCAATTGATTGGCCAAAGACTGCTGTCCCAGCGCTTCAATGCCCATGTTCAGCGCCTCGACCATCGGGTGCTCCGCCAATGCCTTGAGCAGCGCCATCAGGTCGGCGTCTTCGTCCTGCAACGGTTGCTCGGGCTCCTCGTCCAGCCACTCGACATCGGCGATGATCAATTGATCGCGCTGCACCTCGGTGCGTAACACGTTGAAGCGCCGAGCGCCCTGCACCCGAATCCCCAGCAGACCATTGTCCTGCTGCTGGAAATCGGTGATGCGCGCCTCACATCCGACCAAGGCAAAACCTTCAGGGGCAGCGCCGACTTCATGGCCCTCAAGGATGCACACGACGCCGAAGCCTGCGCCCTGTTTCATGCAGCGGCCGATCATGTCCAGATAGCGCGCCTCGAATATCTGCAAATCGAGATTGCAACCGGGAAACAGCACCGTGTTCAGCGGGAAAAGCGGCAGACTCATAGACATTTCCTTACACCACCATCGACACCGCCAACGGCAGGAACACCGCCGTGGCCACGCCCATCAAACTCATCGCCAGCGCCGCAAAGGCACCGCACTCATCACTTTCCTGCATGGCCACTGCCGTGCCGACCGCGTGAGCGGTCATGCCAAGCGCCATTCCGCGCGCTTCCGGGCTGTGCACACCGAGGCGGTTCAACAGCGTCGGACCAAAAATCGCGCCAATCACCCCGGTGATCAATACGAACACAGCGGCCAGTGCCGCAACACCACCGATCTGCTCGGCCACCAACATGGCAATCGGCGAGGTCACCGACTTCGGCGCCATGGTCATCAGGATCATGTGCTCGGCACCGAACCACCAGCCCAGCGCCACGCCCATGCCCGTGGCCACGACACCGCCTATCACCAGCGTAGTAAAAATCGGCCAGAACAATTGCCGAATACGTCGCAGGTTGAGATACAGCGGCACGGCCAGCGCCACCGTCGCCGGGCCCAGCAGAATGCTGAGAATCTCGGTGCTCTTGCGGTACTCGGCGTAGGTCAGGCCGCAGCCGACCAGCACGCCGATCACCAACAGCATGGAGACCAGCACCGGTTGCAGAAAGATCCAGCGGGTTTTCTCGAACGCCGCCAGCACCAGTTGATAGGCACCGAGGGTGATACCGATGCCGAACAGCGGATGATGAATGACCGAAGCCCAGGCGCCCTGCCAGTCGAAAAGCATCAGGACTCCTCCGACGCAGGTGCGTGGCGCTTGACCAGACGCTGCATCAGCACCCCGGCAAAAGCCATCGACAGGATCAACGACAGCACCAGCGCGCCGACAATCGCCCAGAAATCCGCGGCAATGTCGCTCGCATAAACCATCACGCCCACCGCCGGCGGCACCAACAACAACGGCAGATAACGCAGCAGGCTACCGGCCGCGAGATTCAGCGGTTCGCCGACTTCACCGCGAATGATCAGAAAGACCAGCAACAGCAGCAGACCGATGATCGGCCCCGGCAGTACCGGCAACAGCAAATGATTGAGCGCCGTACCGAGCAATTGGAACAGCACCAGCATGGTCAGGCCACGTAGCAACATCCGACATCTCCGTCTTACTTTCCACTGTGCAAGTCGCCCGCATTATAAGCACGCCTGCGCTATGGACCGGCATTCGCCAAAAGCATGGTCGGTTGACCGGAGCAAATCGCCATGATGATCTACAGTGGTTCGCAGGGAGGTCAAATCCCCCCACCTGAAAAACTATAAAACCGATGAACCCAAGGAGAGTCTCAATGCCCTATGTTCCCGTTGCAGAGCTCAAAGATTATGTCGGCAAGGAACTCGGACGTTCCGAATGGCTCACCATCGATCAGGAACGCATCAACCTGTTCGCCGAAGCCACCGGGGATTATCAGTTCATTCACGTCGACCCGGTCAAAGCCGCGCAAACACCTTTCGGCAGCACCATTGCCCACGGTTTCCTGTCGTTGTCGCTGATCCCCAAATTGATGGAAGACATCCTGATCCTGCCGCAGGGCGTGAAGATGGTGGTCAATTACGGTCTGGACAGCGTGCGTTTCATTCAGCCAGTGAAGGTCAATTCCAAGGTTCGCCTGAAGGTCGATCTGGGTGAAGTCACCGAGAAAAAACCCGGGCAGTGGCTGCTCAAAGCCACCGCGACACTGGAGATAGAAGGCTCGGACAAACCGGCCTATATCGCCGAGCCACTGTCGCTCTGCTTCGTCTGATCGTTCCGGATGCGAAGCAGCGCACGCTGTTTCGCGTCAACACTGGTTTTACCGGCTGCATTAGGTCACATAGCTGCGGCATACTCGGTCGCCTAATTGCCCGGATCCCGCTATGCGCTCACTTGCTCGTCTTGCACCCCTTGCCTTGACCCTGATGCTCACCGCTTGCGGCGACGGCGAATCGCTGTTGCCGCCGGATGCGCGCCTGCCCGACGGCGGACGCTATCGCGGTGAACTGGTCGATGGCTTGCTGCAAGGTCAGGGCCGCGTCGACTACCCCAACGGCAGTTGGTATGCCGGGCAGTTCGACAAGGGCCAGTGGCATGGGCAGGGCGAATGGCATGGCAGCAACGGCGAGGTCTATCGCGGACAGTTTCAGCAAGGCCTGTTCGACGGTCAGGGCAGCCTGACCACCAACGCCAGCAGCTACACCGGCGGCTTCAAACAGGGACGCCGCGAAGGCGAAGGCACCCTGAAAGAAAACGCCATGACCTACCGTGGCGAATTCAGGGCTGACCAATATTCCGGGCTGGGTCGTCTGGAAATGGACGATGGCAGCTCCTATCAAGGCCAGTTCGCCCACGGCAAACCCAACGGTGAGGGCCAGCGCGGCGATGCCAGCGGCAACTCGTTCACCGGGCATTTCGTCAACGGGCAGCTGGAAGGCAACGGCACCTTCAACAGCGCTGACGGCGATATCTACGTCGGCGGTTTCAAGAACAACCAACTGCATGGCAAGGGCCGCTACGAAAACGCCGACGGCGATGTCTGGCTCGGTCAGTTCAAGGAAGGCGCACTGACCGGCAAGGGCGAGTTGATCGGTGCCGACGGCAGCCATTACGTCGGCGCGTTCAGCGACTGGCGCTTCAGCGGTCAGGGTCGTTTGAACCTGCCTGATGGCAGCTTCTACATCGGCGGCTTTGACAACGACAGTTACGCCGGACGCGGCACTCTGGTGCTGACCGATGGCAGCGTGATGAGTGGCACCTGGATCAACGGCCAGCGCGTACGCGATGCTGACGGCAAGTTGCTGCCCGATACGCTCGAGCTCGGTTTGCTGGCTCAGGGCCGGTTGCTCGATGACGCATTGGCCGCCATCCCCGCGTCGACTCCAGCGGTCGAGCTGTACACCCTGACCCTCGGTGGCGACGGCAAGCAAAGCGTGTTCCTGCGCGAATCCGATTATGTCGCCAACATGCTCAACACGCGCTTCGGCGCCTATGGCCAGATTCGTCTGGTCAATCACCGCGATCACCTCGGCGACCGGCCGATGGCCACCCGCGAAAACCTGCGCCGCGCCGCGCAAACCCTCGCCGAACGCAGCGGCCCGGAAGATCTGCTGTTCATCTACCTGACCAGCCACGGCACCGCCGAGCATGAACTGGTGCTCGACCAACCGCGCATGGAGCTGGCCGACCTGCCTGCCGACGAACTCGCTGCCGTGCTGGCACCGCTGAAAAACCGCGACAAAATCATCGTGATTTCGTCGTGCTACTCCGGCGGCTTTATCCCGGCGCTGAAAGACGAACGCACGCTGATCATGACCGCCTCGCGCGCCGATCGGGTGTCCTTCGGCTGTTCGGAAGAAGCCAACTTCACCTATTTCGGCGACGCCCTGTTCGCCCAGGCGCTGAACCAGACCGATGATCTGGAGCAAGCCTTCAAACTGGCCAAGGCCACCGTCGCCGAACGGGAACTGGCGGACAGTTTCGAAGCCTCGGAGCCGCAGATCTGGGCGCCGAAAACCGTGCTGGCGCACTGGCAACTGCTGCGCAAACAGCAAGCAAGAAAAGCTTTGCAAAGTGCTGCATTGAACGACGGAGCGATAAAGAGCAACTAAGCTGAACAGTATCAAGGGAGAGACACTATGTACTTGACGCCTCAGCACGTATTGCTTGCCGGAGCCACCGGTTTGACCGGTGAACATCTACTCGACCGTTTGCTCAACGAGCCAACGATTTCTCGCGTGCTCGCCCCTTCCCGTCGCCCCTTGGCCGAACATCCGCACCTGGAAAACCCCGTCGGCGACCCGCAGGTGTTTCTGCCGCAACTCAGCGGCCGGGTCGATATCGCCTATTGCTGCCTCGGCACCACGATCAAGCAGGCCGGTTCAGAAGCGGCGTTTCGCGCGGTGGATCTGGACATGGTCGTGGCGTTCGCCAAACGCGCGCGGGAGATGGGCGCGCGGCATCTGATTGTGATCAGCGCGATTGGCGCCGATCCGAAGTCGTCGGTTTTCTACAATCGGGTCAAGGGTGAAATGGAGCAGGCACTGCGTGCGCAGGACTGGCCACAACTGACCATTTGCCGGCCTTCACTGTTGTTGGGTGAACGGACAGAACCGCGTCTGGCCGAGCAGCTCGCCGGACCGTTGTCGAAGCTGATTCCAGGTAAATACCGTGGCATCGAAGCTTGCCATTTGGCGCGGGCGATGTGGCGCCTGGCGCTGGAAGAGCAGGACGGGGTACGGGTGATCGAGTCGGATGATTTGCGCAAGCTCGGCAAATGAAAAAGATCGCAGCCTTCGGCAGCTCCTACAGGATCAAGTCGAACCCCATGTAGGAGCTGCCGAAGGCTGCGATCTTTTGCTTTTCACAATCCACCAGTCGCCTGAAAACTCACGCCGATCACCGTCAGCAATGACAACGGCAGCAACAGCGTATCGAGCAACGCACTCGCCGGCAGGTCCACCCCCGGATAACTTGGCGCCTCAGCCCCGAACCGATCCATCGCGCAGCACCCGCCATTCAATGCATACAAATCCAGCCGCGTCCCGGAGTACACCACCGGTGCCCCCGGTTTGGCCGCATCCAGCGTGCGCGCCGTGGCACACCCGGTCAGCAACAACACCAGCCCAATCGCCAGCAGCTTATTCATCGCTGCTCAGATGATGCTCACCCCAACGCGGCAACATGTCCTGGGGAATACCCAGCAAATTGAGAATCCGCGCCACGACGAAATCGATCAGGTCATCGATGGTCTGCGGCTGATGATAGAAACCCGGCGAGGCCGGCAGAATCGTCACGCCCATGTTCGACAGTTTGAGCATGTGCTCCAGATGAATGCTCGAATACGGCGCTTCACGCGGCACCAGAATCAACTGGCGGCGCTCCTTCAACGTCACATCAGCAGCGCGTTCGATCAGGTTGTTGCAGGCGCCCGTGGCAATCGCCGACAACGTCCCGGTTGAACACGGCACTACCACCATCGCCGCGGGAGCGCCGGAACCCGAGGCCACCGGCGACATCCAGTCTTCCTTGCCGTACACGCGGATCTGCCCAGCGGCAGCCCCGGTGTATTCGGTCAGGAAGGCCTGCATCATTTGCGGCTTGGGCGGCAGCGTGACATCGGTCTCGGTCGCCATGACCAGTTGCGCAGCCTTAGAGATCAGGAAGTGCACTTCGCGATCTTCCCGCACCAGACAATCGAGCAGACGTAGACCGTATTGCGCGCCGGACGCGCCGGTCATCGCCAGCGTGATGCGTTCGGGGCCATTGTTCATACCAGCGCCTCGGCGAGTTTGCCGTGCAGGCCGCCGAAGCCGCCGTTGCTCATGATCACCACGTGCGTGCCGGGCTGGGCCTGGCTCTTCACGCGTTCAATGATGCCCTCCAGCGAATCGCTGACAATCGACGGCACCGTGCACAGCGCGGCGGTGCCGGCGAGGTCCCAGCCAAGGTTGGCCGGGGCGTACCAGATCACCTGATCGGCATCGACCACGCTGTCCGGCAAACCGTCACGGTGGGCACCGAGCTTCATCGAGTTGGAGCGTGGTTCGATGATCGCGATCAGCGGTGCGTCGCCGATGCGTTTGCGCAAACCGTCGAGGGTGGTGGCGATGGCAGTCGGGTGGTGGGCGAAGTCGTCGTAAATGGTAATGCCGCGGACTTCGGCGACTTTCTCCATGCGGCGTTTGACGTTCTTGAACGCACTCAACCCGGCGATGCCCATCGACGGCACCACGCCAACATGGCGCGCAGCCGCCAAGGCAGCCAAGGCGTTGGCGACGTTGTGCTGACCGGTCAGCTCCCACTCGACTGTGCCTTGCGACACGCCTTCGAACATCACTTCGAACGCTGAGCCATCTTCGCTGAGCAGTTTGACCTGCCACTGACCGCCGGCACCGGTGGTCTGCACCGGGGTCCAGCAGCCCATTTCGATCACACGCTGCAAGGCTGGCTCGGTGGTTGGATGAATGACCAGGCCTTCACTCGGGATGGTGCGCACCAAGTGATGGAATTGCCGCTCGATCGCCGGCAGATCCGGGAAGATGTCTGCGTGATCGAACTCAAGGTTATTGAGGATCGCGGTGCGCGGACGGTAGTGCACGAATTTCGAGCGCTTGTCGAAGAATGCGCTGTCGTATTCGTCGGCCTCGATCACGAAGAACGGTGTACCGCCCAGACGTGCCGATACCGAAAAGTTCTGCGGCACGCCGCCAATCAGGAAGCCCGGACTCATGCCGGCGTGTTCCAGGACCCAGGCGAGCATGCTGCTGGTGGTGGTTTTGCCGTGGGTGCCAGCCACCGCCAAGACCCAGCGACCTTGCAGCACATGGTCAGCCAGCCATTGCGGGCCGGAGACGTATGGCAGGCCTTTGTTCAGGACATATTCCACTGCCGGGTTGCCGCGCGACATGGCATTGCCGATCACCACCAGATCCGGTGCCGGATCGAGCTGCGCCGGGTCATAGCCCTGCGTCAGTTGAATGCCTTGGGCTTCCAGCTGTGTGCTCATCGGTGGATAGACGTTGGCGTCGGAGCCGGTCACGTGATGGCCCAGCTCTTTGGCCAACACCGCCATCGAGCCCATGAAAGTCCCGCAGATACCCAGAATATGAATGTGCATAGTCGACCTCGTAAACATGGCCGCAGGTTAGCGTAGGGAGGGGGAAATCGCACTCTTTAGGTGAGGGGCGGGATGGGTGGGCCGTTACATCTCGACTCGACTGCAGACTGCCGCCCTCACCCCAGCCCTCTCCCAGAGGGAGAGGGAGCCGATCTGCGTTGCTTTCTAATCCTGGGTTCGACTCGATAACTCAGGTCGGCGTAAGTCGCCAAAACACTTCGATCAGAAGCCGATCTCGGTCGCTTTCAAATCCTGAGTTCGGCTGTATGGCTCAGGTCGGCGTAGATCATTAGAGCGACTCGGTCAGTCCCCTCTCCCTCTGGGAGAGGGCTAGGGTGAGGGCCTTCTAACTGACTCGCCGCTCAATCCCATGCTTACGCAGCTTTCTATAAAGGGTATTGCGGCTGACCCCAAGCTGCTCAGCCGTATGCGTCATATGCCACCGCGTCTGCTCCAAAGTTTTAAGCAGTGCAATTCGCTCGGCATCATCCAGTGGATGCTCCGAGCACTCGGCTCGCGGAAGGACTGGACGCCCCTGCCGAATCATCACCGGCAAATCCTCCAGCCCGATCCGCCCCTCATCACACAACGCCGCCAGCGTGCGCAGGACATTGCGCAACTGCCGCACATTGCCCGGCCAATTGAACGCCAGCAAAGCCTGACGCGCCGGCTCGTCGATCAGGATCGCTTCACCGCCCGCCTCTTCGGCCAGCAGAAAATCCAGCAACTGCGATTTATCACTGCGTGCGCGCAACGCTGGCAACGCCACTTCCAGACCGTTGAGCCGGTAATACAAATCCTCTCGGAAGCTGCCATCGACGACCCGCTCCAGCAGATTGCGGTGGGTGGCACTGATGATCCGCACGTTGACCGACTCCGGCTCGCCGCCGATCGGCACCACCTGACGATCCTCCAGAACTCGCAACAGCCGAGTCTGCAAGGCCAGCGGCATGTCGCCGATTTCATCGAGGAACAACGTCCCGCCATCGGCCTGCTGCAGCTTTCCGCGCATGCCGTCCTTGCGCGCGCCGGTGAAGCTGCCGCCGCGATAGCCGAACAGTTCGCTTTCAATCAGGCTCTCAGGAATGGCCGCGCAGTTGAGCGCGACGAAGGATTTGGCGGAGCGTTGACTGGCCTGGTGCACAGCCTTGGCGAAAGCTTCTTTACCGGAGCCGGTTTCGCCGTTGATAAGCAGCGGCACATCACGCTCGAACACGCGCAGGGCTTTGCGAAAATCTGCCTGCAACGTTTCATCACCGAGGCATATGCCCGAAAGGCGCGGGGCCTCAGCCACGACTGGCGTCGATACAAAAGGTAGAGGCTTGCGCGACTCACCGCGCAGCACGGCAAACAAATGTCGCCCGTCACGGGTGCGCAACGGCCAACTGGCGCTGGCATTGGCACTCGCGCGGCCAAGCAATTCATCCAGTGAACAATCGAAAAACGCCTCCACCGGTTTACCCAGCAGGCCGCCGCGAATATGCCCGAGCAAATTCAGCGCACTCTGGTTGACCGCACTGATCCGCCCTTCCCCGTCAAACGCCAGCAAGCCTTCGCTGAACAGTCCGACGGACTCGGCCTGCAAATGAAAGCGCAGCAACCATTGGTTATCGAAACAGCGCAGGAAGTAACAACTCTCGATCATCTTCGCCGACAGATTGACCAGCGCCATGGTGTGAAACTGGCTCTGCCGCGAAACGTCGTGGCGCGCCGAGGACACGTCGAGCACCGCGAGCAGTTCGCCGTGCGGGTCGAACACCGGGCTTGCCGAGCAGGTCAGCCCTGTGTGGCGACCGCGAAAGTGTTCGTCCTGATGAATCGTCAGCGCCTGGCGCTCGACCAGGCAGGTGCCGATGCCGTTGGTGCCTTCGCAGGCTTCGCTCCAGTCGGCACCCAGCCAGAGACCGGCGCGTTCGAAGATCTTGCGTTCGGCCGGCGCGGTGACGCAGTTGAGGATCACCCCGCGCGCGTCGGTCAGCAATACCGCATGCCCGGCGCCGGAGAGCTGTTGATGCAGGCTACTCATTTCATTGCCAGCGATCTGCAGGACTTGCTGCAGTCGTTCGCGGCTTTCGAGAACGCGCCCGTGTTCGAGCACGGTCGGCGCCATGCTCAGCGCCGGGTCGAGGTGGTAGTCCTCCAGACAGCGCAGCCACGAACGGGCAATCGACGGATCGGCACCGGGCCCGTGCAGGTGCGGTTTGCCCTGAGTAGCGGTGAGAACCTGCTGCGCATGGCGGCTCAAATGGTTGTCGTGCATTTCTTATTGTTCTCCCCGAGGCTCGACGGCCCAATGCTGAGGTGACGCCCAGCATCCTCCAGCCACCGACGCATTGCAATGCTGGCAAGACTGCCCGGTCATCAGCTGTGCCGAAAGCGGTACAAACTGTCACCCCACCTGTACCGAAACCGTCACAGACGCCATCCGCTCGTCCGAGACAAACCACCCAAGCCCTTGATTTACCTGCCCTGCACGGCAGTGGCCCGACCTTTGCTCTACGCTTAAAGCAAGCGCACTTGCGCGTTTCTCTAATAAGTACAAAGCCAAGGAGAACATCATCATGCGTTACGCTCACCCCGGTACTGAAGGCGCCAAAGTCTCGTTCAAAGCCAAATACGGTAACTACATCGGCGGCGAGTTCGTCGCGCCTGTCAAAGGTCAGTACTTCACCAACACCTCGCCAGTGAATGGCCAGCCGATTGCCGAATTCCCCCGCTCCACTGCCGAAGACATCGACAAGGCACTGGACGCCGCCCACGCTGCTGCCGACGCGTGGGGCGCGACGTCCGTGCAGGCGCGCTCGCTGATCCTGCTGAAAATCGCCGACCGCATCGAACAGAACCTCGAACTGCTGGCGATCACCGAAACCTGGGACAACGGCAAGGCCATCCGCGAAACCCTCAACGCCGACATCCCGCTGGCCGCCGACCATTTCCGCTACTTCGCTGGCTGCCTGCGCGCCCAGGAAGGCAGCGCTGCCGAAATCGACGGCAACACCGTGGCCTATCACATTCACGAACCGCTGGGCGTGGTCGGCCAGATCATCCCGTGGAACTTCCCGATCCTGATGGCCGCGTGGAAACTCGCACCGGCGCTGGCTGCCGGTAACTGCGTGGTGCTCAAGCCTGCCGAGCAAACCCCGCTGGGCATTACCGTGTTGCTGGAACTGATCGGCGACCTGCTGCCACCGGGCGTGCTGAACATTGTTCAGGGCTATGGCAAGGAAGCCGGCGAAGCGCTGGCGACCAGCAAACGCATCGCCAAAATCGCTTTCACCGGCTCGACCCCGGTCGGCTCGCACATCATGAAATGCGCCGCCGAAAACATCATTCCGTCCACTGTGGAACTGGGCGGCAAATCGCCGAATATCTTCTTCGAAGACATCATGCAGGCCGAGCCGACCTTCATTGAGAAGGCCGCTGAAGGTCTGGTGCTGGCGTTCTTCAACCAGGGCGAAGTCTGCACCTGCCCATCCCGTGCACTGGTGCAGGAATCGATCTACGACGAGTTCATGGCCGTCGTGATGAAGAAAGTCCTGCAAATCAAACGTGGCGATCCACTGGACACCGACACCATGGTTGGCGCCCAGGCGTCCGAGCAGCAATTCGACAAGATTCTTTCGTACCTGGAAATTGCCAAGGGCGAAGGCGCCGAACTGCTGACTGGCGGCAAAGTGGAGAAACTCGAGGGCAACCTGTCGACCGGCTATTACATCCAGCCGACCCTGCTCAAGGGCACCAACAAGATGCGCGTGTTCCAGGAAGAAATCTTCGGCCCGGTGGTGAGCATCACCACGTTCAAAGACGAAGCCGAAGCCCTGGCGATCGCCAACGACACCGAGTTCGGCCTCGGCGCCGGCCTGTGGACTCGCGACATCAACCGCGCCTATCGCATGGGCCGCGCGATCAAGGCCGGTCGCGTGTGGACCAACTGCTACCACCTGTATCCGGCGCATGCCGCGTTTGGTGGCTACAAGAAGTCCGGCGTTGGGCGTGAAACCCACAAGATGATGCTCGATCACTATCAGCAGACGAAAAACCTGCTGGTGAGCTACGACATCAATCCGTTGGGCTTCTTCTAAGCGGATGAGGGGCGAGGCCGTCGTTTCTGCATCGCCCCTCAGATAGCTTTCGCGAGCAGGCTCGCTCCCACAGGGAATTGCGTGCACCTGCAATGTTCGACTCGACACAACTCTAATGTGGCAGCGAGCCTGCTCGCGAAAGCGGTGTGCCTTTCAACCCCATGGTTCCTGACGGAACAATCGGGCCAATAAAACAATAAGAACGGTGAAACCTATGCCTAGCGAATCCCCGGCTGGCGCTCCGGCGACCGGCGCCTCCGTCGACTTTGAAAAAGTCGGATCGGATTACTTTCAACAACGCGAACTGAAAAAAGGTGCCGCCGGCTGGGTACTGCTGGTGGGTCTGGGCGTTGCCTACGTGATTTCCGGTGACTATGCCGGCTGGAACTTCGGCCTCGCTCAGGGTGGCTGGGGCGGCATGTTCCTGGCGACGCTGCTGATGGCCACCATGTACCTGTGCATGTGCTTTTCTCTGGCCGAGTTGTCTTCGATGATCCCCACCGCTGGTGGGGGCTACGGTTTTGCCCGCAGTGCATTCGGGCCGTGGGGCGGGTTTCTCACCGGCACCGCGATTCTCATCGAATACGCCATTGCCCCTGCGGCTATCGCGGTGTTCATCGGTGCCTACTGCGAATCGCTGTTCGGCATCGGCGGCTGGATGATCTATCTGGCCTTCTACATCATCTTCATTGCCATCCACATTTTCGGGGTCGGCGAAGCGCTCAAGCTGATGTTTGTCATCACCGCCGTCGCCGCGCTGGCGCTGGGGGTGTTTCTGGTGGCGATGGTGCCGCACTTCGACGTCGCCAACCTGCTCGACATTCCGGTCACTGCCGCGGCGGGTGCCAGTCCATTTCTGCCATTCGGCTATGTCGGCGTCTGGGCGGCGATTCCCTATGCGATCTGGTTCTTCCTTGCCGTCGAAGGCGTGCCGCTGGCCGCCGAGGAAACCAAGAATCCCAAACGCGACCTGCCGCGTGGCTTGATCGGCGCCATGTTGGTGCTGCTCATGTTTGCCCTGCTGATTCTGATCGTCGGTCCAGGCGGTGCGGGTGCCAACTCGCTGCTGACCTCCGGCAACCCGTTGGTCGAAGCCTTGAGCAAAGCCTATGGCGGCTCGACCTGGATGGGCAGTTTCGTCAACCTCGTAGGGCTGGCCGGACTGATCGCGAGTTTCTTCTCGATTATCTACGCGTATTCGCGGCAGATTTTCGCGCTGTCACGGGCCGGCTACCTGCCACGCAAACTGTCCGAAACCAATAAAAGCAAGGCACCGGTCCTGGCGCTGGTGATTCCCGGCATCATCGGTTTCGGCCTGTCGCTGACCGGCCAAGGCGATCTGCTGATTCTGGTGGCGGTGTTCGGCGCAACCATTTCCTATGTGCTGATGATGGCCGCGCACATCACCTTGCGGATTCGCCGCCCCAAAATGGACCGGCCGTACCGCACACCGGGCGGCATCTTCACCTCCGGCGTGGCCTTGGTGCTGGCGTGCATCGCCGTGGTCGCAGGCTTCCTGGTCGATCCACGGGTGGTAATCGGTGCCGCCGTCATCTATGGAGTGTTAATTGCTTACTTTGCGTTCTACAGTCGACATCACTTGGTAGCAGGCACGCCGGAAGAAGAATTCGCGGCGATCCAGAAGGCTGAGCAAGCCTTGCACTGAGTGCCGACAATCCCGGCGCAGGCTCGGTCTGCGCCGTCACGGAGAATTGTGTATGGCCAGTTTCGCTCACACGGTCGGCGCCCAGACCTATCGCTTCGACAGCCTCAAGGACGTCATGGCCAAGGCCAGCCCGGCACGCTCCGGGGACTTCCTCGCTGGCGTCGCCGCGCTTAATGACGGCGAGCGCGTGGCTGCGCAAATGGCGCTGGCCGACATTCCGCTTACGCATTTCCTGCAGGAAGCGCTGATTCCTTACGAGTCCGATGAAGTCACCCGGCTGATCATCGACACCCACGACAAGCAAGCTTTCACCGTGGTCAGCCACCTCACCGTGGGCGGTTTCCGCGACTGGCTGCTCAGCGACGCCGCCGATGAAACCAGCCTGCGCAACCTCGCCCCCGGCCTGACACCAGAAATGGTCGCGGCGGTATCAAAGATCATGCGCGTGCAGGATCTGGTGCTGGTAGCGCAAAAGATTCGCGTGGTGACCAAGTTTCGCGGCACCCTCGGCCTGCGCGGGCGTCTCTCCACGCGCCTGCAACCCAATCACCCGACCGACGAACCTTCCGGCATCGCCGCGAGCATTCTCGACGGTCTGCTCTACGGCAATGGCGACGCGATGATCGGCATCAACCCGGCCACCGACAGCATCGCCTCAATCTGCGCGATGCTGGAAATGCTCGACGCGATCATCCAGCGCTACGACATCCCGACCCAGGCCTGCGTACTGACTCACGTCACCACCTCTATCGAGGCGATCAATCGTGGCGTGCCGCTGGATCTGGTGTTCCAGTCGATTGCCGGCACCGAAGCGGCCAATGCCAGTTTCGGTATCAACCTGAACGTGTTGCAGGAAGGCTACGACGCCGGCCTGAGCCTGAATCGCGGCACCCTCGGGCAGAACCTGATGTATTTCGAAACAGGTCAAGGCAGCGCGCTGTCGGCCAACGCCCACCACGGTGTCGACCAACAGACCTGCGAGACGCGGGCCTACGCCGTGGCGCGACATTTCAAGCCGTTTTTGGTGAACACCGTCGTAGGATTTATCGGCCCGGAGTACCTGTACAACGGCAAACAGATCATCCGCGCCGGCCTCGAAGACCACTTCTGCGGCAAATTGCTCGGTGTGCCGATGGGCTGCGACATCTGCTACACCAACCATGCCGAAGCCGATCAGGACGACATGGACACCCTGCTAACGCTGCTCGGTGTCGCCGGGATCAACTTCATCATGGGAATCCCCGGCTCCGACGACATCATGCTCAACTACCAGACCACTTCATTCCACGACGCGCTCTACGCCCGGCAGACCCTGGGCCTGAAACCGGCGCCGGAGTTCGAGCAATGGCTGGCGAACATGGGCATCTTCACCCAAGCGGACGGCAAGGTTCGCTTTGGCAACAACTTGCCGCCGGCCTTCCGCCAGGCATTGGCGCAACTGGGATGAGTCACATGGAAAAACCGCCTGTGGACCCGCAGAACCCGTGGCTGGAACTGCGCCGCCTGACCCCGGCGCGCATCGCTCTCGGCCGCACCGGCACCAGCCTGCCGACCAGCGCGCAACTGGATTTCCAGTTTGCCCACGCGCAGGCACGCGATGCCGTGCACTTGCCGTTCGATCACGCTGGCCTCAGCGCGCAACTCGGTGAGCGCGGGCGCGAAAGCCTGCTGCTGCACAGTGCCGCCGTAGATCGAAACAGCTATCTGCAACGTCCGGATCTGGGCCGCAAGCTCAGCGATGAATCGGCGCAGGCCTTGCGTGATTACGCGGCGGCGCATCCCGGCGGTGTCGATCTGGCGATTGTCGTGGCCGATGGCCTTTCGGCGTTGGCGGTGCATCGGCATACGTTGCCGTTTCTCAATCGGCTGGAAGAGCAAATGAGCGCTGACGGCTGGTCGATGGCGCCCGTGGTTCTGGTGGAACAGGGACGCGTTGCCGTCGGTGATGAAATCGGCCAGTTGCTCGGCGCAAAAATGCTGGTAATGCTGATCGGCGAGCGCCCGGGCCTCAGTTCGCCGGACAGCCTCGGTTTATATTTCACCTACAATCCAAAGGTCGGCCTGACCGATGCCTACCGCAACTGCATTTCCAATGTGCGGCTCGAAGGTTTGAGCTACGGCATGGCGGCGCACCGCTTGCTTTATCTGATGCGCGAAGCCTGTCGGCGGCAGTTGTCGGGGGTCAACCTGAAGGACGAAGCACAGGTTCAGACGCTGGAATCGGACGCCGGTGTAGATATGAAAGGCAATTTCCTACTCGATCCGCCCACAACCTGAACCGTTTCCGCATTGCCTTTCTGCGCCGGTTTCAGGCAGGATCGATGCACGGCCGCCAGGGTTTCCCATCGCCGTCAGAGCAGTTGAAGACAGCCACTTGAAGACGAGACCTATCATGCGGATTATTCAAGCGACCCTCGAACATCTGGATTTGCTGACCCCATTGTTCGTCAAATATCGCGAGTTCTACGGTTCCCTGCCTTACCCGGATTCCTCCCGCGCGTTCCTCGAAAAACGCCTGCGCCGCAAGGAATCGGTGATCTACCTGGCCCTGGCCGATGATGACGACAAGAAGCTGATGGGCTTTTGTCAGCTCTATCCGAGCTTCTCCTCGTTGTCGCTCAAGCGCGTTTGGATCCTCAACGATATCTATGTCGCTGAAGACGCCCGCCGGCAACTGGTCGCCGACAACCTGATCCGTACCGCGAAGAAAATGGCCAAGGAAACCCAGGCCGTGCGCATGCGCGTCTCCACCAGCAGCAACAATGAAGTCGCGCAGAAAACCTACGAATCCATCGGGTTCAAGGAAGACACCGAGTTCAAGAACTATGTGTTGCCGATCAGCGAAGAGCTTTGATTACAAACGCAACGTGTGATGGGGGAGCCTGCTCCCTCAGACATGCTGGCTGCTTCCTGACAATTGTTCACACCTCGACATCCCTCGCTACAAAACCAACACGCTTTTCATCCCTCAGACCGTATAATCCCGATCTTTCCGGCTTGTAAGAAAAACTACACCCCGCTGTAGGCTTACACGAAGTCATCCGCACAGGCCTGCCGAGTCGGGCCGCCATACAGGTGCCTCCATGGATTTCAACCCGCTCGACCTTATCCTGCATCTCGACGTTTACCTCGATTTGCTGGTGAACAACTATGGGCCATGGATCTACGCCATCCTGTTTCTGGTGATTTTCTGTGAAACCGGTCTGGTCGTGATGCCTTTCCTGCCGGGTGATTCACTGTTGTTCATCGCCGGTGCAGTTGCCGCTGGCGGCGGCATGGATCCGGTGCTGTTGGGCGGACTGCTGATGCTCGCGGCCATCCTGGGCGACAGCACCAACTACGTGATCGGACGAACGGCCGGAGAAAAACTGTTCAGCAACCCGAACTCGAAAATCTTCCGTCGCGATTACCTGCAAAAAACCCACGATTTCTATGACAAACACGGCGGCAAGACCGTAACGCTGGCGCGCTTCCTGCCGATCATCCGTACCTTTGCGCCGTTCGTCGCCGGCGTAGCGAAGATGCCATACCCGCGCTTCTTCGGTTTCAGCGTGCTGGGCACCATCCTCTGGGTCGGCGGTCTGGTCACGCTGGGCTACTTCTTCGGCAACGTACCGTTCATCAAGAAAAACCTGTCGTTGTTGGTAGTGGCGATCATTCTGTTGTCGCTGGTGCCGATGATCCTCGGTGTGGTTCGCAGCCGTTTCGGCGGCACCAAAGCGCAATCGCACTAAGCCGATGTGGTCGCTGAGCGCCTGGCGTCGCCGGCGCATTCTGGCGAAGTACCCGATTGCCGACGACATGTGGCAACGGGTGCGCCATCAATTGAGTTTTCTTGATGGCATCAGCGCTGCCGAAGATCAGTGGCTGCGCGAAGCCTGCGTGCTGTTCCTCGACGACAAACACTTGAGCGCCCTGCCCGGCGTCGAACTGCATCAGGAACAACGCCTGTTGCTCGCCGCCCAGGCGCAATTGCCGCTGCTGCACCTCGGCGATCTGAATTGGTATCAGGGTTTCCACGAGATCGTGCTCTACCCCGACGACTTTCTCAGCCCGCAACGTCATCGCGACGCCAGCGGTGTCGAGCATGAGTGGGACGGCGAACACAGCGGCGAAGCCTGGCAGCAGGGGCCGATCATCCTCGCCTGGCCCGGCGTCATGGCCAGTGGTGGCTGGGAAGGCTATAACCTGGTGATCCACGAACTGGCGCATAAACTCGACATGCTCAACGGCGACGCCAACGGCCTGCCGCCGCTGCACACCGACATGCGCGTCAGCGACTGGGCCGAGGTGATGCAACACGCCTACGACGACCTCAACCGCCAGCTCGACCATGACCCGGACGCCGAAACCGCCATCGATCCCTACGCCGCCGAGAACCCGGCGGAGTTCTTTGCGGTCACCAGCGAGTATTTCTTCAGCGCCCCGGATCTGCTGCATGAGGCTTATCCACAGGTGTATGCGCAGTTACAGCTTTTCTACCGTCAGGATCCGTTGAGCCGGTTGCGGCAACTTCAGGCCACAGACCCGGTCTATCAGGCGCACGACTAAGCTCTGCACGACTTTCGGTACATGGCGTCGACGGCAGAATATGCCTATAATCGCCGCCACTTTTTGGTCAATCCGGCCAAGTGTTTTTGGTCAACTACGGGGGCAACGCCCAATGAGCTACAGCAAGATTCCGGCTGGCAAAGACCTGCCGAACGACATCTACGTCGCGATCGAGATCCCGGCCAACCACGCGCCGATCAAATACGAAATCGACAAAGACAGCGATTGCCTGTTCGTTGACCGTTTCATGGCCACCCCAATGTTCTACCCGGCCAACTACGGTTACATCCCGAACACCCTGGCTGACGACGGTGATCCCCTCGACGTGCTGGTTGTGACCCCTTACCCGGTTGCTCCAGGCTCGGTGATCCGCGCGCGTCCAGTCGGCATCCTGAACATGACCGACGACGGCGGCGGCGATGCCAAAGTTATCGCGGTACCACACGACAAGCTGTCCCAGCTGTACGTCGATGTGAAGGAATACACCGACCTGCCGCCACTGCTGATCCAGCAGATCGAGCACTTCTTCGCGAACTACAAAGATCTCGAAAAAGGCAAATGGGTCAAGATCGAAGGCTGGGCCGGTGCTGACGCCGCCCGCGAAGCGATCACCAAGTCGGTTGCCGCCTACAAAGGCTAAGCACCTGCGCTACGCGTGATGCTTGAAGAAAACCCCGGTTGATCCGGGGTTTTTTGTGCTCGGGGAAAAGCCGCCTTAAACATAGTGTTTATGACGGACTACAGAAAAGTTTTATCTTGTGTAATTTCCCACAAGAACGTCTTACATCCCGTCGCAAAATTCAGTCCGTTTTTGAACGCCCGGTTTATTCAAACCGCTCTGGCACGGCCGTAGACTCCGTGTTTATGAGAAAGAACACTAGCGGTCCAAGATTCAAGGCACTCCTGGAAGCAGCGAACATCTCCACGACGGGTTTCGCAAAGTTCTGGGGCACGGAAGCCCAAAATGTCCACAACTGGTACACCCGGGGCGTCCCGGCGTATCGCATGGAAGAAGTCTCACGCCTGCTGTCCGTCAACAGCGAATGGCTGAAAACCGGCGAAGGCATAAAAGAAGCGCCGAGCCTGAATCAGCCTGCCAGCAATGGCGACAGCTTTGATGCCCACGACCCCCAAGGCGCCTATCGATTCATCCATCCCAACGACATCGAACTGGCCTTCTTCAAAGAAACACCACTGAGCAACGGCTCCGACAAAACCCACGTCATTCAGGATCAGGATCTCTCCATCCGGCTGCTGCGCGCGCCCCTTGATCAACTGGAAATCCGCCCCGCCGATGCTATCTGTGCGCACATGATCGGCAACAGCATGGCCGAACGCATCGAAGACGGCTCCATCGTCGCCATCGATCGCGGCCTGACTCAAGTGGTGGACGGCGAGATCTATGCCATCGAACACGACGGCATGCTGCGCATCAAATACCTGCACCGTATGCCTGGCAACGGCCTGCGCCTGCGCAGCCACAACAGCGCCGAATACCCGGACGAAGTGTTTCGCCCGGCACAGATCGAGGAGCAACGGATTCATATATTGGGCTGGGTGTTCTGGTGGTCGACGGTAAGCAAGCGCCGGCCGGTGGTGCCGTTTCTCTGACTTGATGCGGTTTTCGAGTTTGCACTGAACCCTGTGGGAGCGAGCCTGCTCGCGAAGAGGCCCGGACATTCGGTACAAATCCCGGATTTCTGACGCAGAAGTCGCTCTAAACCGCACTTCAGACTGGGAATCCCAAGCAAAACTCAGTATCCTGCGCCCCACATTTGCGCATCGACCCGCCCTGCGGCCCAGACAGCGCCCGACGCGGCAGACCAACGTCTGACCAAGTCCCACAGCCGGACGCAGATCCGGATGTACGTTTTGAAGGCTGGCAAGGCTTACCAAAAATAGGCCAAGCCGGTCCCCGAGAAGCCGGCCACAAGCCGGCTTTTTAATGCCTGAAAGAAATAGCGGATAGTCCGAGTTCTGCTGACCCACTCATCTGTGCAGGAACATCTCGCCCCCTCACGGATAACTGAACGACTTCACCAACGTCAGTTCCCCCACCGCGCGCATCGGGATCAAAAACGTCTCCATCTTCTCGCTCGGCGTCCCTTCTTCAGTAATCACCGTCACCTGCGCTGTGGTCAGCGCCTGCACCGCTTCATCGCCGCCCTCATCATCCCCGCGATACCCACCGCCGTAGTAATTCACATACACCAGATACTGGCCCTTGATCGGAGCAGGCATGGCGAAGATTTCCGGGCCGTAGCCGGTGGTGACGTCGACGTCGAGCGCGGCGCCGTTGGCGGCGCTGCGGTTGCCGTACCAGATGTGCGCGCCGTCGGGGGTGACGAGGTGCAGGTCGAGGTCGGTGCCGTCGCTGTCCCACGCCAGCAGTACGCGCAGTTTGGCCGGGGTGGCGCCGCCGCTGGTGTTGAGGAATTGCGTGCGGTGGCGTTGTTGGCCGTCAGGGCTGCGCACTTCGACGCTGTTACTGCCGTTGGGGAACGAGAACGGGCGGTCGAAGCGGCCGCTGTCGTCGATTTTCAGCGGCATGCTCACGCCATTGACGATCAGGCGGCCGGGTTCGTTGTCCTTCCGCGCCGCTTTGATCTCGCCGCTGATGCGTGCGGTATTGGCCTGGCCAATCGGGGTGTTGACCGAGGAGGCCGGGTAGTTAACGGTCTGGCGGAAGCTTTCGCCCTCGCCTTCAGGTGCGCCGCTGCGCCAGCCGCCGACTGGGGTGTCGAGTTTGACGCCGTCGGCAGCGATGGCCGGCGAGAGCGCAGTCAAGGTGCAGAGCAGCAGCAAGACCTGTGGATAACGGAGTGTCATGGTCTATTCCAGCAAAAGATGACGGGCGAGCCCTTCGATGTAGGTTTCATCCTGGCCGTTGGGATGTGCTTCAAAGGCCAGGTGCAGATATTCGTGGGTCAGGTCGAGGCGATCCTGCAGAGTCAGCACGCCGCGCACGTAGATACGTTGGCGTTCGCGGTCGACGAAGGGCCTGCCGAACGCCAGTTTGCACACGGCGAAAGTGCTGACTTCGTTGTAGCCGGTTTCGCTCTCCAGTTTCGGGCGCCAGCCGCGTCGTTGTTTCTGCAGCCAGTCTTGGGCTGCGGGCAATGCTTCGCAGGAGGCGACCGGATTGTCCCAACGGCTGAGGCTGGCACGCGGGTAGGCGTGGAGCAAAATCGCGTCGTAGCGTTGACCGGCATTGGCTTGCTCGACGGCTTGTTGCCAGGCGAGTTTGTCCGGGCCGGGTTGATCGGAGTGATAGGTGACGGTGCTACCAGCCAGCACGAGGTCTGCCGTCCATGCGGCGATGTTGCGGGATTCGGCCGAGGCTGGACGCGGGGCGACACGCTGGCGATTGCTGCTGTCATCGATGTTCAGGCAATCGCCGTTGCGCGTGGCGTTTTGCAGCAGATAGGTGCGGATTGCCACGGCCAGTGCTTTGGCCGCTTCGGCGGGTTCGGGTTTGGCTTCGCGCTCCAGCACGCGGGCGACGTACTCTTCGCGATCAAGCCTTGCGACGAGTTTGTCGTTGAGCAGAAACAGTTCGCCATCGCTGTGGATATCCAGCGCGTTGCCGTTGGCGAACTCGACGCGGTAGTCGCCCTGCAACGGGCCGGATGTCACGCGGCGATCACCCGCTAAGACCTTCGAAACTGGGTACTTCGAAAACAGGCTGACTTCGACACAACGCCCCGCCTCCGCCGGCCAGGCTGCCGGCAACACGGTCGCCAATGCTTGGCCGTAATGCCGCAAGACCATCTGACTGGTGCCTCGCCCACCCGCCCATACCGGCGCGCCGTCCGCCGTCCAGCCAGCAAACCCACCCTGCCGCGACTGCGGATCCTGATCGCCAAGCCAGCTCCAGGTTTTCACCCGCAAGCGCCCGCCCAGTTCACCAACGACATTGCCGTCCGCCGCGTTCAGCACCACGTCGAGTAGCACTCGACGCGCCTGATCCTGCGCCGGTAGCGAGGCCAGGACCTTCAGCAAATCAGCCACGGAAACCCGTTGAGCCGGTTGCACCGACGGCAAATCCAGCAACCACGACGGCGCCCGCCGCGCCTGCCAATACGTGCGCCATTCGGCAGAAGAAATGCCCAACCGCGCAGGCTCAAAATACAACCCGCAGGATTTCACCAACGCCTGATCACGCTCGATCCTGCCACCCGCCGAGCAGCAATAAACCTCTTCCTTCGACTGCCCGCGACATTCATACGCAGGCTCACGCGCACTGGTGTCCACCAGCCACGCGTAGACAAACAACTTCCACAGACTGCCCAGCGGCGTATCCAGCGATGACGGCAACGGTTCACGCTTGATCAGTTGCGTCTGACTCAACGACAACAACTCGCCCTTATAGGCCACGCGCAACGGCTCATCCTGCGCCGTCGCCAGCGCAGGCATCACACACATCAGCAGCCACAGCAGCGGCCGGCTCATGTCAGTTGACCGTGACCTGACCGAGGGCGGCTTTCGCTTCCTGGGCCTGATGCTGCGGTGCGTAGACCTGCTTGAAACGCACCGGCGGCAAGTTGAACTGGCCCTTCTGCGAGAAGCGCACCAGATGGCGCAGGCGCAACTCGCCACTCAGCGCATCCACCGGCACGGCGTAAGCCAGTTGGCCCGGTTCGAAGCGCGCCTTCTCCAGCGCAGCCGGTTCGGTGCCGTCCTTGCCCTGCAACTTGATGCCCCACGTCGTGCGTTCGACATCGGCACCCGGTGGCAGCGGCACTTCGAGCATGCCGTAGCGCAGTGGTTTCGGCGCTTTGCTGGTGAGGATCACTTCGTCCAGATACAGGCTGTCGCTGGACAGCGGCTTGCTGCCGACCGGCTCCAGTTTGAAGGTGAACGCCTCATCGCCCGGCACCAGTCGCGACAGGCGCCGGGTGATGGTCACGGCCATCGGATCGGCCGCCGGCTGCTGAGTCTGGAAGCTCAGCGCCGCGCGCAGCGGACGCTCTTGCGTACCGGACACCGTCAACACGCTCGGCACCGGAGTGGCGCCTTGCCAAGTCCAGTACATCTCACCGGTTGCACCGTAGTTTTTCTTCCAGCCTTCACCCGGTGTCAGGGCAATGGTCGGCGAAGCCTGGGCGATGCTGCGTTGCAGCCAGGTCAGCGCCAGCGCACGTTCGAGGGTCGATTGCTGCGGCAACAGTCGTTGCAACAGCGCTTGCGCACGCGCCTGATCAAACGGTTGCAACGACAGGTTCAGCGCTTCGGCAAACGGCTGCGAGCTGACCGAAAGAAGCTGTTGTGCAGCGCCCACCTGACGATTGAACGCGTCCGGCAAGGCGACTTTCGACTGCGTGGCCAAAGAGGCGGTCAACACCCGCGCCGCCGCCAGTCCGAGCGCCGAATCCGGATCGCTCATCACCAGACTGTCTTCGCCATCGTCCATCAGCGTTTCTGCATTGCCTTCACCGGCCTTGGCCAGATCGTCCATCAAGCCGCTAAGCAGCGTGTTCACCGGCAAATGCATCTGCTTGGCGAACGACAGAATCAGCGCCCGTTGCAGTAATGGCGTGTTCGGCGCTTGCTTGGCGTACACCTCCAGCACTCGCTGCCAGTGCTCCGGCGGCAAGGTCAGTTCCAGCACTTGGCTGGCGTTAAAGTCAGCGTAATAGGCGTAGGCAGTAAGGAACGCATCCGGCTCACCCTCGTAACCCCACCAGGTGAAACTCGCCGATGGCCCGGCCATTTGCACCAGACGCAGACGGCTGTTCTGCATGATCAGACGCAAGCGATCACGGATCTGCGGATTCGACGCGAGCGACGGATAAGCAATGCTCAGCGGCAGCAAACGACTGGCGGTCTGCTCGACGCCGCCGTACGGATAACTCAGCAGATCATCGAGTGCCGAGCGGAACAACGCTTGCGGACTGTCATCCAGACGCAGACGAATATCGGTGGCATCGGTTGGCAGACTCAGCGCAGTGTCGCCGCTGGCGACATCAAGGCTTTGCGTCTGCGTCACTTGCCAGCCATCACCGGTCGCACTCAGGCGCACGGCCAGAGAGTCGGCGGTTTTGCCGTCCTGCACCAGCTCCGCCGTCCACTCGCCAGAAGCCAATGTGAACGCCGGCAGCGGCAGGTAATTGATGCCGTTGTTCAGGGTCACCGGCAGGCGTTGTTCGATGCCAGCGTAGTGAGTGACCAGTTCAGCCTTGACCGGTTTCTCGGCCTGACTGAACGCGAACACGCCGAGTTGCGGCTGATCGCCCTTGCGGAATTTGCTCGGCCCGCTCCACTTCAGGTACAGCGGTTTTTCCGAACGCACGAACTGTTTCTTTTGTCCGACCTGACCGTCATCGGCGATGGCGCGGGCGGTAATGCGCCAGCGGGTCAGCGAGTCCGGCATCTTGAAAGTGAAGCGGGTTTTGCCGTCGGCACCGGTCAACAACTCCGGTTGCCACGCAGCGGTGTCGACGTCTTCACGACGCGGACGCTCCAGCACTTTCACCCCACGCTCGCTGCGATTGGCTTTGCCCGGCGCACCGGGGCTACCCGGCAGCGCGACGTCGTAACTGATGAACGACAGGCTCGCACTGGTGCGCACGTTGTTACGGCGCGGGTGATAGAAGAACTGGTCGATGGTCGGCGCGACTTCCGGTTGCAGCGCGTAGACCATTTCGTCGACGACGCTGACGGTCAGATGCGCCGGCACCGCTTTGCCGGCGAACTGCGTAGTCAGGTCAACCGTGACCGTATCGCCCGGCAGATACACCGCTTTGTCAGTGCTGATCGCCACGTCGATTTGCGGCGCGACCACTTTGATCCCGGCGTTCTGGAAGCTGTACTGACCGCCCTTGGTGTAGAGCACGGAGAAGGTCAGGTTCGGCGCGAAGTTGTCCTTCACCGGGATGCGTGCGCGGTATTGGGTGTCGCTGAGTTTCTCCAGCTTCAACCAGTCGCCGCCCTTGGCCAGCAGCGCGGTGGCTTCGACCTTGTCGCGCTCCAGCGACAGCAAGGCATCGCTGACCGGCTCAGGAAAAGTGATCAGCGCCAGCGCTTCATCACCGGCCTTGTACTCAGCCTTGTCGAGGACAATTTCCACAGTACCCGGCACCGCTTTCACACCGTCACCAGTGACCGAATGCCCGGTGGCACCGAGTACGCGACCGTGTTGATCTTTCAGGGTCAGGTTGTAGGTACCTGGACGATCGAAAGCCAGACTGAAGCCTTTATCCGTCGCCGCAAGTTTGCCTTCGCCCGTGCTCTGGTCTTCCAGACGCACCCAGCCATAAGTGCTCGGTATTACCGCTTTGCTTTGCTCGGTGCCGCCCTCGTTGGCGTAGCTGAACGCAACCTTATCGCCGACTGCACTGAAGCGTTGCGGCGCGCTCAGACGGAAACTCGCCGCGCCACGGTCGATGAGGATTTCCTTGGTGGTCTTGACCCGATACGCCGCGCCATCGCTGGCGAACACGGTGAGCATGTAGCGGCTCGGTTTGTCGGCAGCCGGCAGGTCGAGGGTCGCGTTACCTTTGCTGTCGGTGGTCAGTTCGGTGCTGGTCAGTTCCACCGGGAATTGCCCGAGGTATTGCAGCTCATTGTCGACCATCGACAGTTGCTGGGCACGCAGGCTCAGGCTCAGCTTGGCGTTGGCCACCGGTTTGCCGTCCGGGTAGAGCAACACCAGATTGCCTTTGACCGGTTCGCCGGTGCGGTAATCCTGCTTGGCCAGATTCAGTGAGATTTCGAAGTGCGGTTTGATGTATTCCGCCACACGGAAGGCGCTGCTGTAGGCCTGTTCCTTATAGTTGAAACGAATCTCGTAACCCCCCGCCACCGCGTTGTCCGGCAACTGGAAACGGCCCTGAGTACCGGCCTTCGAATCGAGTTTCAGGTCGAGGTGTTGCAACTCGGTACCGGTGGCATCGAGCACGCTGACCGTGACATCCGCTGCACCCGGCAACACCGAATCCCGCGCATTCTTGAACTCGCGACCAACGATTTTCAACGACACCCAATCGCCCGGGCGATACAGCGGCCGATCGGTGAAGGCATACAGTTTGGTGTCGTAGATTTCGCTGTCGTAATAGAAGTTTTCCGAGACGAATACACCGCCCTCTTCGTCCTCGCCGATGACGAACGAACGCTCCGGACTGACGTGTTTCAGGCGCAGCAAGCCATCGGCATCAGTGGCACCACTGCTCATCACGCCGAGGCCATCCGTCCACAGCACATTGACCTTCGGCACCGAACTGCCTTCGTGTTTGCGCGCCGCCCAGACCAGCAATTCATCGCCGGCAATCTTGCTCACCGCCACAGTGTTGGAGACGAAAACCATGGTGGTCGCGCGGTATTTACCGATCAGCGCTTCGACCAGATACAGACCCGGTTTCAGATTACCCAACGGGATATAAACGTTACCCGGCGCGACACTGACGAAGTCGCTCGAAGAACCTGCGAGATTGACCCCGGCCGGCGGCTGAATCGGCTTGGCCTGCCACAACGGATAACGGAACTGGCTGACCACCGGCAGACCCGGAATCAGCGCAAATTGCGGCTGCGCGTCGTACGGAGTAGGCGCGACCATGGCGTTGCCCATCTTCAGTTCCGGTACTTCTTCGGTGACCTGTTTACGCGATTCGTAGGAGAACGCGCGCTGCATCACCCGACGGGATTTGCGGTACCAGTTATCCCATAAGTACGCGAGGGTGTTGGACAGGCCTTCGCCCTTGAACTGACCGTCGCTGACCACGCGGTGCAGGTTTTTCTGGCGTTTGAGGAAATCCAGCGGCTTGTCGATGCGATACACGCGAATGTCGGCGCCGCCGTACGGTTCCATGCGAAAACGGCGATAGTCACGGCCCGGCGCTTCGAGGCGCACCATTGCCTGTTCATCGGCAGCAAAACTGCTGTCGGCGAGCAGGAAGAAGCTTTCACCGGACACCGGCGTGTAGCCGCTCGGCTCGACCGAATCTTCGGCGCTGACGGTAGCCACTGGCAGCAACAACGCCAGCAGCAAAGGAATTCGGGAGCAAAGTCGCAACATGCGGGCACCGGTCATTGGGAGAGAAAGTTCAGTCGATAGACGCCGATGAAGTTGGGGTTGGCTGCGTCGGGTATCCATCGAGTGTCCTTCCATGTCATGAGTTGCTGCAGGCTTGCCGAACGCATGCCGTTGTCAGTCGGGGTGGTGGTGCCGGTGTGATAGGCGATGTAGCGGCCCATCCAGATCATCAGGTGCTGGTCGTCGCCCTGATCGAAAAACATCAGATCACCGGGCCGCGCCTGCGACACGTCGCGACTGACCAGATGGCTGTTGAACTGAATCAGTTTGATCGCGTTGACGTACGGCCCGACCTTGCCGCCGCCCTGCTGCCATTGCTGGGCAAGCTTGCGTTGCTCATCGCTCAGCGAAAGCTCGGGCGGCAGGTAGCGATTGGACAGGCCATTGCTGCGCAGCCATTTGTCGTCGTGGACTTTCAGCGCTTCGTTGGCGGCAAAACGTACCAGCCCGGCACAATCCTGCTGATACCAGCGCGGGCTCGGGCCCTGGCTGAGTTGCTCTTGGGCGATGCGCACAAACCAGGCGCGAAACACCTGGGATTGCGCCGGATCCAGAGCTGGTGTTTCAACGGCTCGGGCACCCGCACTCAATAGCAGCGCAAGCAGGCCGAGGCTGCGGATCAGTGTCGTCACAGCGCTTTCCACTCCAGCGGCAGCCACTGCCAGTGGCCGTCAGGCTCGCTGCCTTCAGGCAAAGTCAGGGCATATTTGCCGTAGCCGCCGAGGGTGCGCAGTTTCGGGATCAGATAGGTTTGCGCGGCGTTGTAGAACACCGGCTCCATGTCCTGCGGCAGGCTGTCGAGGGTTTCCTGCTGCATCAGTTGCGCCATCGAATCCGGGCCGAAATAGATCGGCATCAGCACATCTTTCGGCAGAACGTCGGCCATTGGCGGGAAGCGCTTATCGAGGGTGCCGAGCGCCTTGTCGACCAGTTTGTCGTCGAGGGAAAACAGCAGCGTCGAGCCGTGACGGGCAAGACTGACTTTCATGAATGCCTTGCCGGAAATCGCGTCCGGGTTTTCGGCAGTCTTCGCTGCATACGGGCCGAAGTTGGAACTGACCTGACGCTGCCAGACGTGGCTCTGGCCTTCCTGTTTCTCGACCACCGGGAACACGTTTTCGTCGACGTTGGCCTCGAACGCGCCGACCATCGAGCCAAAAAGTTTGCCGAGGTCGACATCGAGTTTACTGCTGTCTTCATCTTTCAGGCTGGCCACCAGCAACGGCGTGTACAACCGCGAATCGGCGTACCAGCACAGGCCCGCCGCGCCGGCCACATGTTCGGTGAGGGTTTGCGCCACGGCTTCTTCAGCGCCGAGTTTTACCAGCAGTGGTTTTTGCGGTTCGGCGGCGACCGGCAAGGTTACGCAGGCACTGGCGCCGAGTGGCATGGCTTGCCAGACTGGTTTGAAATCGAAGTCGGGCTGGTTTTCCAGTTCGTCCATGGCCAAGTAGCTGTGCCAGCCCTTGTCGTCCATGTCGAAGCGCAGCCCGGCGAAGTTCGGGATGAAGCGCTGATAGCCCATGGCGAGAACGCTGGAGTTGACCGATAGGCGTTGCTTGGTTTCCGGAGTTTTCGCCGGCAGGCCGAAGGCTTCAGGGAACAGTTTTTCGCCATTGAGCAGCGCCGCCAGCGCTTGTGGCGAAACGTGGCCCGACTCTTCGGAGACGCCACTTTCCGGGTCGTAATACTTGGCCGGGTTGGACAGCACCACCAGTTTGTCGCCGTGGGAGGCGAACAACAGGGCTTTGCTGGCGTTATAGGTCAATTGGTACAGCGGCACGCTATCGCCGCCGACCTTGAGTTCGCCCATCTGGCTGAGCTGAGTGTCATCCAGCGCTACTTTCGCCAGCGGCTCCAGCAGTTTCGCCAGCCCACCACGATCCATCACCAACAGAAAATCCTTCAAGCGACCATCGGCACCACGCCACAGCGCAACATCGGCCGGTTGATCGAAAAGCTGCTCGATCAGGCTGTCCTGCAACTTCAGATCATGCTCGTAGATGATCCGGCGCAGACTGCCGATCAAGCCGAGGCGATCAGCATGAGTCTCGTAATAGAAGACGAAATCCTCGGTGAGCGTGGCCTTGAGGAACGGCACGGTCAGCAAGTCCTTGGGCAACTGGCTCAGCGAGCGGGTTTCCAGCAACGCATCCGGACGGCTCAGGCCAAGCTTGTCACTGGCCAATTCCGCCGGCGGCGCCTTGGGCTTGAGCAGCAGCCAGCCAAAACCACCCGCCACGCCGGCCACCAGGCACAACCCGGCCAGCAGCAAGGGCCAGCGCCGCGAAGGTTTGGCCGCTGGCGTGTCGGCAGCCGGAGTAACAGTGTTATCGCTCATCTTCACAAACCCAGTTTCATCCGTGACGGGATGCTTAATAGTTGAAAGTCTTGACCAGCAGCAGATCACCGATCGCCCGCAGGGGCACGATGAACGTTTCGCGTTTTTCGTCGACAGTGTTTTCGTTGAGCACCAGCGTGATTTGCGAGGTGATCACCTCGTTCTGGTTGCTGGTCTCCTCGAAGTTATAGCCGCCGTTGCCGAAGTTGCCCCAATAGTTGACGTAAACCAGGTAGGTGCCGTGCAGCGGCGCGGTCATGGTGAACATTTCCGGGCCGGGGCCATCGACGCCATCCGGGTCGAGACCGCCGCCATTGTTCAACGCCGGACGCGCCCAGAACGCATGCTGACCGTCGGGCGTGACAATGTGCAGATCGAGCTCGGCTTTCGGATCGTCCCATCCCAAGACAAGACGAATACGCGCCGGCGTGCGCAAATTGTTTGCTTCATAAAATTGCACACGCTTGAGCGACTGGCCCTCGGCGCTGATCACTTCGACGCTGTTGGAGCCCGCGCCGAACGCGTACGGCCGGGCGAAACGGCCCTGGTCGTCGGTGTACAGATTCAGTGGATTGCCGTTCACCGCGAGACTGTGCGGCGGGCGCATATGGCCGATGGCTTTGAGCTGGCCCTGGATCATCGTGCGATTGCGCTGGATGCCGCGATCGATCGGCGGCGTCGGGTAGGCGACTTGCGGGTTTTCCGTGCGATCAAGCAAGCCGTGATAGCGCCAGCCGCCCACCGGTTCCGACAACTCAGCGCTCGGCGCCGCCAGCAGCGCGGGTGCGCAGGCCAGGCCGATCAGCAGCCAAAGAAATGAACGCATGTGATGCCTCCTGCCATGCCTGAACGAAACCTTGCACCCGATCCTCGGTACTTCACAGCGGTGAAAACTGCGTTTCGTCTGAAAGACCCGTGACTATGGGGTCGTAGAAGGCGCGAAGATTAGCCATTTGGCGGTTTTTTAACAATCGGATACATGTGCTTTTGCTGTAGGAAACTTGCACAGTCGACAGGCGTGAGCCGAATAGGAAAATTATTCGGCTCACAAAATGAGCCGAATAAGCCTCACCTCTCCTTAATCACTACAAATCCTGTCGCGACGGAGCTTGCTACCTCGCCACAGGATTAAGGGTCAGCCGCAGCCTGCTCATTTGCCCATACCCCCCCTATCTGCTAGTGTCGCGCCGGTTTAACGTCAACCGGAAATCGCCGCCATGGCCCGCAAAAAAGCTGCACTGGATTTCGAACAGTCCCTCGCCGACCTGCAAACACTGGTCGAGCGTCTGGAGAACGGTGAATTGTCGCTGGAAGACTCGCTGACCGCTTTCGAGCAGGGCATCGGTCTGACCCGTGACTGCCAGGCAGCGCTGGCGCAGGCCGAGCAGAAGGTGCAAGTGCTGCTGGAGCGCGATGGCGAACTCGCCGAGGAACCCTTCGACGCGGAACAGCCAGAATGATCGCGGCGTACACGGCGACCAGTCAGACCCGGGTTAACGCAGCGCTGGAAACCCTGTTCAACGCGCCTTTGCCGGAGTTGGCGCGGCTTTACGAAGCCATGCGCTACAGCGTGATGAACGGCGGCAAACGCGTGCGCCCGCTGCTGGCTTACGCTGCGTGCGAAGCGCTCGGCGGCAAGGCTGAGCAAGCCAACGGTGCGGCTTGCGCGGTCGAGCTGATCCACGCTTATTCGCTGGTTCACGATGATTTGCCGGCGATGGACGACGACGATCTGCGTCGCGGCCAGCCGACCACTCACAAAAAATTCGATGAAGCCTGCGCGATTCTCGCCGGTGACGGTTTGCAGAGTCTGGCCTTCAGCGCCCTGCTCGACCCGCGCCTGAGCGATTGCAGCAGTGACATCCGCTTGCAAATGGTCACCGCGCTGGCTAACGCCGCCGGCCCGGCAGGCATGGTCGGCGGTCAAGCCATCGACCTCGGTTCGGTCGGCCTCAAACTCGATCAGAAAGCCCTCGAACAGATGCACCGGCACAAGACCGGCGCACTGATCGAAGTCAGCGTCAAACTCGGTGCTCTGGCCAGCGGCCGCGCCGAGCCGGATGAACTGCGCGCCCTGCAGACTTATGCACAGGCCATTGGCCTCGCTTTCCAGGTGCAGGACGACATCCTCGACGTCGAAAGCGATACCGAAACCCTGGGTAAACGCCAGGGCGCCGACATCGCCCGCGACAAACCGACCTACCCGGCGCTGCTCGGTCTCGACGCTGCCAAGGCTTATGCGCTGGAACTGCGCGATCAGGCCCTGCACGCCCTGCGACCGTTTGACGCGGTCGCCGAGCCGTTGCGCGAGCTGGCCCGGTACATCGTCGAGCGGCGCAACTGACGGCGTATCCGCCAAAAAAGACCAACGCGTGGGCAGGGGGCGATGCATCAGGTAAACTGCCGCATCTTTTATACCTATAACGATTCGCCTGATGCCCACGACGTTTCATGAGATTCCCCGCAAGCGCCCGACCACGCCCCTGCTCGACCGCGCGAATACGCCGGACGGCCTGCGCCGGTTAGGCGAAGCCGAGCTGGAAACCCTGGCCGATGAGTTGCGCCTGGAATTGCTCTACACGGTCGGTCAGACCGGTGGGCATTTCGGTGCCGGCCTGGGCGTGATCGAGCTGACCATCGCGTTGCATTACGTCTTCGACACGCCGGACGACCGTCTGCTGTGGGACGTCGGGCATCAGGCGTATCCGCACAAGATCCTCACCGGTCGCCGCGAGCGCATGGGCACCCTGCGCCAGAAGGACGGCATCGCCGCTTTCCCGCGTCGCTCCGAGAGCGAGTACGACACTTTTGGCGTCGGCCACTCCAGCACCTCGATCAGCGCAGCGCTGGGCATGGCCATTGCCGCCCGCCTGCAAGACAGTGATCGCAAGGCGATTGCGGTGATCGGCGACGGCGCGCTGACCGCCGGTATGGCCTTCGAGGCGCTGAACCATGCGCCGGAAGTGAACGCCAACATGCTGGTGATCCTCAACGACAACGACATGTCGATCTCGCGCAATGTCGGCGGTCTGTCGAATTATCTGGCGAAGATCCTCTCCAGCCGCACCTACGCGAGCATGCGTGAGGGCAGCAAGAAAGTCCTGTCGCGCCTGCCCGGCGCCTGGGAAATCGCTCGTCGCACCGAAGAATACGCCAAGGGCATGCTGGTCCCCGGCACCCTGTTCGAAGAGCTGGGCTGGAACTACATCGGCCCGATCGACGGCCACGACTTGCCAACGCTGATCGCCACGCTGCGCAACATGCGCGATCTCAAAGGCCCGCAGTTCCTGCACATCGTCACCAAGAAAGGCAAAGGTTTCGCCCCGGCGGAAGTCGACCCGATTGGTTACCACGCGATCACCAAACTCGAACCACTCGATGCCCCGGCCGCTGTGCCGAAAAAGGCCAGCGGGCCGAAGTATTCGGCAGTGTTCGGCGAGTGGCTGTGCGACATGGCCGCTGCCGATCCACGCCTGGTCGGGATCACCCCGGCGATGAAGGAAGGCTCGGACCTGGTGGCGTTCAGCGAACGCTTCCCGCTGCGCTACTTCGACGTGGCGATTGCCGAGCAACATGCGGTGACGTTCGCCGCCGGTATGGCCTGCGAAGGCGCGAAACCGGTGGTGGCGATCTATTCGACATTCCTCCAGCGCGGTTACGACCAGTTAGTGCATGACGTCGCGGTGCAAAACCTCGATGTGTTGTTCGCCATCGATCGTGCCGGTCTGGTCGGCGAAGACGGCCCGACCCACGCCGGCAGCTTCGATCTGTCGTACCTGCGCTGCATCCCGGGCATGGTCATCATGACCCCGAGCGATGAAAACGAACTGCGCAAGATGCTCACCACCGGCCACCTCTACAACGGCCCGGCGGCGGTGCGTTACCCGCGTGGCAATGGTCCGAATGCGACCATTGAGAAAGACCTTGAGCCGATCGAAATCGGCAAGGGCATCGTCCGTCGTCAGGGCAGCAAAGTCGCCTTGCTGGTGTTCGGTGTGCAACTGTCCGAAGCGCTGAAAGTCGCTGAAAAACTCGATGCCACCGTGGTCGACATGCGTTTCGTCAAACCGCTCGACGAAAAGCTGGTGCGCGAGATTGCCGACAGCCACGAATTGCTGGTGACCATCGAAGAGAACGCGATCATGGGCGGCGCCGGTGGCGCGGTCAGCGAGTTCCTCGCGCGGGAGAACATCCTCAAGTCGATGCTGCATCTGGGCTTGCCGGATATCTACGTTGAGCACGCCAAGCCTGCGCAAATGCTGGCCGAGTGCGGGCTGGATGAGGCCGGGATCGAAGCGTCGATTCGTGAGCGTCTGGCCTTACTCGACAAATAAACGCAATACCCTTGTGGGAGCGAGCCTGCTCGCGAATGCGGACTGTCAGTCAAATCAGGACTGACTGATACACCGCATTCGCGAGCAGGCTCGCTCCCACATTTGATTTGTGTACACCTGAAACACCAGTGGACCGTCCATGAAACTCTCGCGCCTCGCCCTGCCCTTCTTCCTGCTGCCATCCGTGAACGCGCTCGCCGATACCTTCGAGCGTGATCAAGCACTGAAACTGCCAGACATGCTGATCTCAGCCAACCGCCAGGTCGAAGCCCGAAACGACAGCAGCGCCGCCAACACGGTATTCACCCGCGAAGACATCGACCGCCTGCAACCGAGCGACGTGCCTGATCTGCTGCGCCGCGTCCCTGGCGTGCAAGTGGCGCAGGCCGGCGGGCGCGGCAGCCTGCCGGGGATCTACATTCGCGGCACGCAGTCGGCGCAGAGTCTGGTGCTGGTCGATGGCCAGCGCATCGGCAGTTCAACGTCCGGCGACAGCAACCTGCAGCATCTGAATATCGAACAGATCGAGCGCGTGGAAGTACTGCGCGGTTCGCGTTCGGTGATTTACGGCAGCGATGCGATTGGCGGGGTGATTCAGATCTTCACCCGACGCGGCACTGAGCAGGGTTTGCAGCCCCGCATGCACTTGGGGTTCGGCAACAATCAGACCTGGGAGCGCAGCCTTGGCCTGTCCGGAGGCGATGACAAGACCCGCTTCAATCTCGGCGCCAGCCTCGATGAGACCGCCGGAATCGACCGTACCCATGAGTCGTACCCAAGCGATGGCGATCACGATGCCTACCGCAATAAATCCGTCAGCCTGAGCCTCAGCCATGCGCTGACCGATGACATCGAAATCGGTGCCAATCTGCTGGATAGCCGTGGCAAGAGCGAGTTTGACAACCCGTTCGGCCGCTTCGACATGAATACATTCGAATCGGTCCAGCAGCAGCCCTACAGCGATTTCAACGTCAGCAGCGTCAGCAGTTACGTCGATGCCCGGGTCAACGAAATCTGGAAAACCCGCGTCGAGTTCGGCCATACCGAGAACCGCGAGAAGACCTTCGACAAGCTCAGCGACGAACGCACGGTGTTCAACACCTACCGCGACTCGGTGAACTGGCAGAACGACCTGACACTGGACGCACGCAACAGCCTGATCCTCGGCGGCGACTGGTACGAAGACCGCGTCAACAGCAGCACCGCATTCGACGAAGACAGTCGCTGGAACCGCGCCGCATTCATCCAGCATCGTTATCAGGCCGACAGTTTCTCCACGGAGCTGGGTCTGCGCCATGACGATAACCAGCAATTCGGTAGCCAGAACACCTGGAGCGGCACGTTCACTTTGCCGCTGAACCCGGACAACGATCTGTTGCTGAGCTACAGCGAAGGCTTCCGCGCGCCGACCTTCAACGACCTGTACTACCCGGACTTCAGCAACCCGGATCTGAAACCGGAAACCTCGAAAAGCTACGAGCTGCAATGGCGCAGCCAGTTGAGCGACAGCAGCCGCCTGGAAGCGTCGATTTATCGCACCGACCTGGAAGACGCGATCATCTTCGGCAGCAATTCACGCCCGGAGAACGTCGCGTCGGCGCGGATCAACGGTTTTGAAGCAGCGCTGAAACAGGAAGTGTTCGGCTGGCAGAGCAATCTTGGCGTTTCGATCATCGATCCGCGTGATCGTGATACCGGGCACACCTTGGCCCGGCGTGCGCGGCGCACGTTGAGTTGGGATCTCGATCGACAGTTTGACCAGGTCAGCCTCGGTGCCAGTTGGCAGGCGGTCAGCAGCAGTTATGACGACAAGGACAATACGCAGGCGCTGGGTGGCTATGCGCTGTTCGGCTTGCGCAGCAGTTGGGCACTGAATCGCGAGATCAAGCTGGATCTGAAGGTCGATAACATTTTCGACAAGAGCTACAGCCGGGCGAACTACAGCTATGACGGCAGCCAGTACGGCTATCGCGAGGAAGGTCGGGTGTGGATGTTCGGCGTCACCTGGACGCCAGAGCTTTGATCTGAGCTTTGCAGTGCTTTGGCTGCCCTCTTCGCGAGCAGGCTCGCTCCCACAGTAGATTGAGCACAACCACACATTTTGTGCCCGCCAGAGAACCAATGTGGGAGCGAGCCTGCTCGCGAAGAAGTCACCACGGTTTCAGTGGGCCGGCGCGATCAATTGGCAGAGCTTGGCGGTGGCGCTGATCATCTGGCCGCTTGGGCGTTCGAGGCCTTTGTCGGTGACCAACAGTAATTTCCCCTGTTTCACCGCTGCCACCTGCGGCCACGCCTTCCACGCATCAAGTTGCGCCTGATCCCCCGCCAGAATCACCTCAGGATCACGCTGCAAAACCGCCTCGATACTCACCTGCGGCGCCGGTAGACTCAGGTCAGCGAACACATTGCGCGCCCCGCACACTTCCAGCGCATCGCTGATGATCTGCCCGCCACCGACGGTGTACAGCGGCTTGTCCCACACCTGATAGAAAACCCGCAACGGCACATCGCGGCGATAGCGCTGGCGCAGCTCAACCAGTTGTTTGCGCAACTCCCCCGCCCGCTTCACCCCACGCTCCGGCCGCCCCAACTGCGCAGCAATGGCTTCTATCTGGGTGGTGAGTTGTTCGAGGGAATGCGGTTCGGCGACGAAGGTCGGGATACCCAGACGTTTCAATTGATCACGTTGCGCAGGGCCGACACTCCCGGGCCACAGCAACAACAAATCAGGCTGGAGGCTCAGCAGCTGTTCCATATCGAGTTGGCCATAGCGACCGACTGACGGAACGCTGGCAATCGCCGCCGGCCGCTCTCCGGCATCCAGCACACCGACCAACAGATCAGCCGAATCCAGTTCAACGACGATTTCAGAAAGGGACGGCGCGAGGCTGACCACCCGCAGGCTCGCCAGCACCGGAGCCGAGACGGCCAGCAGCAGAAGCGCCAGCCACAGACGGCGCATCAGCCGAGTTGACGCGGGATACGGTATAGATAAAACAGCACTGCCGTGGACAACGCCAGCAGCATCAACGGTACGGCTTCAAGACCGACAAACACCGCCAGTGCGCCAATCCACGCCGGCAAGGCTGCCGCGAGAAAAGCCGCACGACGACGGGATGCGAGGGCAATCCACGCTTCAGGTTCATCCGGGGTATCGAGGGCTTTTTGCGTGGCGATCAGCGCATGTTTATAACGGCCAAAAAACTTCAGGCTGACAAACATCGATGCAACGCCGGCAATAAAGAACGGCATCGCCAGTACTGGCAGAATCCCTTTGCCCTGACCAAACAACGCGTTGAGCACGAACAACGGCACCAGCGCCAGCGCGAGGTATTTCCACCAATCGACCGACAATCGGCGCCGCACCTGACCGCGAGTCACGCGCGATCGACCTCGCCCTGATGCTCGTTGCCCATCATGTGGTCAAGCTTGCTGGCCTTGGTCGCCAGGTAGAGCTTGTTGTGCGGGTTGTGCCCGGTGTGCAGCGGCACGCGTTCGGCGACGGTGATGCCCATGTCAGTCAAGGCTTTGACCTTGCGCGGGTTATTGGTCATCAGGCGCAGGGACTTCACGCCCAGATGCTCGAGCATCGGCAGGCACATGGCGTAGTCGCGCTGGTCGGCGGCAAAGCCCAGACGCTCGTTGGCTTCAACGGTGTCAGCGCCGCCGTCCTGCAGTTCGTAAGCACGGATCTTGTTCAGCAGACCGATGCCGCGACCTTCCTGACGCAGGTAGAGCAACACGCCTCGGCCTTCTCGGGCGATGGCTTTGAGGGCGCCTTCGAGTTGCGAGCCGCAGTCGCAGCGCTGGCTGAACAAGGCGTCGCCGGTCAGGCATTCGGAGTGCAAACGGCCGAGAACCGGGGCGCCGTCGGCAATTTCACCCAGGCTCAGCACGACGTGCTCGCGGCCGGTGGCTTCATCGAGAAAACCGTGCATGGTGAATTGCGCAAAAGGCGTTGGCAGCTTGGAAGCGGCGACAAAGACGACAGGCACCGGTGTGCTCCTGATCTAAAGAGTCTGAAAATTCGCAGGCCGGCATTGTAACAGCAGGTTCCTGCAGACGCTTAGGCTGAATTATCGGGCATAACGATCAAAAAGTTTGATAACAACTGAGTTGCCTCGCTCCCACAGGGGTAAGTGATCAGTTCGAGTTGAACGGATACGGCTGCTGCCACTTCTCGAAGATTGGCTTCAACTCGCCGCTCTTCACCAGTTGCTCCATACGCTGGTCATACAGCGCCATCAGCGCTCGCGCCTGTGGCGTGTCGGCAAACCCGAGAAACAGCGGCAGCTCGGCCAAGTGTGAATAGCGATACAGCGCCGGATCTGCTGCGGTTTTGACCACCGCTTCAATCTCGGTCAGCGCATCGATGTAGTAATCCGCCCGCCCCTGCTTGAGCATCGACAAAATGCCGGTACGCCGTTGGATCTGATTGTAACGCTTGATATTCGGCAGGTAGTTTTCGTAGCGATAACCGCGCACCCAAGCCAACCGATACTTGCCCAGCGTCGCCTCGGTGGGCGATGGATTGCTCGCCAGCCCCAATGCATAGATGTGGTCGGAATCGAAGTTCCAGTGCGGATACAGCACCTGCTCGGCCTCGTCGCGGTAGGAGCCAACCAGCGCGTCGACTTCCTTTAACTGCACCAGCCCGACCGAACGGGTGTAAGGCACGCTGCGGATATCCAGCTTGACCCCGGCCGGTTCGAACACCTTGCGCAACACGTCCCAACCGAGGCCATGGCCATCGGCGGCGGTGTAGTCTTCCCAGTCTTCGCTGGCCAGATGGATGACCGTCGGCGTCGGCGCAGCTTCCTGCGCACCGGCCACGGTACTCAGCAAAGCCAAAACCATTAACGCCAACCAGCGTCGAGCCATCCCTAGTCCCTCACTTGACTCTGATATCCCTTGGAATCAGGCGAAAACCCACACCAGACCCTGCATCGCCAGCCAGGCGAACACACCGGCCAGTACGTCGTCGAGCATGATGCCGACGCCGCCATGCACATGTCGGTCGATCCAGCGAATCGGCCACGGCTTGAGAATGTCGAAGAAACGGAATACGAGGAAACCCGCGAGCAACCAGTACCAGCCTTCCGGCACCAGCCACAGGGTGATCCACATCCCGACCATTTCGTCCCAGACGATGCCTTCGTGGTCGTGTACCCGCAGATCGTCGGCGACTTTGCCGCACAGCCAGAAGCCGAACAGCATGGTGATCCCGAGCATCAGCCAGTAACCCCAGTCGGGCAACATCTGCCACAACGGGATAAAAGGTAGTGCAACTAACGAACCCCACGTGCCCGGGGCTTTCGGCAGGGTGCCGGAGCCAAAGCCGAACGCGAGGAAATGCCAAGGATTGCGCCAGACCGACGGCGGAACGAATTCGGCCGGAACCTGTTTCGGGTGATCTGTCACGGTGTCTCCTGAAAATGTTGATAGCCCCGGATTTGCGGGGTGATGTCGTGCCCTTCGCGATCCAGCAGAATCACGCCCTGACCTTCCGCCACACGACCGATCACATGGATCGGCCAGCCATTGGCCAGCAGCGGCGGCAGCTCAACGGACGGCAGGGTGAACGCCAGCACATAATCATCGCCACCGCTCAGCGCTGCACGCTCGGCGCCGCGCTGACCGAGAAACGCCACTAATGCATCCGACAGCGGTACGCGCTCGCGTTCAATCTCAAGCTGCACCTTCGATGCCAGTGCGATGTGGCCACAGTCGGCGAGCAGGCCATCGGAGATATCCAGCGCCGACGTGGCTTTGCCACGCAGGGCCTGGCCGAGGGCAAGTTGCGGTTGTGGCGACCAGTAATGATCGAGCAGCGGTTGGGCGACCTCTGGCTCGGCGTCACGTTGCCCCAGCACCAGCGGCAAGGCACCGGCAGCATTGCCCAGTTCACCACCGACACAGAGCAAGTCGCCCGGTTGCGCGCCACTGCGAGTCAATGCCTGACCCGTAGGCACGCGACCAAACACAGTCACCGTCAGACTCAACGGCCCACGCGTGGTATCGCCGCCGACCAGCGCAACGCCGCAGCTCTGCGCCATGCGGTTCAAACCGTGGGCATAGGCTTGCAGCCAATCGGCGGTCACCGTCGGTACAGTCAGGGCAAGGGTAAAGGCAACGGGCGTGGCGCCCATGGCGGCCAGATCGCTGACCGCGACGGCCAGCGAGCGCTGACCGAGCAGAAACGGATCGCAGGGGTCGGCGAAATGCACACCGGCCACCAGCGTATCGGTGGAGATCGCCAACTGTTCCCCGGAAGGAACAGCGAGCAAGGCGCAGTCGTCGCCGATCCCCAGAGCAACGCCTTCGCCGCCCTGCGCACAGGGCGCGGCGGCGAAGAAATTGCGGATCAGCTCAAACTCGCCCATTGAAGTATCAAGCGCGTTTCAGCGCTTGAACGCCTTCACTTCAGCTTCACGCAGGCGCGGGGCCAGCTTGTCGAGCACACCGTTGACGAACTTGTGGCCGTCGGTCGAACCGAAGACTTTCGCCAGCTCGATACCTTCGTTGATCACCACGCGGTACGGCACGTCGACGCGCTTGAGCAGTTCCCAGGTCGACAGGCGCAGAACGGCCAGTTCAACCGGGTCCAGCTCTTCGATCGCCAGATCCAGGCAAGGCGTCAGGGCGGTGTCGATTTCGGTCTTGAACTGCGGAACCCCGTGGAGGATTTCGCGGAAGTATGCACCGTCGACATCGGTGAAATCGTTATCAACGCGAAACTGCGCTTCGATCTCGTTCAGCGATTGCTTGGCCATGTGCCACTGGTACAGCGCTTGAGTCGCGAGCTGACGTGCTTCGCGACGCTTGACGCTTTTCGAGGGCTTGCCGGCATCCGCAGGTTTTGGATCGCGCGGGTTGAAACGATCGCTTTCGTCGCTAATCACTTGGCCTCCAACTGTGCCAGCAGGCTGACCATTTCCAGAGCGGACAGGGCAGCTTCGGCACCTTTGTTACCGGCCTTGGTGCCGGAACGTTCGATGGCTTGCTCGATGGAATCAACGGTCAGGACGCCGAAAGCAACCGGAACGCCGAACTCCATGGAGACCTGGGCCAGACCCTTGGTGCACTCGCCTGCCACATATTCGAAGTGCGGAGTACCGCCACGAATGACCGCGCCGAGGGCGATGATGGCTGCGAATTCACCTTTCTGGGCGACTTTCTGCGCTACCAGCGGGATTTCGAAGGCGCCAGGTGCGCGGATGATGGTGATGTCGCTTTCGCTCACGCCGTGGCGAACCAGGGCATCAACTGCACCGCTGACCAGGCTTTCAACCACGAAGCTGTTGAAACGGCCCACTACCAAAGCGTAGCGGCCTTTAGGGGCGATGAAGGTACCTTCGATGGTCTTCAGGGTCATTCGTCAGTTCTCTTAAAGAGCCGGGACGCGTCTGCTACGCGTCCCTCAGTGATTTATTTGCCGCGAATTGGCGTCCGGAAACAACCGGTCATTATTCGGAGGGCACGTATTCTACAACTTCCAGATCGAAACCGGATATCGCATTAAATTTCATTGGCGCAGACATCAGGCGCATTTTGCGCACACCAAGGTCACGCAGGATCTGCGAACCGGCACCGACGATGCTGTAGGTGGTCGGTTTTTTCGGCGCGGCCTGATCAGCGGTTTCGCGGATGTGCGCCAGCAGCACGTCGCCGTCAAGCGGGTGACCGAGCAACAGCACCACACCGCTGCCCGCCTCGGCAACCGCAGCCATGGCGGCGCGCAGGCTCCAGCGGCCCGGTTGCTTGACCATCAACAGGTCGCGCAGCGGATCCATGTTGTGTACGCGAACCAGGGTTGGTTCTTCGGCGCAAACAGTGCCCAACGTGAGGGCCATGTGCACGTCGCCTTCCACCGAATCACGATAGGTCACCAGGTTGAATTGGCCCAGTTCGCTGTCCAGTGGCTGCTCGGCAATCCGCTGAACGGTACGTTCGTGGATCATCCGGTAGTGAATCAGGTCGGCGATGGTGCCGATCTTGATGTTGTGCTCGGCAGCAAAAGCTTCCAGCTCAGCACGACGGGACATGGTGCCGTCGTCGTTCATCACTTCGCAGATCACGCCACTTGGCTCGAAACCGGCCATGCGCGCGAGGTCGCAAGCGGCTTCGGTGTGGCCAGCACGAGCGAGGGTGCCGCCGGCCTGCGCCATCAGCGGGAAGATGTGGCCCGGGCTGACGATGTCTTCAGCCTTGGCGTCCTTGGCGGCCGCCGCTTGCACGGTGCGCGCACGGTCAGCGGCAGAGATGCCGGTGGTCACGCCTTCGGCGGCTTCGATCGAGACGGTGAACTTGGTGCCGAAACCGGACCCGTTGCGCGGTGCCATCAGTGGCAGCTTCAACAGTTCGCAGCGCTCGCGGCTCATCGGCATGCAGATCAGGCCACGGGCGTGTTTGGCCATGAAGTTGATGTGTTCGGCCTGGCAGCATTCGGCGGCCATGATCAGGTCGCCTTCGTTCTCGCGGTCTTCGTCATCCATGAGGATGACCATCTTGCCTTGGCGGATGTCTTCAACCAGTTCTTCGATGCTATTGAGCGCCACAAGGCACCCCCTTCAGTCAGGATTTGAGGTAGCCATTGGCGGCCAGAAAGCTTTCAGTAATGCCGCCAGCGCTCGGCTCTGCAGCCTTGTCGCCGAGCAGCAGACGCTCCAGATAACGCGCCAGCAAGTCGACCTCCAGATTCACCCGGCGACCTGGCTTGTAGGACGCCATGATGGTTTCGCTCAGGGTGTGCGGAATGATCGTCAGCATGAATTCGGCGCCATCGACTTCGTTCACGGTCAGACTGGTGCCGTCGACAGTGATCGAGCCTTTGTGGGCGATGTACTTGGCCAGTTCTTTCGGCGCGCGAATGCGAAATTCGACAGCACGAGCATTGTCGCTGCGCGAGACGATTTCGCCGACACCGTCGACATGACCGCTGACCAGGTGCCCGCCGAGACGGGTGGTCGGGGTCAGGGCCTTTTCCAGATTGACCGGACTGCCGCTTTTCAGGTCATTCATAGCGGTGCAGTCGAGGGTTTCGCGGCTGACGTCGGCGGCAAAGCCGTCGCCCGGCAGCTCAACGGCGGTCAGGCAAACGCCGTTGACCGCGATGCTGTCGCCGAGTTTGACGTCGCTCAGGTCGAGCTTGCCGGTGGCGACATGGACCCGCACATCTCCACCCTTTGGGGTCAGTGCGCGGATACTGCCGATGGATTCGATGATGCCGGTAAACATGGGGTTCTCCTTGAGAACTGAGCCAGCGCTAACGCGATGGCCGGGAATTATACGCTCGCCGCTTGAGCAGGGATGGCAGTGACTCGCCAGTCATCGCCCACCGCGCGAATTTCGATGATTTTCAGCTCTGGCGCATCTTTCATATAGGCCAGCGGCCAGTCCAGCAACGGACGCGCCGAAGAACCGAGGAACCTGCCGGCGATGAAGATCACGAACTCGTCGACCAGACCAAGCTGAGCAAAAGCGCCGGCCAGACGCGGACCGGCCTCGACCAGCACCTCGTTGACGCCACGGTTGGCCAGTTCGATCAGCAATTGATGCAGATCGACCTGACCGTCATCACCCGGCACGATCAGGCACTCGGGGCCGTGAGCGTATTGCTCTTCGATCGCGACACAGGTGGCGACCAACGCCGGGCCGGCCTTGAAGAACGGCGCATCCAGCGGCACCCGCAGGCGTCCGTCAATCAACACGCGCAGCGGCGGGCGACTCATGGCCAGCGCTGTTTGCTCACTGTCCAGACCGAGCTCGTCAGCGCGAACAGTCAAGCGCGCCCCGTCGGCCAGAACGGTATCGGCACCGGTCAGCACCACGGAGGCCTGAGCGCGCAAACGCTGAACAGCCGAACGAGCAGCGGGACCGGTGATCCATTGACTCTCGCCGCTTTCCATCGCCGTGCGACCGTCGAGGCTCATGGCCAACTTGACCCGCACGAACGGCAAGCCGTGTTCCATGCGCTTCAGAAAACCTTGATTGAGCTGGCGCGCTTCGGCTTCGAGCACACCGCTTTCAGTGGCGATGCCGGCATCAGCCAGACGCTGCAAACCACGTCCGGCAACTTGCGGATTCGGGTCACGCATCGCCGCAACCACCCGAACAACCCCGGCATTCACCAGCGCATCGGCACACGGCGGTGTGCGGCCATGGTGGCTGCACGGTTCGAGAGTTACATAAGCAGTCGCGCCCCGGGCCAGCTCACCGGCGGCGCGCAGGGCATGGACTTCGGCGTGCGGTTCGCCGGCACGTTCATGCCAGCCTTCGCCGACGATCTGGCCGTCACGCACCACCACGCAACCGACCCGAGGATTGGGGTGCGTGGTGTAGTGACCTTTGCGCGCCAGTTCCAGCGCGCGCGCCATGAAGTGGGCATCGAGGATGGCCTGCTCGGCGGCGGTGGTCATTCTTTCACCGGTTCGCGGGCGAGGCGGTCGATTTCTTCGCGGAACTCGTTGAGGTCCTGGAAGCGCTTGTACACCGAAGCGAAACGGATGTAGGCGACTTCATCAAGCTTTTGCAGCTCGGCCATGACCAGTTCGCCGACCACAAGGGATTTGACCTCGCGTTCGCCGGTGGCGCGCAGCTTGTGCTTGATGTGAACCAGAGAGGATTCGAGCCGCTCGACGCTCACCGGACGTTTCTCCAGCGCGCGTTGCATGCCGGCGCGGAGTTTTTCTTCGTCGAACGGTTGGCGGCTGCCGTCGGTTTTGATCAGGCGCGGCAACACCAGTTCGGCCGTCTCGAACGTCGTGAAACGTTCGCCGCAGGCCAGGCATTCACGCCGGCGGCGCACCTGTTCGCCCTCGGCGACCAGACGCGAGTCGATGACCTTGGTGTCGTTGGCACCGCAGAAGGGACAGTGCATGGTGGCTGGCAACAAAAAAAGGGAGGGCCATGGTAGCGCATCCCGGTGGCAAGACAAGCCATAGGCTTTGCGGTATACAGAACGGCATGATCGTTTGATCCATGGATTTCATTTTGCCGGAGCATCCAATGCCGTTACGTCCGCTCGTTTTGCTCAGTCTTTTCAGCCTGCTGGTGGCCTGTGGCAGCGATGCACCCAAGCCCCAGCCGCCAACGCCAAGCCCGGCGCCGCAGCAAGCGCAGAAAAAAGCCAAAGAGGCCGCCGACCTTGGGCCGCTGCCGGCCTATCAACGGGAATTGAGCGGTACCCTGCAAGGCGTGCCGGCCGGTGCCGAAGTCGAACTGGCATTGCTGGTGATCGACGTGAAGGATCGCCCGCAACAACTGCTCGCCAGTTCCAGCCTGATCGGCAACAACCAGATTCTGCCGTTCCGCCTGCGCTTCAACCCGGACGCCTTCCCGGCCGGTGCGCGGGTTGAGTTGCGTGGCCGCGCCAGTCAGTCCGGCCAGTTGATCCTGCATCTGCCGTCGCAAACCATCACCCAGCCGACCACCCAAGCGTTAGGCCAACTGCAATTTGTCAAAGCACCATGAATGCACCGCTCGACCTGCAACAGGCGCTGGGTGAATTGCTCGGCGACGCCAGACTGAAAGCCTGTGCGTTACCGGACACCGATTTGCAGTTGTGGCTGATCGACGGCGACAACATGGCGCGCGAATTCAGTCAGGAAGAAACCCAGCGAATCCTGCATGAACCGCCGTACTGGAGTTTTTGCTGGGCCAGTGGCCTGGCGGTGGCGCGCTACCTGGCGGAGTTCCCGCAGTGGGTGCGCGGCAAGCGCGTGCTGGATTTCGGCGCCGGTTCCGGAATTGCCGGGATCGCGGCGGTCAAGGTCGGCGCGCTGGAAGTGGTGGCGTGCGATCTCGATCCGCTGGCGATCGCCGCGTGCCGGGCGAATGCCGAACTCAATAATGTGCAGATGAGTTATTCGACGGACTTCTTTGCCGAAGCCGATCGCTTTGATCTGATTCTGGTGGCGGACGTGTTGTACGACCGAGCGAATCTGCCGTTGCTCGATGCGTTTTTAAGTCGTGGCCGTGAAGCGCTGGTGGCGGACTCGCGGGTCAGGGATTTTCGGCATCCGCTGTATGAGCGCATTGAAATGCTCGAGGCGATGACCTTGCCGGATCTGGCGGAGCCGGAAGAATTTCGGCATGTCAGCCTGTACCACGCGCGGCGTGACTAAAAGCTTCGTCGGAACGCCGCCCGGAGCAGGCTCGCTCCCACAGGGGAATACATTCCAGGGTGGGAGCGAGCCTGCTCGCGAAAGCGTCCTGTCAGGCAACACACCTCTCGAACCCGCCCCGCTTCCGGCCACACCCCACCAAGCCGTATAGTTGCCCCATCCACGCTTCTACGAGATCCCCCATGAGTGAGCAAACGCCGTACATCTTCGACGCCACGACGGCCGATTTCGACCAGTCGGTGATCGAGGCTTCCTTCAACAAACCGGTGCTGGTGGATTTCTGGGCCGAATGGTGTGCGCCGTGCAAGGCGCTGATGCCAATGCTGCAAGGCATTGCCGAGAGCTATCAGGGCGAGTTGCTGCTGGCCAAGGTCAACTGCGACATCGAGCAGGACATCGTCGCCCGTTTCGGCATTCGCAGCCTGCCGACCGTGGTGCTGTTCAAGGACGGTCAACCGGTCGACGGCTTTGCCGGTGCACAACCGGAATCCGCCGTGCGCGCCCTGCTTGAGCCGCATGTACAGATGCCGCCACCGGCCGCCGCCGATCCGTTCGAACAGGCTCAGGCGTTGTTCGATGACGGCCGTTACGCCGACGCCGAAGCGGCGCTGGTGGTGATGCTCACCGAAGACAACACTAACGCCAAGGCGCTGATCCTCTACGCGCGCTGCCTGACCGAACGCGGCGAGCTGGACGAAGCGCAAACCGTGCTGGATGCAGTCAAGAGCGACGAACACAAAGCCGCGCTGGCCGGGGCCAAGGCGCAGATCAAGTTCCTCGGTCTGGCGCGTGACCTGCCAGATGCAGCTGACCTGAAAGCGCGTCTGGCGAAAGATCCGCAGGACGATGAAGCGGTGTATCAACTGGCGATTCAGCAACTGGCGCGCCAGCAATACGAGGCGGCGCTGGAGGCGCTGCTCAAGCTGTTCATCCGCAACCGCAGTTATGGCGAAGGTCTGCCGCACAAGACCTTGCTGCAGGTGTTCGAGCTGCTGGGCAACGATCATCCGCTGGTGACGGTGTACCGCCGCAAGATGTTTGCTGCGCTTTATTAAGATCAAAAGATCGCAGCCTTCGGCAGCTCCTACACGGGATTGTGTTCACCGCGCATTTTGCGGATGAACGCTGCATCTACAGGAGCTGCCGCAGGCTGCGATCTTTTGCGGTTCACTCGATCCAGCTGTAGAGCGGCGTATCCCCGCCACTCACCACTTTCACGTCCGAACTGTGGCGCAGTCGTACCAGCAGGCGCTTGCCTGACACCGCGCTGCCGGTCAGGCCTTCCAGTTGCTCAAGCAGATCCGGCCCGCTGAGCTGGCCAGCCTTGCGCAGTAAATCCCTGGCGACCTGCCACAACGCATCGTCCTGATTTTGCGGTTTCGCCGCTGGCACCGCCACGGCCGCCGCTTGGGCTATCTGCGGCTGTGCGCCAAGGGCTGAGCCCAGCTTCGCCCAGTCGCTGTCATCCAGTTCCACCGTCAAATCCACCGGCACATCGCCGACGGTTCCGCGTATCCGCAACATTGAGTTCGCCTCCGTACATTTCTGACCTGCATGCTCCCACGGGACATGTGTAACACCAAGTGTAGGCAGCTGGCAGTTCGAGAGTTATCAACTACATTTTTGTTTTTTCCATGGGAAGGATGCCCATGTCTTCAGGACGAAAGCTGGCGTCAAAAGGAGGCCCGACTTCGACGGGCGGCGTGATACTTGAGGGAAACGAAAACCTCAAGATTGAAGGAAAAATCATCGCTTCCATTGGGCAAATCGCCAGTTGTCCGGTTTGCGGTCCCGGCAAGGGACCGATCGTGGCAGTGGGTGAAAGAACACTGATATTGCCTGCAGGCCCGGCAGCGTTGGTAGATGACTATGTCGCCTGCGGCTGCCCGCCCATGTCCAACAAGCTGCTTCCCCAACAACACAGTGGTTTTGCCGGAACAGGCCGTCCTGTCCCCATCGACATGGGCTCACCAGTTGTCGCGATGACTTCGTACCGTTATCTGCAAGTGATCATTGAACGCTTGGACGACAGCGAAAAACCCGGACTGGCGTACAAACTCAAGGACAGAAAAAAGGTTGCCGTCTTGCAGGACAGCACCTGCAACGCCACGGGTGAAGGCTGCGAACACCCGGTTGAAAACCATGCGGATTACGACACTCTGTTGGTCGGTGAAGACTCGGAATGGACGTTTTACGCCTACGAAGAAACCCTTGATCAGGATCTTTCATGAAATCGGAAATCAAACTGATCTTTAAAGACTTTCTGATGCAGCCACCCAAAGGAGTCAAGTTTCAGTTGCTGGTGGATGCGCTGGTCATTGATGACAACATTATTCAGAACGATGACAAACCCCGAATCTACTCACTCATCTCTGATAAGGAGCAAACCGCAATAACCTTGGGCACAAAGAAATTGCCGTCGATAAAAAACCGCCACAGCCACGAAGTTATTGTCCAGATCGTCGGTGCATCGGGAGCGACAAAGGCAATGCACACAGCCACATTGACCGAAGGAAAATCCTTGTCGATCGTCGCCGTCTCGCCATGGGTCAAAGTGCCCTTGTCCACCAGCGGTGCCGTTTCAAATGACACTTTTTACGAAGTGGAGTACGGGGTCAAACGCAGGAACGAGACCCGTACCGTCAAGGTAGTCATCCAGGACATGCCGCGCCGAATATTGATGGCGGCGCTGTCGTATCGTGGCTCCACCACCTGGGCATATGGCAAGAGCAAAGAATCGTTGCCACACCCGACTATCAATAAAACGGTGACATTTGCAGCCGAAACCAACAAATGCAACCTCTTCGTCTATGACGTACTGACCTCGATCGGCATCAATGTCGCGTGGATTGAACACGGCAAGTCAAAATTTCTGCCCGGAATGATGAAGGTCAGTCCACCTGTGGCAGGTGAATGGGCTGACGATGAACGCCTTCTCGCCACCTGGAAAGTGGAGCGTTCACCTTTACCCGGCGATATCGGTGCGTATGCTGTCACTTATTCTAACGCCAGCGGTCATGTCGGTTTCGTGCTAACCCATGGGGTCTGTATTTCCGCTGGCCGAGAGAAAGTCGAAGTCAACGATGCAGGCTTTCGAAACGCCGCAGGCAATGCAATACGCGGTGACCATGACTTCACTATTTTTCGACGGTACAAACACAGCACGCCAAGATGAAACGACTTTTCTGGATACTTCCTGCAATCCCCCTTCTGCTGATCATGGGGTGGCGCTTCTGGTCGCCTGTCGATCTTTCTTCCTGTACAAACGATACCGCGGCACCGGGACCACTTAGCGTATTCATTCGCAACTACTTCGAGAGCAACCTTCGTACAGACTGGCGGGATATGGATGATCGTTTCGATGTTCTCTCCACTCCCGAAGGCCAGAGTATCGCCAGCCAGCCACAGCCGTACGCCTGCGAAGCATTACATATCCTGCAAAGCCCGACTTTCAGTCAGAGCGAAAAGATCTACACCACCGTATTGATGTTCCAGTTGCCGATCAGTCAGTACATGGGCTTCATGGATCGTAGCCATCAACTCTACACAGAGCACAGCATCGATCAGGAAGTGATGAAACTGGTAATACTGCCGCGTGGAACGGCCATCAATTACTGGTGGCTACCCGCCTGGCGCCAGCGCTTCACTCGCGATGCACCGAACATGCTCGACACAAATTTGATCAGTCGCGTGCTATCGGGACACCACTGGTTCGAGTATCCCGGCGCAGGCTTCTGACTCTAAAAGTGTGACCTCCAATCTAAGCACCGCCCCGGAATCTGCCTCGGGCGGTGCTCAGTCATGTCTTGCGCAAAGCGGAGCGCACGGGCAAACTCTGCGCACTTTCGTTATAAGATTACATAACAAACTCTTCACTTTACTTCCCGGAGACCGCCATGCGTCGTCTGTTGCTCGCTTTGCCGTTTGCCCTGTTGCCGCTGGCCATTGCCCATGCGGCTGATGAGCATGACCACGACCATGAACACGGCAGCCTGGGTGCGCATGAACATGGCGTTGGTCGTTTGAATGCCGCGCTCGATGGTCAGACCCTGGAGCTGGAGCTGGAAAGCCCGGCGATGAACCTTGTGGGTTTCGAACACATCGCCACCAGCGATGCCGACAAGGCCAAAGTTGCCGCCGCGCGTGCGCAACTGGAAAAACCCTTGGCCCTGTTCAGCCTGCCCGCCGCTGCCGGTTGCAAAGTGGTCAGCCAGGAACTGGAAAGTCCGCTGTTCGGCGACAAGCCAGATGCCGACGACCATGATGAAGATGAAGCGGACAAGGACGGTCACGAGCATCACCACGACCACAGCGAAATCCACGCGCATTACCAATTCAGCTGCGCCACACCGGGTGCGTTGAAGACGCTGGATCTGGCTAATGTCTTCAATACCTTCCCGGCGACGCAGAAAATTCAGGTACAACTGATCAGCGCCAGCGGCCAGCAAGGTACCGAAGTGACGGCCAAGGCTGCCTCGCTGAAATTCTGATCACACCGAAAATCCCCTGTGGGAGCGAGCCTGCTCGCGAAAGCGGTGCATCAGTCGACATCAAGGTTGACTGTCAGATTGCATTCGCGAGCAGGCTCGCTCCCACAAGGGTTCAGTGTCCAACCATGAAACTGGTGCCATGACCCAAGCACTCATCGAACTGTCCGACCTGGGCTTCAATTGGCCCGGTCACCCGCCATTGCTGGACATCCCGGCGTTTCGTCTGGAAGCCGGCGAAACCCTGTTCCTCAAGGGCCCCAGCGGCAGCGGCAAGACCACCCTGCTCGGTTTGCTCGGTGGCGTGCAGAAGCCCGGTCGCGGCAGCATTCGCCTGCTCGGCCAGGAACTCACCGAACTCTCTGCCGGCGCTCGCGATACGTTTCGCGTCGATCACACCGGCTACATCTTCCAGCAGTTCAACCTGCTGCCGTTTCTCTCGGTCCGCGAGAACGTTGAGCTGCCGTGCCACTTCTCGAAACTGCGTGCTCAGCGAGCGAAACAGCGCCACGGCAGCGTCGATCAAGCCGCCGCCACCCTGCTCGCCCACTTGGGCTTGAAAGACGAAAGCATCCTCAGCCGTCGCGCCGATTCGCTGTCGATCGGCCAACAACAGCGTGTCGCTGCAGCCCGTGCATTAATCGGTCAGCCTGAGCTGGTGATCGCCGACGAACCGACTTCGGCGCTGGATTACGACGCTCGGGAAAACTTCATTCGCCTGCTGTTCGCCGAATGCCGCGAGGCCGGTTCCAGCTTGCTGTTCGTCAGCCACGATCAGAGCCTGGCGCCGCTGTTCGACCGTCACCTGTCCCTGGCCGAACTCAATCGCGCCGCCACGTCTGCCGAGGTCTGAGATGTATCTGTTTCGTCTGGCCATGGCCAGCCTGGCCAACCGCCGCTTTACCGCCCTGCTCACTGCCTTCGCCATTGCCCTGTCGGTGTGCCTGCTGCTCGCCGTCGAGCGCGTACGCACCGAAGCCAAAGCCAGTTTCGCCAGCACCATCAGCGGCACTGACCTGATCGTCGGCGCGCGCTCCGGCTCGGTGAATCTGCTGCTGTACTCGGTGTTCCGCATCGGCAACGCCACCAACAACATTCGCTGGGACAGTTTCGAACACTTCGCCAACAACCCGAAAGTGAAATGGGCGATCCCGATGTCCCTCGGCGACTCCCATCGTGGCTACCGGGTGATGGGCACCACTGAAGCGTATTTCGAGCATTACCAGTACGGTCGCCAGCAACACCTGGCACTGGCCGATGGTCGCGCGTTTGCAACCGATCCTTTTGAAGTGGTGCTGGGTGCCGAGGTCGCGGATGCGCTGCATTACAAGCTCGGTGACAAACTGGTGCTGGCCCACGGCGTGGCCGCGATCAGTCTGGTCAAGCACGACGACAAACCGTTCACCGTGGTCGGCATTCTCAAGCGCACCGGCACGCCGGTCGATCGCACGTTGCACATCAGCCTCGGCGGCATGGAAGCCATTCATATCGACTGGCACAACGGCGTGCCCGCGCGAGGTAACGGCCGGATCACGGCGGATCAGGCGCGCAACATGGATCTGACGCCGCAAGCAATCACCGCATTCATGCTCGGCCTCAACAGCAAGATTTCCACGTTTGCGCTGCAACGCGAGATCAACGAATTCCGTGGCGAACCGATGCTGGCGATCCTGCCGGGCGTAGCGTTGCAAGAATTGTGGAGCCTGATGAGCACCGCTGAAAAAGCGTTGTTCGTGGTCTCGCTGTTTGTGGTGCTGACCGGGTTGATCGGCATGCTCACGGCGATTCTCACCAGCCTTAACGAGCGGCGCCGCGAGATGGCGATTCTACGTTCGGTCGGTGCGCGACCGTGGCACATCGCGAGTCTGCTGGTGCTCGAAGCTTTCGCACTGGCGCTGACCGGTGTGATTGCCGGGCTGGCGCTGTTGTACATCGGCATCGCCGCTGCGCAAGGTTATGTGCAGGCCAATTACGGTTTGTATCTGCCGCTGGCGTGGCCGAGCGAGTATGAATGGACGCTGCTCGGTGGCATTCTGGCCGCCGCGCTGCTGATGGGCAGCGTGCCGGCCTGGCGCGCTTATCGCCAATCCCTGGCCGATGGCCTGTCGATCCGTTTATGAGGATGTTCACCATGCCCCGCGCCTTACTTGCGCTGCTATTGCTGGTCGCCCTGCCCGTGTGGGCAGCGGCGCCGAAAGACCTGACGTGGTCGGAAATGATTCCGCCGGACGCCGCGCCGGAGGTGCCGAACATGACCCCGCTGCATGACCTGTCGAAGATGGGCGATGCGCTGTCTGCCGAATCCGCACCAGCGGCGAAACAGGACATGCCGAATGCGCCGGTGGTGAAGGCTCTCGACGGTCAGAATATTCGCTTGCCGGGCTACATCGTGCCGCTGGAAGTCAATGAAGAGGGGCGCACCACAGACTTTTTGCTGGTGCCGTACTTCGGCGCGTGCATCCATGTTCCTCCACCGCCGTCGAACCAGATCGTGCATGTGAAAAGCGAGTTGGGCGTGAAGCTGGATGAGCTGTATCAGCCGTACTGGGTCGAAGGACCGTTGCAGGTCAAGGCGTCGAGCAGCGAACTGGCGGATGCCGGGTATCAGATGGATGCGGACAAGATTTATGTTTATGAGCTGCCGGAGTGAATCCGGCGGTTTTGTGTTGATTGATCCATCGTCTTCGCGAGCAGGCTCGCTCCCACAGGTGATCACATTCCAGGGTGGGAGCGAGCCTGCTCGCGAATAGGCCCTCAAAGGTTCCACAGAAACCCGCCCCTTCACTGTTTCATTGAGCTGAGTCAAAAGACCGTATCAGTTGGTTTCGTACCATAGGACATCAGAAACTTTTAACGTCCTTTCGGAGCCCCCATGAACAAGTCCTTGCTCAGCGCTTCGCTGTTTGCCCTCGCGCTCGCAGCCCCGCTCGCCCACGCCCACGAAGCCGGTGACATCCTCATCCGCGCCGGTGCAATCACCGTCAACCCGAAGGCCGACAGCTCCAGCGTCAAGGTCGATCAGGGTCCGTTGAGCGGCGCTAATCTGGGCGGCAAGGCGACCATGAGCAGCGACACCCAACTGGGTCTCAACTTCGCCTACATGCTGACCGATCACGTCGGCCTCGAACTGCTCGCGGCCACGCCGTTTGAGCATGACGTCAAACTCAAGGGCACTGCCCTGCCAGCGGCCAACGGCAAGCTCGGCACCCTGAAACACCTGCCGCCAACCCTCAGCGTTGTGTACTACCCGCTGGACTCGAAGTCGCCGTTCCAGCCCTACGTCGGCGGTGGCATCAACTACACCTGGATCTACGACGAGCACGTTGGCAGTGAAGCCAGCGCCAACGGTTTCAGCAATTTCAAGGCAAAAAACTCCTGGGGTCTGGCCTGGCAGGTCGGCGCAGACTACATGCTGACCGACAACATCATGCTCAACGCCCAAGTGCGCTACATCGACATCGATACCCGCGCCACCGTCGAGAACAACGCGGTTGCGCCGGGCACACGTGCACGGGTGAATGTCGATGTGGATCCGTTCATCTACATGGTCGGTTTGGGCTATAAGTTCTAAGTCGAGTTACCGAACGTTCACGTGGTGGTGAATGAGGCTTGGTGGTGAGCAGGCATAGAACTGACGGCGACCGTACGCAGTTGATCGGGGGATAACATCCCCTCGCCACAGGAGTAGCGACATATTCCGGCCGTGAAAAAGGCGCCTGTCAAAGGGCGCCTTTTTCATGTCTGCCGCAAATGTGTGGCGTGAGTTGGATCATCCCCCTCACCCCAGCCCTCTCCCTCAGGGAGAGGGGGAAAGGGAGCCGATTTGGGTGCTTTTCAAATCCGAGTTCGACTCGATATTTCAGGTCGGTTTGACTCGAAAGAACACCTCGATCAGTCACCTATCCCCCGGGAGAGGGAGCCGATTTGTGTGCTCTTCAAAATCTGAGCTCAACTCGGTATCTCACGTCGGCGCATTTCTCACAAACGCTACGGTCAGTCCCCTCTCCCTCTGGGAGAGGGTTAGGGTGAGGGGCTCTTTTCAGGAGCGCCCCAACAACCGCGCCAGCCCCACGCTCATCGGCGTCTGCTGTGGCAGTTTGAAGCGCTCCAGCAAGCGAGCGTTGTTCGCCCGCGAGTGACGGATATCGCCGGAACGCGCCGGGCCATAGCTGATCGGCGGCAGCTCACCGACCACCGCTTGCAGTGCTTCAAGCATCTGCTTGAGGCTCATTGCCTGATTCCAGCCGACGTTCACCGGGCCGACTTCGACCTCAGGCTTTTCGATCCCCTGAACCAGCAGATCGACCAGATCTTCGACATAGAGGAAATCACGCGTCTGCTCACCATCGCCGAACACGGTAATCGGCAGACCTTTCTGCGCGCGCTCGCTGAAGATGCTGATCACCCCGGAGTACGGCGAGGACGGATCCTGACGCGGGCCGAAGATATTGAAGAAGCGGAAAACCACCGGTTCCAGGCCATGCTGGCGGCGATAGAAATCGAAATAGTGCTCGCCCGCCAGTTTGTCCGAGGCGTACGGCGTCAGCGGCGCTTTGGGCGTGTCTTCATCAATCGACTCGCCCTCGCCGTTGTTGCCGTACACCGCCGCACTGGAGGCATACAACACCCGTTTGACCCCGGCCAGACGCATGGCTTCGCAGACGTTCAGCGTGCCGATGAAATTGCTCTGGTGAGTTTTCACCGGATCATCCACCGAGGCCTGCACCGAAGCCACGGCCGCCAGGTGAGCGACCGCGCTGCAGCCGTGCATGGCCTTGGCCACCAGCGCCGCATCGGCAACATCACCGACAATCAGCTCAAGCTTTGGATTATCCAGCGGCAGGTTGCTGCGCTTGCCGGTCGACAAGTCGTCGAGGATGCGCACCGAATGTCCCTTGGCGAGCAACGCATCGGTCAGGTGCGAGCCAATGAAGCCAGCGCCGCCGGTGATTAAAACAGTCCCTTCAGCCATGACGGTAGAACCTATCCAGTAAGCCCGGGAGTGCGGCACGCCAGGCGCGCGGTTTGATCCCGAAAGTGTGCAGAATTTTCTTGCAGGCCAGCACCGCGTGTTGCGGCTCTTCGGCAGCGTCCGGCCGCGCGGCGTGAGCCTGGGCGGTCGGCGCTTCGATGGCCAGGGCGTGCAGGCTGCGCGCTTCGGTCAGAATCGCCTGACCCAGCGCCAGCGGCGTGGTTGCTTCGTGGCCGGCGTAGTGATAAGTGCCCCACAGTGGCGCTGCGCAGTCGAGTTGCTTGAGCACCGAAATGATCACTCGCGCGGCATCGTCGACCGGCGTCGGGTTGCCACGGCGGTCATCCGCCAACAGCAATTCGTCCGGTTGCTCGGCACGTGCGAGGAAACGCCCGAGGGTGCCATCCGGGCTGTCATCGAGCAGCCAGCCGAAACGTAGCAGGACATGTTGCGGGCAAGTGGCGCGAACGCTTTGTTCGATCCGCCACAACGCCTGACCACGCAGCCCCAGTGGCACCGGTTCGTCTTTTTCGCTGTACGCCGTGGCACGCGAACCATCGAACACCCGATAACTGGAGGGCTGGACGAGGACGATGTTGTGGTGCTGGCACAATTCGGCCAGACGCTCGATCGCACGTTCCTGCCCGGCCATACGGCTTTCGCTGACGGTTTCGGCCTGGAACCAGTCGAAATAGTAGGCGAGGTTGATCAATGCATCGGGACGGGTGTCGTCGAGCAATTGGGTCAGGCTCGCGGCATCCCAGCCGTTTTCGGGCGGGCGGGGGGCGAGGAAACCGATGTCTTCCTCTGCACCGAGGCGAATCAGCGCCTGCCCAAGGGCATTTCCGCCGCCCAGTAACATAAGGCGCATTCGCATAGAGTCAGCAGGCCCAGTCTGATTGGAACGATGGCTTTAGCGACGGATCTCGTGGAACCGTCGTCGATAATTGCCGGAATCGTTGCATTTTGCGGGTTTAGTGCGCAACCGTCATCCGTAAAGTGTAGATCGCCGGGATTTGTGTCGTCCCGACCGGCCCCTTCGCGAGCAGGCTCGCTCCCACATGGGATTTTGCGGTGCACAAAAATCCACTGTGGGAGCGAGCCTGCTCGCGAAGAGAGCCGGCCAGACGCTGAAGATCCCAGCGGTACTTGCATCTTCCCATCCGCGCCCGCATAACTTAAGCCATGAATCTGCCCATCCCCACGGACGCGGCCCTGGCAGGCTTTCACCCCGCCGTCAGCGCCTGGTTCAGCAAGACTTTCCCGACGGTCACCGCCGCCCAGGCCCGTGCATGGCCGTTGATCCGCCAGCGTCGTTCTACCCTGATCGCCGCGCCCACCGGCTCGGGCAAAACCCTCACCGCATTTCTCGCCGTGCTCGACGACCTCGTCCACCGTGGCCTGGAAAACCCCGACGGCCTGCCCGACGAAACGCTTGTAGTTTACGTCTCGCCGCTCAAGGCGCTGTCCAACGACATCCGCATCAATCTGCAAAATCCACTGGCCGGAATCACCGAACAGCTGCGGCAAATGAACCTTCCGGAAGTACACGTCACCACCGCCGTGCGCACCGGTGACACCCCACAGAAAGAGCGCGCGGCCATGCGCAAATCGGCGCCGCACATTCTGGTGACCACGCCGGAATCCCTCTATGTGCTGCTCGGATCCGAATCCGGGCGGAAAATGCTCGGCACCACGCGCACGGTGATCATCGATGAAATCCACGCGATGGCCGCCGGCAAACGCGGCAGTCATCTGGCCCTGAGCCTTGAGCGACTACAAGCGTTATGCAGCGAACCACTGACCCGCATCGGCCTGTCCGCCACGCAGAAACCGGTGGAAGCGGTGGCGCAATTTCTCGTCGGCCACGACCGTCCCTGCGAAATCATCGACATCGGCCACGCGCGGCCACGGGACCTGGGCATCGAAGTACCGCCCGTGCCGTTGTCGGCAGTCATGGCCAACGATGTCTGGGAACGGGTCTACGACCGCCTCGCCGAACTTGCCCGCGAGCACCGCACCACGCTGATTTTCGTCAACACGCGGCGCCTCGCCGAGCGCCTGAGCCGACACCTCAGCGAACGCCTCGGCAAGCACGCAGTGGCGGCGCACCACGGCAGTCTGGCCAAGGAGTTTCGCCTCGACGCCGAACAACGCCTCAAACGTGGTGAACTGCAAGTGCTGATCGCTACCGCGTCGCTGGAATTGGGCATCGATATTGGTGAAGTCGATCTGGTCTGCCAGATCGCCTCACCCCGCTCCATCGCCGGGTTTCTGCAAAGGGTCGGCCGCTCCGGTCACCAGGTCGGCGGTACGCCCAAGGGTCGGTTGTTCGCCACCACCCGCGATGACCTGATCGAATGCGCCGCCCTGCTCGACAGCGTGCGCCGTGGCGAACTCGATACCCTGCACATCCCCGAAGCACCGCTGGATGTACTCGCCCAGCAAATCATCGCCGAGGTCAGTTGTCAGGAATGGTCAGAAGACGCCTTGCTCGCGATGTTCCGTCAAGCCTCGCCCTACTGCGATCTCGACGAAAAACACTATCAGGCCCTGCTGAGCATGCTCGCCGAGGGCTACAACGGTCGCCAGGGCATCCGCAGCGCCTACCTGCACCGCGACGCCGTCAGCCGCACCCTGCGTGGCCGCCGTGGCGCGAAACTCGCTGCCGTGACCAGCGGCGGCACCATCCCCGACAACGCCGATTACAGTGTCATGCTGGAGCCGCAAGGCCTGAACATCGGCAGCGTCAACGAAGACTTCGCGGTGGAAAGCATCGCTGGCGATGTGTTCCAGCTCGGCAATACGTCGTATCGGATCCTGCGTGTGGAAACTGGCAAGGTGCGCGTCGAGGATGCCCACGGCCAGCCGCCGACCATTCCCTTCTGGCTTGGTGAAGCGCCGGGACGCAGTGATGAGTTGTCGTTCGCCGTGGCACGTCTGCAAGCGCAGCTCGACGAACTGCTCGGCGCCAGCCCCGGCAATCTGCAACCAGCGCTCGACTGGCTGACGCATACCCTCGGCCTCAACCGCGCCAGCGCCGAACAACTGGTCGAATACCTCGCCCGCACCCGTCAGACCCTCGGCGCCCTGCCCTCGCAGGACACGCTGCTGATGGAGCGGTTTTTCGACGAATCCGGCGGCACGCAATTGATCATCCATTCGCCGTTCGGCAGCCGTATCAACCGCGCGTGGGGTCTGGCCCTGCGCAAGCGTTTCTGCCGCACCTTCAATTTCGAATTGCAGGCTGCTGCCAGCGAAGACGCGATCGTGCTGTCGCTGTCCACCAGCCACAGCTTTGAACTCGATGAGATCTGGCGTTACCTGCACAGCAACAGTGCCGAGCACATCCTCATTCAGGCTGTGCTTGATGCGCCGTTGTTCGGCGTGCGCTGGCGCTGGAATGCCGGGGTCGCGTTGGCGCTGCCGCGTTTTACCGGTGGGCGCAAAGTCGCCCCGCAGTTGCAGCGGATGAAAAGCGAAGACCTGATTGCCAGCGTGTTTCCCGACCAGATCGCCTGCCTGGAAAACCTCGCCGGCGAACGGGAAATTCCCGAGCATCCACTGATCGAGCAAACCCTCGACGATTGCCTGCATGAAGCGATGGACAGCGAAGGCTGGCTGAATCTGCTGCGGCGCATGGAGCGTGGCGAGGTGCGTTTGATCAGTCGCGATCTGCCGGCGCCCTCGCCGCTCGCCGCAGAAATTCTCAGTGCGCGGCCGTACACCTTTCTTGACGATGCACCGCTGGAAGAACGTCGCACCCAAGCGGTGATCAACCGCCGCTGGAGCGATCCGCAATCGACCGATGACCTCGGTGCGCTGGACGCGGACGCTATTAACGCCGTGCGCGAAGAAGCCTGGCCGACGCCGAACGCTGTGGATGAAATGCATGAAGCGCTGATGAGCCTTGCATGCGTCAGCGAGGGGGAAGTGCAAGCGAATGAGGGCTGGCGCGCATGGCTGGAAACCCTGGCCCGCAGCGGGCGCGCCTGCCGTTTGCAGATCGACTCCGAGCATGGCTTGTGGCTGGCCCGCGAACGCCTGACCTGTCTGCAAGCGCTTTATCCACAGGCCAAATTGCAAGACGAACTGGAGGCGTTACCGGGGTTCGATGAAGCCTGGACGTTCGACGAGGCCTTGGTCGAAGTGCTCCGCGCGCGACTCGGTGCGTTCGGCCCACTGCCATTGCCCGCCATCGCCGAACCGCTCGCATTGCCGGCCGCGCAAGTCCATCAGACCCTCGCACAACTGGAGCGCGAAGGTTATGTGCTGCGTGGTCAATTCACGCCGAAACTCAATGTCGAGGAATGGTGTGAACGCCACCTGCTCGCGCGCATTCATCGCTACACGGTCAAGCGCCTGCGCCGGGAAATCGAACCGGTGGCGTTGCAGGATTTCATGCGGTTTCTGTTCGACTGGCAGCATCTGTCGCCCTCGACGCGCGGCCAGGGCAGCACCGTATTGCCGGCGATTGTCGGCCAGTTCGAAGGCTACGCAGCGGCGGCTTCGGCGTGGGACAGCGACCTCCTCCCGGCGCGGCTCAAGGACTACTCACCGAGCTGGCTGGATGAGCTGTGCCGCAACGGCAAACTGGTGTGGACGCGCCTCAGTGCCCGGCAAAAAGTCAGTGGCACGGCATTGCGCAGCACGCCGATTGTGTTGCTACCGCGTAGTCAGGTCGGCCTATGGAGTGCGCTGGCCGAACAGACCCCAGTGAGCGAACTCTCGCCGAAAACCCAGAAGGTATTTGAAGCCTTGAGTCAGCACGGCGCGCTGTTTTTCGATGAGCTGATTCATGAAGCGCACCTGCTGCGCACCGAGCTGGAAATCGCCTTGCAGGAACTGGTCGGCGCCGGCTTGGTGAACGCCGACAGCTTCGCAGGCCTGCGCGCATTGATCACCCCGGCAAGCAAGCGCCAGCAGCGCAGCAGTCGCCGTGGGCGCGGCGCTTTTATCGGTGGAATGGATGACGCCGGGCGCTGGGCCTTGCTGCGGCGCGGGGCGGCTGTGGATAACAGCGAAACCCTGGAGCACGTCGCGATGACGTTGTTGCGGCGCTATGGCGTGGTGTTCTGGAGATTGCTGGAGCGCGAGGCGGACTGGTTGCCGAGTTGGCGCGAATTGCTGCGCACGTTTCATCGGCTGGAAGCGCGCGGCGAGATTCGTGGCGGGCGGTTTGTCAGTGGTTTGGCGGGGGAACAGTTTGCCTTGCCCGAGGCGATTCCGTTGTTGCGCGAAGTGCGACGGCGGCCGCATGACGGCAGTCTGGTGGCGGTGTGCGGGGTGGATCCGCTGAATCTGGCCGGGACGTTGTTGCCGGGGGTAAAAGTGCCGGCGTTGGTGAGTAATCGGTTGGTGTATCGCGATGGGTTGCCGGCGGCGGCGGATATTGCCGGCAAGCAGCAGTTTTGGCTGGAACTGGATCAGATTGATATGGAGCATGTGCGCGGCAAATTGATCCGGCATTGAGGGTGTTTGGGCTGAAGTCTTCGCGAGCAGGCTCGCTCCCACAGTTTGATCGCGTTCCCCCTGTGGGAGCGAGCCTGCTCGCGAAGGCGTCAGCAGCCCTACACCAGAACTTGCTCTATGTCCGCGATTCCTGCGACACCTCGCTCGCCACCACCGCCCCCTCCTGCTGCCGCTTCGGCAACAAAACCTGCTGTGGATAAGTCTGCGCGAAATGCACCACCGGGCTGTTATCCACAAGCTTCTTCAAACGCTGATTGAACGCCCGGCTCACCGCATACTGCCCCCCCGACACCGTGCGGAACTGCGCCGTCAGCACCACGCCATTCAAATCCATCTTGTCGACGCCGAACACATCCAGCGGCCCTTGCAGGTTGTACTTGAGGAACGGGTCTTCGCGGATCGAATCACCGGTCTCGCGGATCAGCTCGATGGCTTTATCCACGTCAGTGTCGTAGGTGAACTGCACCGAGAAAAACGCAAAGGCAAACTGCCGCGATTGATTGGTCACTGCCTTGATCTGGCCGAACGGCACCGAGTGCACAAACCCTTTGCCGTCACGCAGACGCAGAGTGCGAATAGTCAGTCCTTCGACCGTACCGGCATGGCCCGAGTCAAGCACCACCCAATCGCCAATCGACAGGGTGTCTTCAATGATGATGAACAACCCGGTGATCACGTCCTGCACCAATTGCTGTGAACCGAAACCGATGGCCAGACCGACCACCCCGGCACCGGCCAGCAGTGGCGCAACGTTGATCCCAAGATTGGCCATGGTGGTGATTGCGCAGATCACCACGAGGATGATTTTGATCGCGTTGCGCAGCAGCGGCAGGATGGTTTTCACCCGCGTACTCGGCTGCCGCGCTGCGCGTTTGCTGAGCGGCGGCTTCAGCGCTTCCTGAATCGCCGTGTCGAGCACCACCCACAACAACCACGTGACCAGGAAGATCAGGCCGATGCTGCTCAGCGCGTTGCTGATGGCTCTTCCGACCGTGCTGCTCTGGGCAAAATCGAGCAGCGACACGCCCCAGATCCGCCCGAGGATATCGATAAAGGCGATAGCGATGACGATCCGCAGCAAGGCATGCAAAAGGCTGAGGAAACGTTCCTTGTAGGCGCTGCTGCGCTGGATCGCTTCGGCCTTTCGTGACTTGAACAAGTGCTGCAGGATCGTGCTGAGGAATACCGTGCCGATTAACAAAACCGTGGTGAACAGCGCGCAGCGCAGGGCTTTCTGATTGTCCTCGCCGATGCCGATCAGATTGACCGCCGAGACCAGCACCATCAGCACGATCGGCCAGTACCACAGCCCGGAAAAGATCCGCAGCGACTCCTGCAACGAAGGTTGTTTCAACCGCTGACTGAGCGAACGATTGCGGATCAGATGCGCCACCGGGCGACGCAATCGGATCACCAACAGGCCAAAAATCACCGAGGCAATCAGGCCAGTAAATACCGCGACGCTGCTGGTGATATTGCCGCCCAGTTGGCGGGCGATCTGCGGACTGGTCAGCGCATCGCTGAGGGCCGCAAGGAAGCCGATCAGGAACAGCGGACGCGGGCAATAATCACGAATGATCCGCGCCGCCGGACGTTTATGGCCGACGTTGAACATCACCACCACGCACAACAACATCGAAGTGGAAAAGATGCCGCTGCTGGTGGCGTAGGCCAGGCACAGCGCCAGCGCGCGCCCTACCGAGGCTTGCAGAAAATGGCTGACATACAACGTCAACGGCAGACAGATCAGCGCCGGCACGGTGTACGGCAGCAAGTAACCAATCAGGTCCTGACTGCGCTGACGGGTACGTAACCAGCGGCCCTCGCGCAGGCGTTTGGCCAACAGACTGCCCAGTACGGTCAATAACGCGAAACTGCCGAGCCAGACGCCCGACAGCGTGAGGAAATCCCCGGCGACGCTCCAGCCCGAGCGATTCGACGGTTGATTGACCAGTTTGTCCACTTCATCGGCGGCGCGATCGGCGCGCAGGCGCCAGGCATCGACCAGATGTTCGTTGAGGTCGAGTTTGTCCTGGACGTCGTCGATGCTTGAACTGATCGCACCGAGCAGCCCGCCCTGCACGATCGGTTCAGGTTTGGCCGCCTCTTCGGCGGTGGCCGGGACACCCGGCAATGCGGCGGCGTCAATTTCACTGGCGCCGAGAAACAGCAGTGCTCCCAGCAGAATGGCGATCCTGAACTTGACCAAAACTCCGACCTCCCTTGGCTGAACCTGTAAGGAACTGATCGGTAATTGCACAGCAAGTTCAAGAGCCCCCTCACCCTAGCCCTCTCCCAGAGGGAGAGGGAACTGACCGAGTTGCCTGATCTGGCTGCACCGACCTGAAAGTCCTGAGTCGAACTCGAATCCTGAGAACCCTGAACATCTGATCCCCTCGCCCCCTCCCAGCGTGAGAGGGAACTGACCGAGTTGCCTGATCTGGCTGCACCGATCTGAAAGTCCTGAGGCGAACTCGAATCCTGAGACCCCTGAATATCTGCTCCCCTCGCCCCCTCCCAGCGTGAGAGGGAACTGACCGAGTTGCCTGATCTGGCTGCACCGATCTGAAAGTCCTGAGGCGAACTCGAATCCTGAGAACTCTGAACATCTGCTCCCTTCCCCCTCGCCCCCTCTGGGGGAGAGGGTTGGGGTGAGGGGGAGCGCTTTTGATCTTCGCCTTGGACGTGACCGTCCGTAATGCCATCGAAACTTTCCCGAACCGCCAGCAGTCATCAAAAGATACCGGCAACACGAGGACTTTCGACGGGAGGGCGGCATGGCAACGATTCACATCGGTATTTCCGGCTGGCGGTACGCACCGTGGCGCGGGGACTTCTACCCCGAGGGACTGGCGCAGAAACGCGAATTGCAATTCGCGTCGAGAGCGGTCAACAGCATCGAAATCAATGGATCGTTCTACGCCCTGCAACGGCCCGAACGTTATGCGCAGTGGTACGCCGAAACCCCCGACGACTTCGTCTTCAGCGTCAAGGCGCCGCGCTTCATCACCCACATCCGCCGTTTGCGCGAGATCGAAAAGCCTCTGGCCAATTTCTTCGCCTCCGGGGTGCTGGAACTCAAGGAAAAGCTCGGGCCGATCCTTTGGCAATTTCCGCCGAATTTCAAATTCGAGCCTGAGCGTTTTGAACATTTCCTCGCGCTACTGCCCCACGATACCGAAGCCGCCGCCACCCTCGCCCGGCAACACGATGCTCATCTGCACGGTCACGCGAGCCTGAAAGCCTGGCGTAAAAAACCGCTGCGCCACGCTGTGGAAATCCGCAACGACAGCTTCCTTGATCCCGATTTTGTGCGCCTATTGAAGCGCTACAACACCGCGCTGGTGATCGCCGACACCGCCAATAAATGGCCGTACCGCGAAGACCTCACCAGCGACTTTGTCTACTTGCGCCTGCACGGTGCCGAAGAACTCTACGCCAGCGGCTACACCGCGCCAGCCCTCAAGCGCTGGGCCGAACGCATCGACGCCTGGCACCACGGCGAGCAACCAAAGGATGCTCATCTGATCGCACCACGCTTGAAGCCACGCGCACGCAAGTCCCGCGAAGTGTTCTGCTATTTCGACAACGACATCAAAGTCCGCGCGCCGTACGACGCCCGTGACCTGCTGCATCGTTTCGAGCTGGATAAAGACCTCGCCACCACCCCCGGCGAACCCGCTGGCGAAGGAGTGTTGGCATGAGTATTCCAGAACCGGTCGGCTTCACCGATGAGGGCTCAGTGGTCGCGCCGACAGTGCGCACGTTTACCGTGCTGACGGTGAATACCCACAAGGGTTTCACCGCCCTCAACCGACGCTTCATTCTTCCGGAACTGCGCGAAGCGGTGCGCAGCGTCGCGGCCGACGTGGTGTTTCTGCAGGAAGTTCATGGCACCCACGAGCACCATCCCAAGCGCTACAGCAATTGGCCGACGATGCCGCAGTACGAATTTCTCGCCGACAGCCTCTGGCCGCAGTTCGCCTATGGGCGCAATGCGGTGTACCCGGAGGGCGACCACGGCAATGCGCTGCTGTCGAAATTCCAGATCATCCGTCACGACAACCTCGATGTGTCGATCAACGGCCACGAAAACCGCGGCCTGCTGCATTGCGTGCTGCGCCTGCCGGGTGACGGCACCGAGGTGCATGCGATCTGCGTGCATCTGGGCCTGCGCGAAAGTCATCGCAACGCCCAACTGGATTTGCTCATGCAACGCCTGGCGGAGTTGCCCGACGACGCACCAGTGATCGTCGCGGGCGATTTCAATGACTGGCGCCAGCGCGCCGATGCGCAGCTCAAACCCTGCGGCCTGCGCGAAGTGTTCGCCGAGCACCAGGGCAAACCGGCGCGCAGTTTTCCCGCGCGCCTGCCAACACTGCGCCTTGATCGTATTTACGTGCGCAACCTCAAGGCCAGCCAGCCGAAAGTTCTGGCGAACCGGCCTTGGTCGCACCTTTCCGACCACGTTCCTTTATCGGTAGAGATCGAACTATGAGCAGCGCGCCGCTGGAGAAATCCGCCGTGGAACCGGTCGCCATCAACCCGCCGATACGCGAGCCGGGCCATGTTGATGTCGAGTACCGCTGGCAGGGCAACAATCGCGTCGAGTTGCTGGAGAACGGCGAGGAGTATTTCCCGCGAGTGTTCGAAGCGATGCGCGCAGCGAAGAGTGAAATCCTCCTCGAGACCTTTATCGTTTTCGAAGACAAGGTCGGCGCCGAGTTGCAGGAGATTCTGATCGACGCTGCCCGTCGTGGCGTGCGCACCACGGTCAGCCTCGACGGCTTTGGTTGCGGCGAGTTGAGCACCGGTTATCTCACCGCGCTGAGCGAGGCCGGCGTACATCTGCAAATCTTCGATCCGGCACCGAAACACCTGGGCATCCGCACCAATTGGTTTCGCCGTTTGCATCGCAAGATCGTGGTGGTCGACGGCCTGACCGCGTTTATTGGCGGGATCAACTTTTCCGGCGATCACCTCGCTGATTTCGGCCCTGAAGCGAAGCAGGATTATTCGGTGCAGGTCCAAGGGCCGGCAGTCGCCGACATCCATCATTTCGCCCTGCTGCAAAGTGGTCGGCCGGGCCGTGCGCGGTTCTGGTGGCAACGTCGGCGCCAGCGCCGCGCGGAGATGGCTTTCGATGACCACGACGGTCAGGTGCGCCTGGTGTTCCGCGATAACGACCAGCACCACTCCGATATCGAAGACGTCTATCTGCAGGTACTGCGCCGCGCCAAACGCCGGGTCGTGATCGCCAACGCCTACTTCTTCCCCGGTTATCGCTTGCTGCGGGAAATCCGTAACGCGGCGCGGCGCGGGGTCGAGGTGCGCCTGATTCTGCAAGGCCAACCGGACATGCTGGTGGCCAAACTGGCGGCGCGCATGACCTACGATTACCTGCTCAAGGCCGGCGTACAGATTCATGAATATTGCCAGCGCCCGCTGCACGGCAAAGTGGCGCTGGTCGACGAAGAATGGAGCACGGTCGGCTCAAGCAATCTCGACCCGCTGAGCCTGTCGCTGAACCTGGAAGCCAATGTGCTGATCCGCGATCGCGCGTTCAATCAGCATCTGTTCGAACGCCTCGAAGACCTCAGCCAGAACCACTGCAAAGCCATGGACCCCAGCAAGTCACCGCGTGGACGCATCTGGCACATGACCGTGGGGTTTCTGGTGTTTCACTTTCTGCGGCATTTCCCGGCGATGGCCGGATGGTTGCCAGCACATAAACCGCGGCTCAAGCCATTTCGAGGGAACACGCCATGAGCCACTCCGAAGCGCACCCGAGCGGCCATGCGGCGCCAGCCAGCCATTCGAAATGGAGTCGCTGGAAGCGCCCGTTGACCTTGCTGTTTTTCCTCGCGCTGATCGTGTTGCTGACACTGTTCGCCACGCGCATCGAATGGGCCGAGGTGCTGCAAACCCTCGCCGACTTCAAGGTCCGTACGCTGATCATCGCCGCCAGCCTGACGCTGCTGAGTTTTCTTGTGTACGCCAGTTTCGACCTGATCGGCCGCACTTACATTCGTCAGGACCTGACCTGGAAACAGATTCTGCCGGTGGGGATTATCAGCTATGCGTTCAACCTCAATCTCAGCGCGTGGGTGGGTGGCATCGCGATGCGCTATCGGCTGTATTCGCGCCTTGGGGTGAGCAAAAGCAACATCGCCAAGATCCTCGGTCTGAGCCTGGCGACCAACTGGTTCGGCTACATGACCATTGCCGGCGTGGTGTTCAGCAGTGGATTGGTGACAATGCCGCCGGGCTGGAAAATCAGCAGCAGTGCGCTGCAAGGCATCGGCGTGCTGTTGCTGCTGGTCAGCGCCGGATATCTCGCGGCATGTCAGTTTTCCAAGCGCCGCGAGTGGTCGATTCGCGGGGTGGAGATCAATCTGCCGTCGCTGCGCATGGCGGTTCTGCAATTGCTGCTGGGGGCGTTGAACTGGTCACTGATGGCGGCGGTAATTTTCACCTTGCTGCCGAGCAAGCTCGATTATCCGTTGGTGTTGGGCGTGTTGCTGATCAGTGCGATTGCCGGGGTCATCACTCACATTCCGGCAGGTCTTGGCGTGCTGGAAGCGGTGTTTGTGGCGTTGCTGCAACACGAGGCTTCACGCGGCAGTCTGGTGGCGGGACTACTGGCGTATCGGGCGATTTATTTTCTGCTGCCGCTGTTGATCACAGTCGTGATGTATCTGGTGGTTGAGGCCAAGGCGAAGGCGCTGCGAATAGAGAAGAAACCTTCCTGAGAGGCGTGCTGAGGCTGATGCCCTCTTCGCGAGCAGGCTCGCTCCCACAGGTTGAATGCATTCCAAATGTGGGAGCGAGCCTGCTCGCGAAGGCGTCCGAAAGAACACGGAAAGATCAAGCCGATTGAATGATGCTCAACCGTTCACCCACGACCATCTCGGTAATCCAGTCCACCAGAATCGAGGTGTACGCCTGCTGCGACACCGGCTCACTCAACGCATGATCAGCGCCATCGATAATCCGGTGCGTCAATGAATGCGTCTGCTGGCATGCCGCGCGGTAACTCATGATCGCCGCGTGAGGCACGTAATCGTCGGTTTCAGACTCCACCAGCAACACATCGCCAGTGAATTGCGAACAGGCATGCAGCGCCCGATTGGTGTCCGCGCGCACCAGCGTGCTGCGGTAATCGCGCAGATCGGCCTTGTCCAGCTCACGCTTGGGTGTATGCCATTGCTCGTCGCGATACAGCGCCGGCACGCGCAACGCCAGCCAGCGCACCGGGCGCAGCGAGGTGAGGATCGCCGCCAGGTAACCGCCATAACTGGTGCCGACCACGGCAATCGCCGAGGTGTCGAGCGCCGGATGCGCGAGCAAGCGGTCATACGCCGCGAGCAAATCACGCAGATTGTCTTCGCGCGTTACACGGGTCAGCGGGATCCCGGTACCGCCGGTATGTCCGCGCAAGTCGAACGTCAGGCACACACACCCGAGACCGGCGATGCCTTTGGCCCGCTCTAGATCACGTTCCTGACTGCCGCCCCAACCATGTACGAACAGCACCCCCGGCACCTTCGATTTGGGACTGAGAAAGGTCCCGCTCATCTGTTCATCATCAATGTCGATTTGAATGCTTTCGCTTCTAGCCGTCATAGGATTTGACCGTTACGTATTTGAGGAGAAATTCACTGTTTTCGGCCGGCCCGCGATAGACCTCGATGGCGTCCGCCGGCAGCGGCTGATCGATGTAGGTTTCTACCGACGACACGCGGATCGCGCGCATCCCCGGATCATTGACGAAACTTTGTAGCGCTGCCACTTCGGCGCTGCTGGCACCGCCCATGCGCCAGGATTGCTCGAGCACGCCGCTGCGGTTTTTGCCGTTGCTGTCCAGGCCTTGGGCGATGTCATAGTTGCGTCGTGAGGCGTAGAAACGCGGGTAAGCCTCATCGGCGGCGCGGTCGAAAATCTGCGCCTGTTCGATGGCCAGTCGCACATCATCCGCCAGATCCAGCGCCAGCAGATCGTCATAGCTGCCCTGCACCACCAACAGGTTCGAGCCGCCGTACACGTCTTCGCCGAGGGCATCCTTGGTCAAGTATTGATCACCGCAGTAGCTCAACACTTTGTCGCCGATGAATGACTGGCCGACGCTGTGGGTAATGACGTCGCTCAGGTCCTGCTCCAGCACCATCCCTTCGCTGAATTGTTTTTCAATGCCGGGGCGGGTAAGGATTTCGTCGAAAGCATCGAGGCTGTTGATCACTTCCTGCCCGCGACCGGCGCAGGCGTGAACCGGCTTCAAGCGGATCGGGCCGTTGTACAGCAAGTGCTCGGCAGCAGGCCGCGCATCGTCCAGCGCGAACACACTGAGACCGTCGAGTACCACGTTACGCACGCGCTCGGAAAACAATGGCGACCAGCCTTGCGGCGCATGAGCCAGATGACTGCGCAAACCGTGACTGATGGCTTTGGTGCAGATGAAGTCATGTTCGACAAAGCCGCCCCACAGATCACCCGGGCCGCTTATACCGAGTTCATGCGCGCGGGCGGTTCCGACAATGGTTTGCGTCGGCAGCAGATACAGTTCACGGCCGCGGTGTTTGTCCGGGTCGTAGCTGCCGCCGAACTTGCATCCGAGAATCTGCGCCAGACATCGCGCCAGGGCCTTGTTGGTCTGTACTTCATGTTGGGGTGCATCGGCGCGCACCGAGTGGGCGACAACGATTTTCCTGCGGGGTGTCGGGGTCATGCGTTCCCCTTCCATCGGTTCGATGACTGTAGCGATGATAGGTGCAGAGATCAGGCCAACGGCCGCTCTACGAAAATCCTAGAGCAATCAGAAACTTGCCGAAAACGTACTGGCACCACGCCTGTTTCAATCTGCACGAACGCGTGCAAAACCCCGGCAAATTGCACGATCTAAAGTCCTATGGAGTTCGATGTGGGAGCGAGCCTGCTCGCGAAGGCGTCGTGTCAGCGGACAGCAATTTCGCAGATCCACCGCTTTCGCGAGCAGGCTCGCTCCCACATTAGATATTCGTCGACTTCGGGTTTGGGGTCACCCCAAACCGCGCCCGATAATCACTCGGCGCCAGCCCGGTGATTTTCCTGAAAATCGCGCGAAACGCGCCCGGATCCTGATAGCCCACCGTCCACGCAATATGATCAATCGTGCCATTGCTGAACTCGAGCATCTCCCGCGCCTTGCCCACCCGCAGATGCTGGCAGTACTCAGTCGGTTTCAACCCGGTTGCCGCACGAAACCGGCGCAGAAATGTGCGTTCCTCCAGCCCCGCCCGCTCCGCCATCGCAGTCAAGGAAACATCCGTCGCACCGGTGCTTTGCAACCAGTGCTGAACCTTGAGAATCGCCGCATCGCCATGCCCGAGAATCGGCGCGAAATTACTGCCGCACTCACTGGCGCTGTCACTGTGCTCTATCACCAGAAATCGCGCGGTGCCGGTGGCAATGCTCGGCCCGAGCAACCTGTCGACCAGACGTAATCCCAGTTCCGACCACGCCATCAATCCGGCCGTGGTGATCAAGTCGCCGTCATCGACAATCGGTGTATCCGCCTTGAGTTTGATCTTCGGATAACGCTCGGCAAAGGCCTTGGCCGACGTCCAGTGGGTAGTGGCGCTACGGCCGTCGAGCAGACCGCTTTCAGCCAACATCAGCGAGCCTACGCAAACCCCGCCCAGCGTCGCCCCGTTGGCATGTTGATCGCGTAACCATTGCATCAGGCTGGCCGGTGCTTGCGCCGCCGAGAACCCGCCGATCGATGGCGGAATCAGCACCGCCAGCAAAGCGCTGTCGTCACCCGCATGACTGGCGTAAGTGCGCGTTGGCGGCTGATCACCTTCGACCTGCCAGTGACTGACCCGCAGCACCGGCAACTGCGCGGCCTGATGTTCGGCAGCAATCCGGTTGGCCACCGCGAACAGATCGGTCAGGCCATGCACCGCTGCCATCTGCGCGCCGGGATAGATCAGCACGCCCAGTTCAGCGATGACAGCCCTTTCTGCGCCCATTGTCAGTTTTCCCCTGTCTATTGTCGGTGCGGCCAATCCTCGAAGCGCTGAACAAGGCCAATACTGAAGCCACTTCCAGCCAACACATCGAGGACACACCCATGGCCAAGCAAGCGCTCATCGTAGTCGATATCCAGAACGACTACTTCCCCCAAGGCAAGTGGCCGCTGGCCGATGCCGATGCCGCTGCCGACAACGCCGCCCGGCTGATCGCCGCGTTCCGCGAGGCCGGCGATTCGGTAATACACATTCGCCACGAATTCACCTCAGCGGACGCGCCGTTTTTCACCCCGGGCTCGGACGGCGCCAAGTTGCACCCGAAAGTGCTCAATCGCGCCGATGAACCGGTGGTGCTCAAGCACTTCGTCAACTCGTTCCGCGAAACCGAACTGCAAGCGATACTCGACGCACAAGGCGTCAAGGAACTGGTGGTGGTCGGCAGCATGAGCCACATGTGCGTTGACGGCATTACCCGGGCGGCGGCAGATCTGGGTTACACCGTCACGGTGATTCACGACGCTTGCGCCAGCCGTGACCTGGAATTCAATGGGCTTACGGTGCCAGCGGCCCACGTCCACGCTGCTTTCATGTCGGCGCTCGGTTTCGCCTACGCCAGCGTGGTATCCACTGATCAATTCCTCACCGCCCAGCACTAAGCCATATTCTGCAAAAACACCAGGCCCGCCTTGCCGCGGGTCTTTTTTCGCCTGTCATAAAAATCTCACGCGTGAGCCATTGATGGCACTTTGAATTGGTTGTAGTGTGGCTCACGCGTGAGATGTCCATAACCGAGCCATTGCCATGAAAAGCCGTTCCCCCACCGCGAAATCAGAAAGCCCCAAGGGAGAGCGTGCGAAAGCGTCCACGAAAAAACCGTCGAGCTTCTATATGAAGCAGATGCGCGCGGGCCTGGCCGCTGCCGGTTATGTGAAACACGAAACTTGGGTGCTTCCCGAAAACCGAAGCTTGCTCAAGCAAATGGAGCAACAGCTACGCCAACCGATTCTGGCTGGCTCTTTCATGTCGGAGAATTACATGAGCGCAGGCAACAACTGGACCATCGATAGCCTCTTCAACGCCCTCAAGGCCCTGGACGAGGTGGCTTCGCAAGAGATCACGCTGTCGCTGATCCAGAGCTCCGAACCCAGCATCAAGCTGGAAATGAACGAATTCGGCGGTCTGCCGATTCACATCGCCCTGGCCGGCCAGCAGATCATCGTCGACACCGTGCTGGTGGACATCGATTCGATCTCGGACGTAGCGGCCTTCAACGACGCCGTGTTGCGCAGCCGGGAAATGTTCCCGCTGTCGTCTATCGGTATCGAGTCGATGCCGAACGGGCAGACCGTTTACAACATGTTTGGCGCCCTCAGCGCCGACTCGAGCCTGACCAACGTCGTCACCGAGGTGAAAACTCTGGTCGACAACGTGCAGCGCGCGAGTGAAGCCTTCGAACACTTCTTCAAGTAATCAACAGGGAATATCCAATGACTCAGTCCATCTGGAGCAAGTTGTTCACCGCACTGCGCGGCGGCGCCAATGAAGTTGGCGAAGCGATCGCCGACCAACAGGCCCTGCGCATCCTCGATCAGGAAATCCGCGACGCCGACAGTGCGCTGTCGAACGCTCGTCGCGAACTGGTCACCATCATGGCCAAACACAAACTGGCTGCCGACCGCGTGAGCGAGTACGACGCCAAGATCAAGGATCTGGAAGCCAAAGCGGTCTCGGCGCTGAACGCCGGCCGTGAAGACCTGGCGCTGGAAGTGGCCGAAGCGATTTCGACCCTGACCAACGAGCTGGATGTTGAGAAAAAGCAGAGCGACGAATTCGGCACCTACGCCGAAAACATGCGCAAAGACATCAGCAAGGCCGAGTCGCGTATCAAGAGCCTGCGCCAGCAAGTGGACATGGCCAAGGCCCGCGAAAGCGTGCAGAAAGCCCAGGTCAGCGCCTCCATCGCCAGTGGTGGCGCCAATGGCAAACTGGAAACCGCTGTCGGCACGTTGAACCGCCTGCAAGCCAAGCAGCAGCAACGCGCGGCTGAACTCAGCGCTGCGGACGAGCTGGCTGACGCGTCGACCGGCAACGACCTGGAACGCAAACTGCGCGACGCCGGCATCACGCCGAACGAAGGCAGCGCCAATGCGATTCTTGAGCGCCTGAAGCAAAAGTCCGCTCAGTAAGCATTTGCACAAAACCTGTGGGAGCGAGCCTGCTCGCGAAGACGGAATATCAGTCGGCATATGAGTCAGCTGACATGACGCTTTCGCGAGCAGGCTCGCTCCCACGTGGTTTGTGGCGTGTTGTTGATCGCTCAGCCCGGTACACTAGCCACGCTTTTTCGCCGACGAACACCTCCACCCGCTTCAAGGAACGTACCCATGGGATGGTTTAAAGACTTGCTGGGCACCAGCAACTGGCAGACCGCTGCGCCAACACCGACCGTTGCCAGTGGCCCACTTGGCATGGCTCAGGGCAAGGCCGTCAGGTTCGATACAACCCTGGCGCTGCTGCTCGATGGCTCGACCACGGTGCGCGTGCCCTTCGATCAGGCGATCTGGAGCCACGGCTGGGTCGACCTCGGCCAGTCCAACAAACTGCACCGCTATTACATGAACGACGAGGATTTTTGGCTACAGATTCACGTTACTGGTGAAGATCAGATCGAATCGGTCACCCTGTTCAATTACCTCAGTTACGTGACCGTCAACAGTGACGCCGAACTGCAGCGCCTCGCCGGCCCCGACAGCCAGATCGGCCTGCCCGCCTACAGCCACGACGGTGTCGAATACACCCGCGAGTGGGGCACCGAACGAGGCCAGACCGAACTCGTGCCGATGACCGAGCAAGTGGTCAATCCGGACGAGAGCTACACCATCGAACATCACTCAATGCTTTATGCGCGCGAGACCGGCCTGACCGATCGCCGCGAATTGCTGCTGTTCTCCGTCGAACAGGACGAAGAAGGCACCGTCAGCCTGAGCACCTCGCTGGGCATTTCGCTGTACACGACAGATCTGAGCACCATTTAAAAAAGGAAGTTTTTCATGCTGGAAATGCTGGCCGTTTCGCTGAACAAAACCGCGCTGGTCGGTTTCGTCGTCTACCTCATCGGCGCCGTTCTGCTGTTCATGCTGTTTCAATTCGTCTACACGCGCATCACGCCGCACAAGGAATTCGAGCTGATCCGCTCCGGCAACATCGCCGCCGCCATCGCCCTGTCCGGCGCGATCATCGGCTTCGCGATTCCGGCCAGTAACGTGATTGCGTTTTCGGTCAACGTCCTCGACTTTGTGCTGTGGGCAGTGATTGCCGCCGTCGTGCAACTGTTCGCGTTCCTCGCCACGGGCCTGGTGCTCAAAGGCACTTCGCAGCGTATCGCCAACGGTGAAATCGCTTCCGGCATCTATGTCGCGGCGGTCGCGATCAGCGTCGGCATGCTCAACGCCGCGTGCATGACACCGTCCAACTGATCGGCAGGAAGCCTTAGATGAAACGCAGCAAATACGTTCAGTTGTCCCTTGCCGCTTCGGTGGCCATGGCCATTTCCGGCCAGGCGACAGCCGCAGATCAACCACGCAGTTTCCAGAATGTGGAACAGTGCGTCGACGCCGAAGTGGCCGCCGATGTCTGCTCCAACGCCTACGTCGCCGCCCTGACCGAACACCGACGCATCGCCCCGGCGTACGACAACAAGGCCAAATGCGATGCGGACTTTGCCGCTGACTGGTGCCAGAAAAATTCCGACGGCCGCTTTGTGCCGAAACTCGGTGGCTTCAAAGTGCCGCAGGAAGGTGAGCCGGCGCAGAACCTCGACGCCATCGCTGATGCGCAGATGCCCGCCGGTAATGCAACGGCGCAGAATGTGCAAAGCACTTCGCACGTCTCCAGCGGCGGTGGCGGCGGCGGTGGCGGAAATGGCTGGCTGACCGGCTGGCTGATCGGCAATGCGATGAGCAACAACGCCGAACGCACGGTTTACCGCGATCGCGAAACGCGCCAGCCGTACAACACCTCGACGCAGTACCGCAGAGCCGAAACCACGACGCGCAGCCAACCTGATTACGAGAGCAGCAAAAGCAAACCGGTCAACGTGGCGTCTTCGACCTCACGCGGCGGCTTCGGCAGCCAGTCCAGCGCGCGCAGCGGTTGGGGTGGTTGGGGCAGCAGTTCCGGTCGTTCGAGCAGCTGACGATGAAGAAGATTCTCTGCGCCGAGCGCCCCGACTGGAAGCAGACTGCCGAAAGCCTCGGCTTCATGTTCCACACCATCGATGACGAGCCGTACTGGGACGAAAGCGCGTACTACCAGTTCACGCTCGCGCAGATCGAAAACGATCTTGAGGACCCGACCACTGAACTGCACGAGATGTGCATGGACCTGGTCGACCGCGTGGTGCACAGCGAAGAACTGCTGGATCGCCTGAGCATCCCGCCGGCGTACTACGACATGATCCGCACGTCCTGGCTGGAAGGTCATCCGCATCTGTACGGCCGCATGGACTTTTCCTACAGCGGCAACGGCCCGGCGAAACTGCTGGAGCTCAACTACGACACACCGACCAGTCTTTACGAAGCGGCGGCGTTCCAGTGGGGCTGGCTGGAACAATGCATCGAGCGCGGCACGCTGCCGCGCCATGCCGACCAGTTCAACAGCATCGACACCCAACTGCATCAGGCCTTCGCCGAGTTACAGCTGAAGCGGCCGTTCTACTTCGCCTCGATGAAAGACTCGGTCGAGGACAAGGGCACCACGGATTACCTGCGACTGATCGCCGAGAAGGTCGGCATCGAATCGCGTCACATCGATATCGAAGACATCGGTTTGACGGCTGAAGGGCGGTTCGTCGACCTGGAAGATCGCTGGATTCCGCACCTGTTCAAGCTGCATGCCTGGGAATTCATCTTTCACGAGCCATTCGGCGCGGCGATTGCCGAGTGTGATACGCAATTTTTCGAACCGGCGTGGAAGGCGATCCTGTCGAACAAGGGTGCACTGCCATTGCTGTGGGAGTTGCACAAAGGGCATCCGAATCTGCTGGCGGCGCATCTCGACCCAAATCCGGCCAGCGCGGTGCCCAAGGGTTGGGTACGCAAGCCGTACTTTTCCCGTGAAGGCGCGAACATTGAGTTGCAAACGGCTGACGGCCTGATCGTCAAAGAGGATGGGCCCTACACGGATGCGCCGTTTATCCTGCAGGAATTTGCGCCATTGCCGAAATTTGGTGACAGCTACACGTTGATCGGTTCCTGGGTGATTGGTGATCAGGCAGCGGGGATTGGTGTAAGGGAAGACAACAGCCTGATCACCAAAGATTCGAGCCGGTTTCTGCCGCATCTGATCCTTGATTGAAACCCAAATCCCTTCTGTGGGAGCGAGCCTGCTCGCGAAAGCGGTGTGTCATTCAACCATTTTTTGAACTGGCCGACGCCTTCGCGAGCAGGCTCGCTCCCACAGTTGATCGGGGGGATTGCAGGTTATTTGCTCCACAAAAAAAGGCCCGTCGTTTAAGCGACGGGCCTTTTTATTTGCAGCGGTTACAACAGCGAATCAGAACGGAATATCGTCATCAAAGCTGTCGAAATCCGGAGCCGGTTGCGGTGCGGCCTGCTGTGGAGCCGGGGCCGAACGCTGCTGTGGAGCCGACTGCTGCGGACGCGGCGCCTGCTGGCGTGGGGCCGGAGCGGACTGCTGGTAGTTGTTGCCACCGCCTTGTTGATCGCCCTGTTGTGGACGGCCGCCGAGCAGTTGCATGGTGCCTTGCATGTCGACCACGATTTCGGTGGTGTAACGCTTGATACCGTCTTTTTCCCACTCACGGGTCTGCAGCTTGCCTTCGATGTAAACCTGCGAACCCTTGCGCAGGTATTCGCCGGCGATTTCGGCAACCTTGCCGAACATCGAAACACGGTGCCACTCGGTCTTCTCGACCTTCTGACCGGTTTGCTTGTCGGTCCACTGTTCGCTGGTGGCCAGACTCAGGTTGGTCACGGCGTTACCGTTAGGCAGGTAGCGAACTTCGGGATCCTGGCCGCAAGTGCCGACCAATATGACTTTGTTAACCCCACGGGCCATAACGTTCTCCTAGGCTTCGCAAGCAGCCCCGGCCGGGTTGTTCACCAGGCGTTCGAGGGTGTCGCGATCCACTAATTCTTTGTCCAGTTTGATGTAAACAGCCGCTTCGTCAGCAACTATCACTGCATCGGTTACCCCTACGAGGGCCTTGAGGCGCTCGACCAGACCCGCTTCGCGGATCGCCTCGGGCGACAACGGCAAGCGCAGGCTCGTCACGTAGGGAGGTTCACGCATGGTAACAGCAAAGGCCAACCAAAGTGCAGCCAGCCCGGCACATCCAAGGAACACAACCGACAGACCGCCATGCTGAAACAGCCAGCCGCCGAGTATCCCGCCGAGTGCCGAACCGAGGAACTGGCTGGTGGAATACACGCCCATTGCCGTGCCCTTCCCGCCCGCCGGTGAAACCTTGCTGATCAGCGACGGCAATGAAGCCTCCAGCAGATTGAACGCGGTGAAGAACACCACCGTACCGATCACCAGAGCCCGCAGGCTGTCGCCGAACTGCCAGAAGAATAGCTCAGTCAGCATCAGCGTCATGACGGCGCCGAGCAAAACTCGTTTCATTTTGCGTTTCTTCTCGCCGTAGATGATGAAGGGGATCATGGCGAAGAACGAAATCAGCAGTGCGGTGAGATAGACCCACCAGTGCTGCTCCTTGGGCAAACCGGCTTTTTCCACCAGCGCCAGGGGTAACGCAACGAAGCTGGACATCAACATGGCATGTAACACAAAGATGCCCAGATCAAGGCGCAACAGGTCCGGATGCTTGAGCGTCGGCATCAAGGCCTGACGCGCCACGCCGGACTCGCGGTGAGTCAACGGCCCGGTGGATTTCGGCACCATGAACATCACGATGACGATGCCCACCAGCGCCATGCCGCCGGTGGCGAGAAACAATCCAGAGAGCCCGAAAGCACGGGTCAACAGCGGCCCGACCACCATGGCCACGGCGAACGACAGACCGATGGTCATACCGATCATTGCCATTGCTTTGGTGCGATGCTGCTCGCGGGTCAGGTCGGAAAGCAGCGCCATGACCGCTGCGGAGATCGCCCCGGCACCTTGCAGGATCCGGCCGGCAATCACGCCCCAGATCGAATCGGCCTGAGACGCCAGCACACTGCCGAGAGCAAAGACGATCAGCCCGAGGTAAATCACCGGGCGACGGCCAATGCGGTCCGAAATGACGCCGAAAGGAATCTGAAAAATTGCCTGGGTCAGGCCGTACGCGCCGATAGCCAACCCGATCAGGGCCGGGGTCGCGCCTGCCAGATCCATGCCGTAGGTCGCCAGTACCGGCAACACCATGAACATGCCAAGCATACGGAAGGCGAACACCAGGGCCAGACCGCTCGCCGCGCGGGTCTCGCTGCCACTCATGCGTTCGCTGTGGGGATCGTGCATGGAAAAACCTCGTGTGAACCGGCGGCGATTCTACCAGTCCCATCGGAAGACGGGGTAGATCGCGACGCTTTGACGCGTATAGATGAAACTCTCTTCATCCGGGGCAAAAAACCCTTCGTTTGATAGTGTGCATCCATCCAGTATTTGCCCGTATACTCCTACGTTTTCGACGCCCGCCGAGCGAGGCCACTTTGGACAAGATCCTGATACGTGGGGCCCGTACCCACAACCTGAAGAACATCGACCTGACCCTGCCACGGGACAAGCTGATCGTCATCACCGGCCTGTCCGGATCCGGCAAGTCGTCCCTGGCCTTCGATACGTTGTACGCCGAAGGCCAGCGCCGCTATGTCGAATCGCTGTCGGCTTACGCCCGCCAGTTCCTGTCGATGATGGAAAAACCCGACGTCGACACCATCGAAGGCCTGTCGCCAGCGATCTCCATCGAACAGAAGTCGACTTCGCACAACCCGCGCTCCACGGTCGGCACAATTACCGAAATCTACGATTACCTGCGCCTGCTTTATGCACGCGTCGGCACGCCGCGCTGCCCGGATCACGACATTCCGCTGGAAGCGCAGACCGTCAGCCAGATGGTCGATCTGGTGCTGGCGCAGCCGGAAGGCAGCAAACTGATGTTGCTGGCCCCGGTGATTCGCGAACGCAAGGGTGAACATCTTTCGGTCTTCGAAGAGCTGCGCGCACAAGGTTTCGTTCGCGCCCGGGTCAACGGCCGGATCTGTGAGCTCGACGAACTGCCGAAACTGGATAAACAGAAGAAGCACTCGATCGATGTAATCGTCGACCGTTTCAAGGTACGCGCCGATCTGCAGCAACGTCTGGCCGAGTCTTTCGAGACTGCGCTGAAACTGGCGGACGGCATTGCACTGGTCGCGCCGATGGACGATGAGCCGGGCGAAGAGATGATCTTCTCCGCGCGCTTCGCCTGTCCGATTTGCGGCCACGCAATCAGCGAGCTGGAACCCAAGCTGTTTTCCTTCAACAACCCGGCCGGCGCATGCCCGACGTGCGATGGTCTGGGTGTGAAGCAGTTCTTCGACATCAAGCGACTGGTCAACGGTGAACTGACCTTGGCCGAGGGCGCAATACGTGGCTGGGACAGGCGTAACGTCTATTACTTCCAGATGCTCGGCTCATTGGCCTCGCACTACGGTTTCAGCCTCGAAGTACCGTTCAACGAACTGCCAGCCGATCAGCAGAAATTCATCCTGCATGGCAGCGGCTCGCAGAACGTTGACTTCAAATACCTCAACGACCGTGGCGATATCGTCAAACGCTCGCACCCGTTCGAAGGCATCGTGCCAAACCTGGAGCGTCGCTACCGCGAGACCGAGTCGGCGAGCGTGCGCGAAGAGCTGGCCAAGTTCCTCAGCACCCAATCGTGCCCGGATTGCCGAGGCACTCGCCTGCGCCGTGAAGCGCGGCACGTCTGGGTTGGCGAGAAAACGCTGCCGGCAGTGACCAACCTGCCGATTGGCGATGCTTGCGTGTACTTCGGCGAGCTGAAGATGACCGGCCGCCGTGGCGAGATCGCGGACAAGATCCTCAAGGAGATTCGCGAGCGTCTGCAGTTCCTGGTCAACGTCGGACTTGATTACTTGTCGCTGGATCGTAGCGCTGACACTTTGTCCGGCGGCGAGGCGCAACGGATTCGTCTGGCCAGCCAGATCGGCGCCGGTCTCGTCGGTGTTCTGTACATCCTTGATGAACCGTCCATCGGCTTGCACCAACGCGATAACGATCGACTGCTCGGCACGCTCAAGCACCTGCGCGATATCGGCAACACGGTGATCGTGGTCGAGCACGACGAAGACGCGATTCGCCTGGCCGACTACGTTGTGGATATCGGCCCGGGCGCCGGCGTGCATGGCGGGCAAATCGTTGCTGAAGGTACGCCGGCTGAGGTCATGGCGCACCCGGATTCCCTGACCGGTAAATACCTGTCGGGGCGCGTGAAGATTGAAGTGCCGGCCAAACGTACGCCGCGCAACAAGAAGCTCAATCTGTCGCTCAAAGGCGCGCGCGGCAACAACCTGCGCAATGTCGACCTGGATATCCCGATTGGTTTGCTGACTTGCGTAACCGGCGTGTCCGGCTCGGGCAAATCGACACTGATCAACAATACCCTGTTCCCGCTGAGCGCCACGGCCCTCAACGGCGCGACCACCCTGGAAGCGGCAGCGCACGACAGCATCAAAGGTCTGGAGCATCTCGACAAAGTCGTCGATATCGACCAGAGCCCGATCGGTCGTACGCCGCGCTCCAACCCGGCGACGTATACCGGTTTGTTCACACCGATCCGCGAACTGTTCGCCGGCGTGCCTGAGTCTCGCTCCCGCGGTTACGGCCCGGGACGTTTCTCCTTCAACGTCAAGGGCGGTCGTTGCGAAGCATGCCAGGGCGATGGCCTGATCAAGGTAGAAATGCACTTCCTGCCGGACATCTACGTGCCGTGCGATGTGTGCAAGAGCAAGCGCTACAACCGCGAAACCCTTGAAATCAAATACAAGGGCAAGAGCATCCACGAAACCCTCGAGATGACCATCGAGGAAGCCCGGGTGTTCTTCGACGCGGTGCCAGCACTGGCGCGCAAGCTGCAAACACTGATGGATGTCGGTCTGTCGTACATCAAGCTCGGGCAGTCGGCAACGACGCTTTCTGGTGGTGAGGCGCAGCGGGTCAAGTTGTCTCGCGAGCTATCCAAGCGTGACACCGGCAAGACTCTGTACATCCTCGATGAGCCGACCACCGGTTTGCACTTCGCGGATATTCAGCAGTTGCTCGATGTGTTGCATCGACTGCGCGACCACGGCAACACCGTGGTGGTGATCGAGCACAACCTCGATGTGATCAAAACTGCCGACTGGCTGGTGGATCTCGGACCGGAGGGTGGCTCCAAAGGTGGACAGATCATTGCCACCGGCACGCCGGAGCAGGTGGCCGAGATGAAGCAATCTCACACTGGCCATTACCTCAAGCCATTGCTGATTCGCGATCGGGCTTAAACGCCATGCATAAAAAAGCCCCTGTCACTTCAACAGTGACAGGGGCTTTTTTGTATCTATTGCAATCAGGAAGCGTGGGATTGCAGGTAGTTTTCGAGACCGATCAGTTTGATCAGGCCCAACTGCTTTTCCAGCCAGTAGGTGTGATCTTCTTCGGTGTCGTTCAACTGCACGCGCAGGATCTCGCGGCTGACGTAGTCTTTATGCTGCTCGCACAGCTCAATGCCCTTGCACAGTGCGGCGCGAACTTTGTACTCAAGGCGCAGATCTGCTTCGAGCATCTCCGGTACGGTGGTACCGACATCCAGATCGTCCGGACGCATGCGCGGCGTGCCTTCGAGCATCAGAATCCGGCGCATCAACGCATCAGCGTGGCCAGCTTCTTCTTCCATCTCGTGGTTGATTCGCTCGTAGAGCTTGGTGAACCCCCAGTCCTCATACATCCGCGAATGAACGAAATATTGATCACGCGCGGCCAGTTCGCCGGTCAGCAACGTGTTGAGGTAATCGATTACGTCTGGGTGGCCTTGCATCGCCCTACATCTCCCTACTTGAAAGTCTGTAGTTTGAACCAACCTGACTGGAAGGTCACCCGCTTCACGCAATAAAAGCGAAGATATTCTGAGAAAAGCAGCCTAAATAACGCAAAAACCGCCCAAATGAGGGCGGTTCTGCTTCTCGTTTAGACTTCGTTAAGCTGTACGTTGAGCAGCCTTGCGATTGCTTCTCCATACGCCGTGTCGGCTTTGTAGAAATGCTGCAACTGACGATCGACCACATCACTGGAAACACCCGACATGGCGCCGGCGATATTGCTGACCAGCAACGCTCTCTGCTCGTCGCTCATCAGTCGGAACAGCGCACCGGCGTGGCTGTAGTAATCGGTGTCTTCGCGGTGATCGTAGCGATCGGCAGCACCGCTCAAGGCCAGTGCAGGTTCTGCGTAACGCGGAGCTTGTTTCGGCGCCTCGGTGTAGCTGTTCGGTTCGTAGTTAGGCGCGGCACCACCGTTGCTGCCGAATGCCATTGAGCCGTCGCGCTGGTAAGTGTTTACCGGGCTGCGTGGCGCGTTTACCGGCAGTTGCTGGTGATTGGTACCCACGCGGTAGCGGTGAGCGTCAGCGTACGCAAATACGCGGCCCTGTAACATACGATCTGGCGACAGACCAACACCTGGCACCATATTGCTTGGGCCGAATGCCGCTTGCTCGACTTCTGCGAAATAGTTCTGCGGGTTGCGGTTCAACTCCAACTCACCCACCTCGATCAACGGGAACTCTTTCTGCGACCAGGTTTTGGTGACGTCAAAAGGATTCTCGTAATGTGCCGCCGCCTGAGCTTCGGTCATGATCTGGATGCACACGCGCCATTTCGGGAATTCACCGCGCTCGATCGCTTCGAACAGATCACGCTGGGCGTAATCCGGATCGGTACCAGCCAACCGTGCAGCATCGGCCGGAGCCAGATTCTTGATGCCTTGTTTGGTCTTGTAGTGCCATTTCACCCAGTGACGCTCACCTTTCGCGCTGATCAGGCTGTAGGTGTGGCTGCCGAAGCCGTGCATGTGACGGTAGCCATCAGGAATGCCACGATCGGAGAACAGAATGGTGACCTGATGCAGCGCCTCAGGCGAATGCGACCAGAAGTCCCACATCATCTGCGCGCTTTTCAGGTTGCTTTGCGGCAGGCGCTTTTGGGTGTGGATGAAATCAGGGAATTTCAACGGATCGCGAATGAAGAACACTGGCGTGTTGTTGCCAACGATGTCCCAGTTGCCTTCTTCGGTGTAGAACTTCAGCGCGAAACCACGAGGGTCTCGCTCGGTATCCGCCGAACCGCGCTCGCCACCGACAGTGGAGAATCGCAAAAACGTCGGGGTCTGCTTGCCGACAGATTCGAACAGCTTGGCGCTGGTGTACTCGGTTATGTCACGAGTCACGGTAAACGTGCCGTAAGCACCCGAGCCTTTGGCATGTACGCGGCGCTCAGGGATGTTTTCCCGATTGAAGTGGGCGAGCTTCTCGATCAGATGAAAGTCGTCGAGCAGCAGCGGGCCACGTGGGCCGGCGGAGCGAGAATTCTGGTTATCAGCGACAGGTGCGCCACTGGCGGTCGTAAGCGTTTTGATCTGGCTCATACGGTCTTCTTCCTCTGTCAGTCTTGAAACTGCCGGCTAATCGGCTTGCTGGGAAGTATCGATCATCCATGTGACGCCTACAAATTCATTAACTTGCAGACATCGATAGATAATTACTAATTATGTTTCCCAGCACATAGTGCCAACAGAAAGGTGTCAGAAACTTGTACGAACAGCGCATTTTCTTGCAGGCACAAAAAACCGGGCACTAGGCCCGGTTCTTTGTTTCAGACTGACGTCTTACTCGGCGGATACAGCTTCGCCAGCAGTAGCACGATCAACCAACTCGACGTACGCCATAGGCGCGTTGTCGCCAGCGCGGAAACCGCACTTGAGGATGCGCAGGTAGCCACCCTCACGGGTAGCGTAACGCTTGCCCAGATCGTTGAAGAGCTTACCAACGATAGCTTTCGAACGAGTACGGTCGAAAGCCAGACGGCGGTTAGCCAGGCTGTCTGTCTTGGCCAGAGTGATCAGCGGCTCAGCAACGCGACGCAGTTCTTTGGCTTTTGGCAGAGTAGTTTTGATCAGCTCGTGCTCGAACAGCGACACCGCCATGTTTTGGAACATGGCCTTGCGGTGCGAGCTGGTGCGGCTCAGGTGACGACCACTTTTACGATGACGCATGGTTCATTCCTTACCAAACACTACGTTCGGTGATTACGACGATCAGGCAGTCGCCTTGTCGTCCTTCTTAAGACTTGCAGGCGGCCAGTTGTCGAGGCGCATGCCGAGGGACAGACCGCGGGAGGCCAGAACGTCCTTGATTTCAGTCAAGGATTTCTTGCCCAGGTTCGGAGTCTTCAACAGCTCTACTTCGGTACGCTGAATCAGGTCGCCGATGTAGTAGATGTTTTCCGCCTTAAGGCAGTTAGCCGAACGTACAGTCAGTTCCAGATCGTCAACCGGGCGAAGCAGGATCGGATCGATCTCGTCTTCCTGCTCGACAACCACTGGCTCACTGTCACCTTTGAGGTCGACGAACGCAGCCAACTGCTGTTGCAGGATGGTTGCAGCGCGGCGGATAGCCTCTTCAGGATCCAGAGTACCGTTGGTTTCCAGATCAATAACCAGCTTGTCCAGGTTGGTACGCTGCTCGACACGGGCGTTTTCCACCACGTATGCGATACGGCGAACCGGGCTGAACGAAGAGTCAAGCTGCAAGCGACCGATGCTGCGGCTTTCGTCTTCATCGCTCTGACGCGAGTCGGCTGGTTCATAACCACGACCACGAGCTACGGTGAGCTTCATGTTCAGGGCGCCGTTAGACGCCAGGTTAGCGATTACGTGATCGGGATTAACGATCTCGACATCATGATCCAGCTGAATATCGGCAGCGGTAACCACCCCCGAACCCTTCTTCGACAAGGTCAGCGTAACTTCGTCACGACCGTGCAGCTTGATGGCCAGACCTTTAAGGTTCAACAGGATTTCAATTACGTCTTCCTGTACACCTTCGATGGCGCTGTACTCGTGGAGCACACCGTCAATCTCGGCCTCGACTACTGCGCAGCCGGGCATTGAGGACAACAGGATGCGTCGCAGCGCGTTGCCCAGGGTGTGGCCAAAACCACGCTCGAGAGGCTCGAGAGTGATCTTGGCGCGGGTTGGACTGACAACCTGCACATCAATATGGCGGGGTGTCAGGAACTCATTTACCGAAATCTGCATGGATGCACCTATTTTCTAGCCCTTACTTGGAGTAGAGCTCGACAATCAGGCTTTCGTTGATGTCGGCGGACAGATCACTGCGAGCAGGAACGTTCTTGAAAACGCCCGACTTCTTCTCAGTGTCTACTTCTACCCATTCTACGCGGCCACGTTGGGCACACAGATCGAGAGCTTGGACAATGCGAAGTTGGTTTTTTGCTTTCTCGCGAACTGCAACCACGTCACCAGCACGAACCTGATACGACGGAACGTTTACGGTCTGACCGTTAACGCTGATCGACTTGTGCGATACCAGCTGACGGGATTCGGCACGAGTCGAACCAAAGCCCATACGGTATACAACGTTGTCCAGACGGCATTCGAGCAGTTGCAGCAGGTTTTCACCGGTTGCACCTTTCTTGCCAGCAGCTTCTTTGTAGTAGCCGCTGAACTGACGCTCGAGAACGCCGTAGATACGACGGACCTTCTGCTTTTCACGCAGTTGGGTGCCGTAATCGGACTGGCGACCGCGGCGTTGGCCGTGGATACCAGGTGCTGCTTCAATGTTGCACTTCGATTCGATCGCGCGCACGCCGCTCTTCAGGAAGAGATCGGTGCCTTCGCGACGAGCGAGTTTGCATTTTGGACCAATGTAACGAGCCATTCTTTACAATCTCCTGGATTACACGCGGCGCTTCTTCGGCGGACGGCACCCGTTGTGCGGGATTGGCGTCACGTCGGTGATGCTGGCGATCTTATAGCCACAGCCGTTCAATGCACGGACAGCAGACTCACGACCTGGACCTGGACCTTTGACGTTAACGTCGAGGTTTTTCAGGCCATATTCCAGCGCAGCTTGACCAGCACGTTCAGCAGCTACTTGAGCAGCAAACGGGGTGGACTTGCGGGAACCGCGGAAACCCGAACCACCGGAGGTAGCCCAAGAAAGCGCGTTACCTTGACGGTCGGTGATGGTCACGATGGTGTTGTTAAAAGAAGCATGGATGTGGGCGATGCCATCAACCACTGTCTTTTTAACTTTTTTACGAGGACGAGCAGCAGGTTTTGCCATGATTAATTTCCTGTCGATTCGCGTGGGCGATTACTTGCGGATCGGCTTACGCGGACCTTTACGGGTACGCGCGTTAGTCTTGGTACGCTGACCGCGCACTGGAAGACCACGACGATGACGCAGACCACGGTAGCAACCGAGGTCCATCAAACGCTTGATTTTCATGTTGATTTCGCGACGCAGGTCACCTTCAGTGGTGAACTTCGCCACTTCGCCACGCAACTGCTCAATCTGCTCGTCGCTCAGATCTTTGATCTTTGCGGCTGGGTTTACCCCAGTCTCTGCGCAAATTTTCTGCGCAGTAGTGCGACCAACACCATAGATGTAGGTCAGCGAGATAACAGTATGCTTGTTATCTGGAATGTTAACGCCTGCAATACGGGCCATTCAGTGGGACTCCAATTGACAGCTACCTACGCCCCGGAAGCCAAGAAATAGGGCGCGAGATAATATCGCTGTAATAACAAATAATCAACCCGGTAGCGCACTAGCTACCGGGCTTGAAGCACAATCACACTCAGCCTTGGCGCTGTTTGTGACGCGGTTCCGCGCTGCAAATTACTCGAACAACACCTTCGCGGCGAATAATCTTGCAGTTACGGCACAGCTTTTTCACCGATGCACGAACTTTCATCACCAACTCCTCGAACCTTATGGGTACTCAGCGCAACATGCCGCTGCCGTAACCCTTCAGGTTGGCTTTCTTCATCAGGGATTCGTACTGGTGCGAAACGAGGTGCGATTGTACTTGGGACATGAAGTCCATCACAACCACGACCACGATCAGCAACGAGGTCCCGCCAAGGTAGAACGGAACGTTTGCTGCAACCACCAGGAACTGGGGCAACAGGCACACGGCCGTCATGTAAAGAGCACCGAACATGGTCAAGCGAGTCAGAACGCCATCAATATAGCGCGCAGACTGCTCACCTGGACGGATGCCCGGAATAAAGGCACCGGACTTCTTCAGGTTTTCCGCTACGTCTTTCGGATTGAACATCAACGCCGTATAGAAGAAGCAGAAGAAAATAATCCCTGCACTAAACAGCAGAATATTCAACGGCTGACCAGGAGCGATCGACTGCGAGATGTCCTGCAACCAGCCCATACCTTCAGACTGACCGAACCAGGCACCCAACGAAGCCGGGAACAGCAAAATGCTGCTCGCGAAAATAGCCGGAATAACACCGGCCATGTTCACCTTAAGCGGCAAGTGGCTTGTCTGTGCAGCAAAAACCTTGCGGCCCTGCTGACGCTTGGCGTAGTGAACAGCAATACGACGCTGACCACGCTCAATGAACACCACGAAACCGATAATCGCTACTGCCAGCAAACCGATGGCAACCAAGGCGAAGATGTTGATATCACCCTGACGCGCAGACTCGAAAGACTGCCCGATTGCTCTCGGAAGACCGGCGACGATACCCGAAAAAATCAACATCGAGATACCGTTGCCTACACCACGCTCAGTAATCTGCTCACCCAGCCACATCATGAACATCGCACCAGCCACAAAAGTGGATACCGCGACGAAATGGAAGCCAAAGTCACCAGTGAACGCAACGCCCTGCCCCGCCAGACCAATGGACATGCCAATAGCCTGAACCAGAGCGAGGACGACGGTGCCGTAGCGGGTGTACTGGCTAATCTTGCGACGGCCAGCTTCACCTTCCTTCTTCAACTGCTCCAGCTGCGGGCTGACGGCTGTCATCAATTGCATGATGATCGATGCCGAAATGTACGGCATGATCCCCAGTGCAAAGATGCTCATCCGTTCCAGCGCGCCGCCGGAGAACATGTTGAACAAGCTAAGAATGGTCCCCTCATTCTGTCGAAACAGGTCTGCGAGTCGGTCCGGGTTGATACCTGGAACCGGGATGTGTGCGCCTATTCGGTAGACGATAATCGCCAGGAACAGAAAACGCAGACGAGCCCAGAGTTCAGACATACCGCCTTTGCCGAGCGCAGAGAGAGCACCTTGCTTAGCCATTTATTCCTCGAACTTGCCGCCAGCTGCTTCGATAGCCGCACGCGCACCTTTGGTGGCGCCGATTCCCTTGCCGATAGTGACAGCGCGAGTCACTTCACCGGACAGCATGATTTTCACACGCTGTACGTTGACGTTGATCACGTTGGCATCTTTCAGGGACTGCACGGTGACGATGTCGCCTTCCACTTTAGCCAGTTCGGACAGACGCACTTCTGCGCGATCCATGGCTTTCAGGGAAACGAAACCGAACTTCGGCAGACGACGATGCAGCGGCTGTTGACCGCCTTCAAAGCCTGGAGCAATAGTGCCACCGGAGCGGGAGGTCTGACCTTTGTGACCACGGCCACCAGTCTTACCCAAACCGCTACCGATACCACGGCCCGGACGATGCTTTTCGCGACGGGAACCCGGCGCTGGACTCAGATCATTGAGTTTCATCGATTAACCCTCGACACGCAGCATGTAGTAAGCCTTGTTGATCATCCCGCGATTCTCGGGAGTATCCTGGACTTCTACAGTGTGACCGATGCGACGCAGACCCAGACCCTTAACGCACAGTTTGTGGTTAGGGATGCGGCCGGTCATGCTTTTGATCAGCGTTACTTTAACGGTAGCCATGATCAGAAGATCTCCTTGACGCTTTTGCCACGCTTGGCGGCAATGGATTCAGGAGACTGCATAGCTTTCAAACCTTTGAAAGTGGCGTGAACCACGTTTACCGGGTTAGTCGAGCCGTAGCACTTGGCCAGAACGTTCTGAACGCCAGCAACTTCGAGGACAGCACGCATAGCGCCGCCAGCGATGATACCGGTACCTTCAGAAGCAGGCTGCATGTACACCTTCGAAGCGCCGTGAGCGGACTTCATTGCGTACTGCAGAGTGGTGCCGTTCAGATCAACTTGGATCATGTTGCGGCGAGCAGCTTCCATTGCCTTCTGGATCGCAGCAGGCACTTCACGCGACTTGCCACGGCCGAAGCCAACACGCCCTTTACCATCACCAACCACGGTCAACGCGGTGAAAGTGAAGATACGGCCGCCTTTAACGGTTTTGGCTACGCGGTTAACTTGAACCAGCTTCTCAATGTAGCCTTCGTCGCGCTTTTGGTCGTTATTTGACATAACTTAGAACTCCAGCCCAGCTTCACGAGCAGCATCAGCCAGCGCTTTAACGCGGCCGTGGTACTTGAAGCCAGAGCGGTCGAAAGCCACTTGCGAGACGCCAGCGGCCTTAGCACGCGTAGCGACCAGCTGGCCAACCTTTGTGGCCGCGTCGATGTTGCCAGTGGCGCCATCACGCAGTTCTTTATCCAAAGTCGAGGCGCTTGCCAGGACTTTGTTGCCGTCGGCCGAGATGACCTGGGCGTAGATGTGCTGCGACGAGCGGAACACGCAGAGACGCACGACTTCGAGTTCGTGCATTTTCAGGCGTGCTTTGCGAGCGCGACGCAGTCGAGTAACTTTTTTGTCGGTCATTTGCTATGCCCTACTTCTTCTTGGCTTCTTTACGACGGACGACTTCGTCCGCGTAGCGCACACCTTTGCCTTTGTACGGCTCTGGTGGACGGAAGTCGCGGATCTCAGCAGCCACTTGACCTACCAGCTGCTTGTCGATGCCCTTGATCAGGATATCGGTCTGGCTAGGAGTCTCAGCGGTGATGCCTTCCGGCAGTTCGTAATCCACTGGGTGCGAGAAGCCAAGGGCCAGGTTCAGAACCGTGCCTTTTGCTTGCGCTTTGTAACCAACACCGACCAGCTGGAGCTTGCGCTCGAAGCCTTGGCTTACGCCTTGGACCATGTTGTTTACCAACGCACGCGTGGTACCGGCCATTGCGCGAGTTTGTTGATCGCCATTGCGAGCAGCGAAACGCAGCTCACCAGCTTCTTCAACGATCTCAACGGACGAATGGATGTTCAGTTCAAGAGTACCCTTGGCACCCTTCACCGAAAGCTGTTGGCCTGCGAATTTTACTTCGACACCGGCTGGCAGCTTAACGGGGTTCTTAGCGACGCGAGACATGCTTATCCCCCCTTAGAACACAGTGCAAAGAACTTCGCCGCCGACACCGGCAGCGCGCGCAGCACGATCCGTCATCACACCTTTGTTGGTGGAGACGATAGACACGCCAAGACCGCCACGAACTTTCGGCAGATCTTCAACGGACTTGTACTGACGCAGGCCTGGACGACTAACGCGCTTCACTTCTTCGATAACCGGACGGCCTTCGAAGTACTTCAGCTCGATGGACAACGACGGCTTAGCGTCGGTGGTGATCTGAAAATCCGCGATGTAACCTTCGTCCTTCAGGACTTTTGCTACAGCCGCCTTCAACGTGGAAGATGGCATGCTTACGACAGACTTTTCAGCCATCTGGGCATTACGGATTCGAGTTAGCATGTCCGCTAACGGGTCCTGCATACTCATGGGCTAGACGCTCCTAATACAGAAAAATTAGCCTTGCGGCTACTACTTGTCGCCGAGAACTTCCGGGCATGAAAAACACGGGCTCAGGCGAGCCGGTCATTCTAGACACACCCCAGAAATGAATCAAGCCCCAAAAGGGGCTTGATTCAGATTCAAGGCCACCGATGGTCAGGTTCTTGCGAACCCGAACATCGAGACTTTGACAGCAATTACCAGCTGGCTTTAACCAGACCTGGTACGTCACCACGCATTGCAGCTTCACGCAGCTTGTTACGGCCAAGGCCGAACTTGCGGTAAACGCCGTGCGGACGACCAGTCAGGCGGCAACGGTTACGCATGCGCGAAGCGCTTGCGTCACGTGGTTGCTTCTGCAGAGCTACGGTAGCTTCCCAACGTGCTTCTGGACTTGCGTTCAGATCAACGATGATAGCTTTCAGCGCTGCACGCTTGGTGGCGTACTTGGCAACGGTGAGCTGACGCTTCAGCTCACGGTTTTTCATGCTCTTCTTGGCCATTTTCCTACTCCAATCAGTTGCGGAACGGGAATTTGAAAGCACGCAGCAGAGCGCGGCCTTCATCATCGTTCTTGGCAGTGGTGGTCAGGGTAATGTCCAGACCGCGGAGAGCATCGATCTTGTCGTAGTCGATTTCCGGGAAAATGATCTGCTCTTTCACGCCCATGCTGTAGTTACCACGACCATCGAAGGACTTGGCATTCAGGCCGCGGAAGTCGCGAACCCGAGGCAGGGAGATCGAAAGCAGACGATCCAGGAACTCATACATACGCTCACGGCGCAGAGTCACCTTGACGCCGATCGGCCATCCTTCACGGACTTTAAAGCCAGCGATGGATTTACGAGCGTAGGTCACAACGACTTTTTGGCCGGTGATCTTTTCCAGGTCAGCAACAGCATGCTCGATGACTTTTTTGTCACCAACAGCTTCGCCCAGACCCATGTTCAGGGTGATTTTTGTAACGCGTGGAACTTCCATCACGTTCGAAAGCTTAAGTTCTTCCTTAAGCTTCGGTGCGATTTCCTTCCAGTAAATCTCTTTTAGTCGTGCCATGGTCTTCTACCTAGCAGTGTTCAAGCATCAACCGCTTTTTGGGTCGACTTGAAGACACGAATTTTCTTGCCGTCTTCTACTTTGAAACCAACGCGGTCAGCCTTGTTGGTTTCGCCGTTGAAAATGGCGACGTTAGAAGCGTCCAGTGGAGCTTCTTTTTCGACGATACCGCCTTGCACGCCCGACATCGGGTTAGGCTTGGTATGACGCTTGACCAGGTTCAGACCGCTGATAACCAGACGGTTATTAGCAAGAACCTTGAGCACCTTACCGCGCTTACCTTTGTCTTTGCCGGCGATCACGATGATCTCGTCGTCACGACGAATCTTTTGCATGTCGGATCTCCTTACAGCACTTCTGGGGCGAGCGAGACGATCTTCATGAACTTCTCAGTACGAAGTTCACGGGTCACTGGCCCAAAGATACGGGTGCCGATCGGCTCTTGCTTGTTGTTCAGAAGAACAGCAGCGTTGCCATCAAAGCGGATAATGGAGCCATCAGCACGACGTACGCCGTGACGAGTGCGGACTACAACAGCAGTCATCACTTGGCCTTTTTTCACTTTACCGCGAGGAATTGCTTCCTTCACGGTAACTTTGATGATGTCACCGATACCAGCGTAACGACGATGGGAGCCACCCAGCACCTTGATGCACATAACACGGCGAGCGCCGCTGTTATCGGCCACATCGAGCATGGATTGAGTCTGAATCATATAATTTCTCCGACCCCTAGTCCTTAGACTTCCACAGCGCGTTCGAGAACATCAACCAGCGCCCAAGACTTGGTCTTGGCCATAGGACGAGTTTCACGAATAGTGACTTTGTCGCCGATGTGGCACTGGTTGGTTTCGTCGTGCGCGTGCAGCTTAGTCGAACGCTTAACGTATTTACCGTAGATCGGGTGCTTTACGCGACGCTCGATCAATACGGTGATGGTTTTGTCCATCTTGTCGCTGACAACACGGCCAGTCAGCGTACGGACAGTTTTTTCGGCTTCAGCCATGATCACTTACCTGCCTGCTGGTTGAGCACAGTCTTCACGCGAGCGATGTCACGTTTAACTTGCGAGAGCAGATGAGACTGCCCCAACTGGCCAGTTGCTTTCTGCATACGCAGATTGAACTGGTCGCGCAGCAAGCCGAGCAGTTGCTCGTTCAGCTGCTGTGCGGATTTTTCACGAAGTTCATTCGCTTTCATCACATCACCGTCCGTTTAACAAAGGCGGTGGCGAGCGGCAGCTTTGCAGCAGCCAGGGCAAAAGCCTCACGCGCCAGCTCTTCAGAAACACCCTCGATTTCATACAGGACTTTGCCTGGCTGAATCTGGGCAACCCAGTACTCCACACTACCCTTACCTTTACCCATACGAACTTCGAGGGGCTTTTTGGAAATAGGCTTGTCCGGGAATACACGGATCCAGATCTTGCCGCCACGTTTAACGTGACGGGTCAGAGCACGACGCGCTGACTCGATCTGACGAGCGGTGAGACGACCACGAGCTACAGACTTCAGCGCGAACTCGCCGAAGCTGACTTTGCTACCGCGCTGAGCCAGACCACGGTTGTGGCCTGTCATCTGCTTGCGGAACTTCGTACGCTTAGGTTGCAACATTTGGCGTACCCCTTACTTAGCAGCTTTTTTACGAGGCGCTGGTGCTTGTGGTTTCAGCTCTTCTTGGCGACCACCAATTACTTCGCCTTTGAAGATCCAAACCTTTACACCGATCACACCGTAAGTGGTGTGAGCTTCGTAGTTGGCATAGTCGATGTCGGCACGCAGGGTGTGCAATGGCACACGACCTTCGCGATACCATTCAGTACGTGCGATTTCAGCACCGCCGAGACGACCGCTCACTTGGATTTTGATGCCCTTGGCACCAATGCGCATTGCGTTCTGAACTGCGCGCTTCATAGCGCGACGGAACATTACACGACGCTCCAGCTGCTGAGCTACGCTCTGCGCAACCAGCATACCGTCGAGCTCCGGCTTGCGGATCTCTTCGATATTGATGTGCACAGGCACACCCATTTGCTTGGTCAGGTCCTGACGCAGTTTCTCAACATCTTCACCTTTCTTCCCGATAACGATACCTGGACGAGCGGTGTGGATGGTGATACGTGCAGTTTGGGCCGGACGATGGATATCGATACGGCTTACGGACGCGCTTTTTAGTTTGTCTTGGAGATACTCACGCACTTTCAGATCTGCGAACAAGTAGTCCGCATAAGTCCGACCGTCTGCGTACCAGACGGAGGTGTGCTCCTTGACGATTCCCAGGCGAATGCCAATGGGATGTACTTTCTGACCCATCTCTTCGACTCCGTTACTTGTCAGCAACCTTGACAGTGATATGGCAAGACCGCTTGACGATGCGATCAGCACGGCCTTTGGCACGTGGCATGATGCGCTTCAGCGAACGCCCTTCGTTGACGAAAACGGTGCTGACCTTCAGGTCATCAACGTCTGCGCCTTCGTTATGCTCGGCGTTGGCTACGGCCGACTCCAGCACTTTCTTCATGATCTCGGCGGCTTTCTTACTGCTGAAAGCCAACAAGTTGAGCGCTTCGCCCACCTTCTTCCCGCGGATCTGGTCGGCGACCAAGCGGGCTTTCTGGGCGGAGATTCGAGCGCCCGACAACTTAGCGGCTACTTCCATTTCCTAACCCCTTAACGCTTGGCTTTCTTGTCAGCCACGTGCCCGCGATAGTTGCGGGTACCGGCGAACTCGCCCAGTTTGTGGCCGACCATGTCTTCGTTAACGAGAACTGGGACGTGCTGACGACCGTTGTGTACTGCGATGGTCAGACCGACCATTTGTGGCAGGATCATCGAACGACGCGACCAAGTCTTAATTGGTTTGCGATCGTTCTTTTCCGCCGCCACTTCGATCTTCTTCAGTAGGTGAAGATCAATAAAAGGACCTTTTTTCAGAGAACGTGGCACTGTCGTATCCCTCTATTTACTTGCGACGACGGACGATCATTTTGTCGGTACGCTTATTACCACGAGTCTTCGCGCCCTTAGTCGGGAAGCCCCATGGCGATACCGGATGACGACCACCAGAGGTACGACCTTCACCACCACCATGTGGGTGGTCAACCGGGTTCATGGCAACACCACGAACGGTTGGGCGAACGCCACGCCAGCGCTTGGCACCAGCTTTACCCAGCGAACGCAGGCTGTGCTCGGAGTTCGAGACTTCGCCCAGGGTCGCACGGCATTCAGCCAGCACTTTACGCATTTCACCGGAACGCAGACGCAGGGTAACGTAAACGCCTTCACGAGCGATCAGCTGAGCCGAAGCACCAGCAGAACGAGCGATCTGTGCGCCTTTACCCGGCTTCAGTTCGATGCCGTGTACGGTAGAACCGACTGGAATGTTGCGCAGTTGCAGAGCGTTACCTGGCTTGATTGGAGCCAGAGCGCCTGCGATCAGCTGGTCGCCAGCACTCACGCCTTTAGGGGCGATGATGTAGCGGCGCTCGCCGTCTGCGTAGCAGAGCAGTGCGATGTGAGCAGTACGGTTTGGATCGTATTCGATACGCTCGACAGTGGCGACGATGCCATCTTTGTCGTTGCGACGGAAATCGACCATACGATAATGCTGCTTATGACCACCACCGATGTGACGCGTGGTAATACGGCCATTGTTGTTACGACCACCAGTCTTCGATTTTTTCTCGAGCAGCGGTGCGTGAGGAGCGCCTTTATGCAGCTCCTGGTTGACCACCTTGACCACAAAACGGCGGCCAGGGGAAGTCGGTTTGCATTTAACGATTGCCATGATGCACCCCTTCCTTACTCAGCACTGCTGCTGAAATCGAGATCTTGGCCTGGCTGAAGGGAGATAACTGCCTTCTTCCAGTCATTACGCTTGCCCAGACCGCGAGCAGTGCGCTTGCTCTTACCCAGAACATTCAGGGTAGTGACGCGCTCTACTTTCACGCTGAACAGGCTTTCGACGGCCTTCTTGATTTCCAGCTTGGTTGCGTCAGTAGCAACCTTGAAAACGAACTGGCCTTTCTTGTCTGCCAGAACCGTAGCCTTCTCGGAAACGTGCGGGCCAAGCAGAACTTTAAATACGCGTTCCTGGTTCATCCCAGCAGCTCCTCGAATTTCTTCACGGCCGACACGGTGATCAACACCTTGTCGTATGCGATCAGACTAACTGGATCGGAACCTTGGACGTCACGTACATCTACGTGCGGCAGGTTACGAGCAGCCAGGTACAGGTTCTGATCAACAGCGTCCGACACGATCAAAACGTCGGTCAGGCTCATGTTGTTCAGCTTGCCCAGCAGATCTTTGGTTTTCGGAGTTTCAACAGCGAAATCCTGAACCACGACCAGACGATCAGTACGCACCAGCTCAGCAAGGATGGAACGCATTGCTGCGCGATACATCTTCTTGTTCAGCTTCTGGGAGTGATCCTGTGGACGTGCTGCAAAAGTGGTACCGCCGCCACGCCAGATTGGGCTACGGATAGTACCGGCACGAGCACGGCCAGTACCTTTCTGACGCCATGGGCGCTTACCGCCACCACGAACGTCGGAACGGGTCTTCTGCTGCTTGGTACCTTGACGGCCGCCAGCCATGTAGGCCACGACTGCTTGGTGAACCAGCGTCTCGTTGAATTCGCCGCCAAATGTCAGTTCGGAAACTTCGATCGCTTGAGCGTCATTTACATTTAATTGCATGTCAGCTTCCCCTTAACCGCGAGCCTTGGCTGCTGGACGTACAACCAGGTTGCCGCCAGTAGCGCCAGGAACAGCACCCTTGACCAACAACAGATTGCGTTCAGCGTCCACGCGCACTACTTCCAGGGACTGCACGGTCACGCGCTCAGCGCCCATATGACCGGACATTTTTTTGCCCTTGAATACACGACCAGGAGTCTGGCACTGGCCGATAGAGCCTGGGACGCGGTGGGATACGGAGTTACCGTGGGTGTTATCTTGCCCGCGGAAATTCCAACGCTTGATCGTACCCTGGAAGCCTTTACCCTTGGACTGACCGGTTACATCAACCAGTTGACCAGCGGCGAAGATTTCAGCGTTGATCAGATCGCCAGCCTGGTACTCGCCTTCTTCAAGACGGAATTCCATGGTAGTGCGACCAGCGGCAACGTTCGCTTTAGCGAAGTGGCCAGCCTGAGCTGCTGTTACACGCGAAGCACGACGCTCGCCGACAGTGACTTGCACTGCACGATAGCCATCGGTCTCTTCAGTTTTGAACTGGGTGACGCGATTCGGTTCGATCTCAATGACCGTGACCGGAATGGAGACACCTTCTTCGGTGAAAATACGGGTCATACCGCATTTACGACCGACTACACCAATAGTCATGTTGTAAACCTCATGAGTGTACGGGGCTTTCACCCGCTATGGCCGCCCATTTCAGAGCGTTACACGACTAAGACCGAGTCTTAGCCGAGGCTGATCTGCACTTCCACACCGGCCGCAAGATCAAGCTTCATAAGAGCATCAACGGTTTTATCCGTTGGCTGGACGATGTCCAGAACGCGCTTATGAGTGCGGATTTCGTACTGGTCGCGCGCGTCTTTGTTGACGTGCGGAGAAACCAGAACGGTGAACCGCTCTTTACGGGTAGGCAGTGGAATTGGACCACGCACTTGAGCACCAGTACGTTTCGCGGTTTCCACGATTTCCTGGGTTGATTGGTCGATCAGGCGATGGTCGAAAGCCTTCAACCTGATACGGATTTGCTGATTTTGCATTGGATTTCAGACTCCGGCTGCTATTCCCACCGAGCGCAATACGCCCGTTAAAAGGAGGCGCAATTCTATAGACGCCCCAGATAGGTGTCAACCCAATAAAAAAGCCCCCGCTGAGCGGGGGCTTTTTCAAGTCAACAAGCAAACTCTATAAAAGAGATTACTCGATGATTTTGGCTACGACGCCAGCGCCGACGGTACGACCGCCTTCACGGATAGCGAAACGCAGACCGTCTTCCATCGCGATGGTTTTGATCAGGGTAACAGTCATCTGAATGTTGTCACCTGGCATTACCATTTCAACGCCTTCTGGCAGCTCGCAGTTACCAGTCACGTCAGTAGTACGGAAGTAGAACTGTGGACGGTAGCCTTTGAAGAACGGAGTGTGACGACCGCCTTCTTCCTTGCTCAGAACGTAAACTTCTGCGGTGAACTTGGTGTGCGGCTTAACCGAACCCGGCTTAACCAGAACCTGACCACGTTCAACGTCGTCACGCTTGGTACCACGCAGCAGAACGCCGCAGTTCTCGCCAGCACGACCTTCGTCGAGCAGCTTGCGGAACATTTCAACACCGGTGCAAGTAGTAACGGTGGTGTCACGCAGACCAACGATTTCCAGCGGATCCTGAACGCGAACGATACCGCGCTCGATACGACCAGTCACAACAGTACCGCGACCCGAGATCGAGAATACGTCTTCGATTGGCATCAGGAATGGCTTGTCGATCATACGAACTGGTTCTGGGATGTAGCTGTCCAGAGTTTCAACCAGCTTCTTGACAGCAGTGGTGCCCATCTCGTTGTCGTCTTTGCCTTCCAGAGCCATACGAGCCGAACCGATGATGATCGGAGTGTCGTCGCCTGGGAAGTCATAGGTGGACAGCAGGTCGCGAACTTCCATCTCAACCAGTTCCAGCAGCTCTGCGTCGTCTACCAGGTCAGCCTTGTTCAGGAAAACCACGATGTACGGAACGCCTACCTGACGGGACAGCAGGATGTGCTCACGGGTTTGTGGCATCGGACCATCAGCGGCCGAGCAAACCAGGATAGCGCCGTCCATTTGAGCAGCACCGGTGATCATGTTCTTCACATAGTCAGCGTGACCTGGGCAGTCAACGTGAGCGTAGTGACGGATCAGCGAGTTGTACTCAACGTGCGCGGTGTTGATGGTGATACCGCGAGCTTTTTCTTCTGGAGCGCTGTCGATCTTGTCGAATTCAACTACGGCCGAACCGAAAACTTCGGAGCAGACGCGAGTCAGAGCAGCGGTCAGAGTGGTTTTACCGTGGTCAACGTGACCGATAGTGCCAACGTTGACGTGCGGTAGGGAACGATCAAATTTTTCTTTAGCCACGACAATTAACTCCTAGCCTAAAGGGGCTGAATCAGCCTTGTTTTTTGGTTACGGATTCGACGATGTGCGACGGAGCCGTATCGTATTTTTTGAATTCCATAGAGTAGCTTGCGCGACCCTGGGACATGGAACGAACGTCGGTCGCATAACCGAACATCTCGCCCAGTGGAACTTCGGCACGGATAACCTTGCCGGACACTGTGTCTTCCATACCCTGGATCATGCCGCGACGACGGTTAAGGTCGCCCATCACATCACCCATATAGTCTTCAGGCGTAACAACCTCTACAGCCATGATCGGCTCAAGCAACTCACCACCGCCCTTCTGGGCCAGTTGCTTGGTCGCCATGGAGGCAGCCACTTTAAACGCCATCTCGTTGGAGTCGACGTCGTGGTAAGAACCATCGAACACGGTAGCCTTCAGGCCGATCAGCGGATAGCCGGCAACAACGCCGTTCTTCATCTGCTCTTCGATACCCTTCTGGATAGCCGGGATGTATTCCTTAGGAACCACACCACCTACAACTTCGTTCACGAATTGCAGACCTTCCTGACCTTCGTCAGCAGGAGCAAAACGAATCCAGCAGTGACCGAACTGGCCACGACCGCCGGATTGACGAACGAACTTGCCTTCGATTTCACAGTTCTTCGTGATGCGCTCACGATACGAAACCTGAGGCTTGCCGATGTTGGCTTCGACGTTGAACTCACGGCGCATCCGGTCAACCAGGATGTCCAGGTGCAGCTCGCCCATGCCGGAGATGATCGTCTGACCAGTCTCTTCATCAGTTTTAACGCGGAAAGACGGGTCTTCCTGAGCAAGCTTGCCCAGAGCGATACCCATTTTTTCCTGGTCATCCTTGGTCTTAGGCTCTACGGCAACCGAAATAACCGGCTCCGGGAAGTCCATGCGAACCAGGATGATTGGCTTGTCAGCGTTGCAGAGGGTTTCACCAGTGGTGACGTCCTTCATGCCGATCAGGGCCGCGATGTCGCCAGCGCGCACTTCCTTGATCTCTTCACGGGCGTTTGCGTGCATTTGCACCATACGACCTACGCGCTCTTTCTTGCCTTTAACCGAGTTGATCACGCCGTCGCCGGAGTTCAACACGCCCGAGTAAACGCGGACGAAGGTCAAGGTACCCACGAATGGGTCGGTAGCGATCTTGAACGCCAGAGCCGAGAACGGCTCCGCATCGTCTGCATGACGCTCCAGCTCGATTTCCTCGTTATCAGGGTCAGTACCCTTGATCGCAGGAATGTCGGTCGGTGCAGGCAGGAAGTCGATAACGGCGTCGAGAACCAGGGGAACGCCCTTGTTCTTGAACGAAGAACCGCAAACAGCCAGAACGATTTCGCCGGCGATAGTACGCTGACGCAAAGCAGCCTTGATCTCTTCGATCGACAGCTCTTCGCCTTCCAGGTACTTGTTCATCAGCTCTTCGTTGGCTTCAGCAGCAGCTTCAACCATGTTGTTGCGCCACTCTTCAGCCAGCTCTTGGAGCTCGGCAGGAATGTCCTTGCGAACAGGGACCATACCCTTGTCAGAGTCGTTCCAGTAGACAGCTTGCATGTTGATCAGATCGATCTGACCCTGGAAGTTGTCTTCGGAACCGATGGCCAACTGGATCGGCACCGGAGTGTGACCCAGACGCTGCTTGATCTGACCGATCACGCGCAGGAAGTTGGCACCAGCACGGTCCATCTTGTTTACGTAAACAAGACGTGGAACACCGTATTTGTTGGCTTGACGCCATACGGTTTCCGACTGAGGCTCAACACCCGAAGTACCGCAGAACACAACGACAGCGCCGTCGAGTACGCGCAGGGAACGCTCAACTTCAATAGTGAAGTCAACGTGGCCCGGGGTATCGATTACGTTGAAGCGGTGCTCGTCCTTGTACTGCTTCTCGGAACCTTTCCAGAAAGCGGTGATGGCAGCAGAAGTAATGGTAATACCACGCTCCTGCTCCTGCACCATCCAGTCTGTGGTCGCGGCGCCATCATGCACCTCGCCCATTTTGTGACTTTTGCCGGTGTAAAAAAGGACGCGCTCGGTGGTGGTGGTTTTACCAGCATCCACGTGAGCGACGATACCGATGTTACGGTAGCGGCTAATCGGAGTAGTACGAGCCATAAAGCCCTCGCAAAATTAGTGAAGCTAAAATTAGAAGCGGTAGTGCGAGAAAGCTTTGTTGGCTTCAGCCATACGGTGCACGTCTTCACGCTTCTTAACAGCAGCACCTTTACCTTCAGCAGCATCCAGCAGTTCGCCAGCCAAACGCAGAGCCATAGACTTCTCGCCACGCTTACGGGCGAAGTCTACCAACCAGCGCATTGCCAGAGCGTTACGACGGGAAGGACGAACCTCGACCGGAACCTGGTAAGTAGCACCACCAACGCGGCGCGACTTCACTTCGACCAGCGGAGCGATGGCGTCGAGTGCTTTTTCGAAGAGTTCCAGGGGATCGGTGCCAGCCTTACGGGTCGCAACGGTTTCCAGGGCACCATAAACGATACGCTCGGCAACGGCTTTCTTGCCGCTTTCCATAACGTGGTTCATGAATTTGGCGAGGATCTGGCTTCCGTATTTCGGATCGTCCAGAATCTCACGCTTTGCTGCTACGCGACGTCTTGGCATGATAAGCCCTCAAGCGGTCTTCAGGTTAGCTCGGGACAGATCCAATGGATGCGTGCCCGACCTTACTCTTATCGACTCAATAAAATGAAAATCTGCAAAGCGGCCGATTACTTCGGACGCTTGGTACCGTACTTCGAACGACCCTGGTTACGACCTTTAACGCCGGAAGTATCCAAGGAGCCGCGAACGGTGTGGTAACGAACACCTGGCAAGTCTTTTACACGACCGCCGCGGATCAGTACCACGCTGTGCTCTTGCAGGTTGTGACCTTCACCACCGATGTACGAGGAAACCTCGAAACCGTTGGTCAGGCGCACACGGCATACTTTACGCAGTGCCGAGTTAGGTTTTTTCGGCGTAGTGGTGTACACACGGGTGCACACGCCACGACGTTGCGGGCAGTTCTGCAGCGCAGGTACGTCGGATTTCTCGACGATACGCTTACGCGGCTGACGTACCAGCTGGTTGATAGTTGCCATCTACTAGCTCCACTGTTGTCTTGCGACGCTATTGTCTTGCAAGAAAAGCAAAATGGCAGGAACGAATTCCCGCCAAATTTAGGGGATCAAGAGTCTAAAGAGGATCTTGTCCCCAGTCAAGGCAAGGCCCCGACCTCCCCGCCCGTCGAACCTTGACAATATGTCTCGATTCGACGAACGGAGCGATCAGGGCCTCAGCTCATTTACCGCAGAACTCAGTTACCGCTCGAGTTCAGCGCTTCGGTCAGCGCAGCTTCCACTTCACTGGCGCTTACGCGCAACGGCTTGTCTGCTTCACGACGACGCTTGCGCTCGCTGTGATATGCCAGGCCGGTACCTGCCGGGATCAGACGACCCACGACCACGTTTTCTTTCAGGCCGCGCAGGTAATCGCGCTTGCCGGTGACTGCCGCTTCGGTCAGTACGCGGGTGGTTTCCTGGAAGGAAGCCGCCGAGATGAACGATTCGGTGGACAACGACGCCTTGGTGATACCCAGCAGAACGCGAGTGTACTTGGAGACGAACTTGTCTTCGCCGCCCAGACGCTCGTTCTCTACCAGTACGTGAGTCAGTTCCATCTGGTCGCCCTTGATGAAACTCGAATCGCCGGATTCAGCGATTTCAACTTTACGCAGCATCTGACGCAGGATGGTCTCGATGTGCTTATCGTTGATCTTCACGCCTTGCAGACGGTAAACGTCCTGGATCTCGTTAACGATGTACTTGGCCAGCGCGCTCACACCCAGCAGACGCAGGATGTCGTGCGGATCGCTTGGGCCGTCGGAGATAACTTCGCCGCGGTTTACCTGTTCGCCTTCGAACACGTTCAGGTGACGCCACTTCGGAATCAGCTCTTCGTACGGATCGGAACCATCGTTCGGGGTAATAACCAGACGGCGCTTGCCTTTGGTCTCTTTACCGAACGCGATGGTGCCGCTGACTTCAGCCAGAATCGACGCTTCTTTCGGACGACGGGCTTCGAACAAGTCGGCAACACGCGGCAGACCACCGGTGATGTCGCGGGTCTTCGAAGTTTCTTGCGGGATACGCGCGATAACATCACCGATCGCGATCTTCGCACCGTCCGCCACACCGACCAGGGCGTTGGCTGGCAGGAAGTACTGAGCGATAACGTCAGTGCCTGGCAGCAACAGATCCTTGCCGTTGTCGTCGACCATCTTCACTGCTGGACGGATTTCTTTGCCCGCAGCTGGACGATCTTTCGCGTCGAGCACTTCAATGTTGGTCATACCGGTCAATTCGTCAGTCTGACGCTTAATCGTGATGCCTTCTTCCATGCCCACGTAGGTCACGGTACCTTTCATTTCGGTAACGATCGGGTGAGTGTGCGGATCCCACTTGGCCACGATTGCGCCAGCGTCGACCTTGTCACCTTCTTTAACCGAAATCACAGCACCGTACGGCAGCTTGTAGCGCTCGCGCTCACGACCGAAGTCATCAGCGATGGCCAGCTCACCGGAACGGGACACAGCAACCAGGTGACCATCCACTCGCTCAACGTGTTTCAGGTTGTGCAGACGGACAGTACCGCCATTCTTCACCTGAACGCTGTCGGCTGCGGAAGTACGGCTTGCCGCACCACCGATGTGGAACGTACGCATCGTCAACTGGGTACCCGGCTCACCGATGGACTGGGCAGCGATAACGCCGACCGCTTCACCGATGTTCACCTGGTGACCACGAGCCAAGTCACGGCCGTAGCACTTGGCGCAAATGCCATAGCGGGTTTCGCAGCTGATCGGCGAACGCACGATCACTTCGTCGATGCTGTTCAGCTCGATGAACTCAACCCACTTCTCGTCAACCAGAGTACCGGCCGGAACGATAACGTCCTCAGTGCCTGGCTTGAATACGTCACGGGCAATAACACGACCCAATACGCGCTCACCCAACGGCTCTACAACGTCACCGCCTTCAATGTGCGGAGTCATCAGCAGACCGTGTTCGGTGCCGCAATCGATCTCGGTTACAACCAGATCCTGCGCCACGTCTACCAGACGACGAGTCAGGTAACCGGAGTTCGCAGTTTTCAACGCGGTATCCGCCAGACCTTTACGAGCACCGTGAGTGGAGATGAAGTACTGAAGTACGCTCAAACCTTCACGGAAGTTCGCAGTAATCGGCGTTTCGATGATGGAACCGTCCGGCTTGGCCATCAGACCACGCATACCGGCCAGCTGACGAATCTGTGCTGCGGAACCCCGCGCACCCGAGTCAGCCATCATGTACATCGAGTTGAAAGACTCTTGATCGACTTCAACGCCATGACGGTCGATAACCTTCTCTTTCGAGAGGTTGGCCATCATTGCCTTGGAAACTTCGTCGTTCGCTTTCGACCAAAGGTCGATCACTTTGTTGTACTTCTCGCCCTGGGTTACCAGGCCGGAGGCGTACTGGCTCTCGATCTCTTTCACTTCGTCGGTGGCAGCACCGATGATGCGGGCTTTCTCGTCAGGGATAACGAAGTCGTTAACACCGATGGAAACGCCGGAGATGGTCGAGTAAGCGAAACCGGTGTACATCAACTGGTCAGCGAAGATCACGGTCTCTTTCAAACCAACCACGCGGTAGCACTGGTTGATCAGCTTGGAGATCGCCTTTTTCTTCATCGGCAGGTTGACGACGTCGTACGACAGACCTTTTGGCACAACCTGGAACAGCAGCGCACGGCCGACAGTGGTGTCGACGATACGGGTACCGCTCACGCTGTTGCCGTCACGGTCGTTGACGGTTTCGTTGATACGTACTTTAACCTTGGCGTGCAGTGCGGCTTCGCCGGCACGGAACACACGGTCAACTTCCTGCAGATCCGCGAATACACGACCTTCGCCTTTGGCGTTGATCGCTTCACGAGTCATGTAGTACAGACCCAATACAACGTCCTGCGACGGAACGATGATTGGCTCACCGTTGGCTGGCGACAGAATGTTGTTGGTCGACATCATCAACGCACGCGCTTCCAACTGGGCTTCCAGTGTCAGCGGTACGTGCACGGCCATTTGGTCGCCGTCGAAGTCGGCGTTGTACGCGGCGCAGACCAGAGGGTGCAGCTGGATAGCCTTACCTTCGATCAGTACCGGTTCAAACGCCTGGATACCCAGACGGTGAAGGGTCGGTGCACGGTTGAGAAGAACCGGGTGTTCGCGAATCACTTCAGCGAGAACGTCCCAAACCTCTGGCAGTTCGCGCTCGACCATTTTCTTGGCCGCTTTGATGGTGGTCGCAAGACCACGCATTTCGAGCTTGCCGAAAATGAACGGTTTGAACAGCTCGAGAGCCATTTTCTTCGGCAGACCGCACTGGTGCAGACGCAGGGTCGGGCCTACGGTAATTACCGAACGACCGGAGTAGTCAACACGCTTACCGAGCAAGTTCTGACGGAAACGACCTTGCTTACCCTTGATCATGTCAGCCAGGGATTTCAGAGGACGCTTGTTCGAACCGGTGATAGCGCGGCCACGACGACCGTTGTCGAGCAGAGCATCGACAGCTTCCTGCAACATACGCTTTTCGTTGCGCACGATGATGTCCGGAGCGGACAGATCCAGCAGGCGCTTCAAACGGTTGTTACGGTTGATCACTCGACGATACAGATCGTTGAGGTCGGAAGTCGCGAAACGACCGCCATCCAGCGGGACCAGTGGACGCAGATCTGGCGGCAGAACCGGCAGAACGGTCAGCACCATCCACTCTGGCAGGTTGCCGGAACCCTGGAAGGCTTCCATCAACTTCAGACGCTTGGACAGCTTCTTGATCTTGGTTTCAGAGTTGGTTTGCGGGATTTCTTCACGCAGACGGCCAATCTCGTGTTCCAGGTCGATAGCGTGCAGCAGTTCACGGACAGCTTCAGCACCCATACGGGCGTCGAAGTCGTCACCGAACTCTTCCAGCGCTTCGAAGTACTGCTCGTCGTTCAGCAGCTGACCTTTTTCAAGGGTGGTCATGCCTGGGTCGATAACAACATAGCTCTCGAAGTAGAGAACGCGTTCGATATCACGCAGGGTCATGTCCATCAGCAAGCCGATACGGGACGGCAGCGATTTCAGGAACCAGATGTGGGCGACCGGCGAAGCCAGTTCGATGTGCGCCATGCGCTCACGACGAACCTTGGCCAGTGCAACTTCAACGCCGCACTTCTCGCAGATCACACCACGGTGCTTCAAGCGCTTGTACTTACCGCACAGGCACTCGTAATCCTTTACCGGGCCAAAGATCTTGGCGCAGAACAGGCCGTCACGCTCAGGTTTGAACGTACGGTAGTTGATGGTTTCCGGCTTTTTAACTTCACCGAACGACCATGAGCGGATCATCTCAGGCGAGGCCAATCCGATACGGATGGCGTCGAACTCTTCGACTTGACCCTGGTTTTTCAGCAAATTCAGTAGGTCTTTCAAGGCCTTTCCTCCTGGCGGAGCAGAGAGCGGGCAATCCTGCCCCGCTCTCGATTCGCGTCACGTGTTATTCGGTTTCCAGATCGATATCGATGCCGAGGGAACGAATTTCCTTGATCAACACGTTGAAGGACTCGGGCATGCCCGGCTCCATACGGTGATCGCCATCCACGATGTTTTTGTACATCTTGGTACGGCCGTTCACATCGTCCGACTTCACTGTGAGCATTTCTTGCAGAGTGTAAGCAGCACCGTATGCTTCCAGTGCCCAGACCTCCATCTCCCCGAAACGCTGACCACCGAACTGCGCCTTACCACCCAGCGGCTGCTGGGTAACCAGGCTGTACGAACCGGTAGAACGCGCGTGCATCTTGTCGTCTACCAAGTGGTTCAGCTTCAGCATGTACATGTAGCCAACGGTAACTGGACGCTCGAACTTGTTGCCGGTACGGCCGTCAGTCAGCTGCATCTGGCCGCTTTCCGGCAGGTCTGCCAGTTTCAGCATGGCCTTGATTTCGCTTTCCTTGGCGCCGTCGAACACTGGAGTGGCCATTGGAACGCCGCCACGCAGGTTCTTCGCCAGATCCAGGATTTCCTGATCGGAGAAGCTGTCCAGATCTTCGTTACGACCGCCGATCTGGTTGTAGATCTCGTCCAGGAAGGTACGCAGCTCAGCGACTTTACGCTGCTCTTCGACCATCCGGTTGATCTTCTCGCCCAGACCTTTGGCCGCGAGGCCCAGGTGGGTTTCAAGGATCTGACCAACGTTCATACGCGAAGGTACACCCAGCGGGTTGAGGACGACGTCGACCGGGGTGCCATTGGCATCGTGCGGCATGTCTTCAACCGGCATGATCACAGAGACCACACCTTTGTTACCGTGACGACCGGCCATCTTGTCGCCCGGCTGGATGCGACGACGGATTGCCAGATAAACCTTGACGATTTTCAGCACGCCTGGAGCCAGGTCATCGCCCTGCTGCAGTTTGCGCTTCTTGTCTTCGAACTTGTCGTCCAGCAGACGGCGGCGATCAACGATGTAGGCCTGAGCCTTCTCGAGCTGCTCGTTCAGAGCATCTTCAGCCATGCGCAGTTTGAACCACTGACCATGCTCAAGACCGTCGAGCACTTCGTCGGTGATGTCCTGACCTTTCTTCAGACCTGCGCCGCCTTCAGCCTTGTGGCCTACCAGAGCGGAACGCAGACGTTCGAAAGTCGCGCCTTCAACGATACGGAACTCTTCGTTCAGATCCTTGCGGATCTCGTCGAGCTGAGTCTTCTCGATCGACAGTGCACGAGCATCACGCTCAACGCCGTCGCGGGTGAAGACCTGTACGTCGATGACAGTACCTTTGGTGCCGGTTGGCACGCGCAGGGAAGTGTCTTTAACGTCGCTGGCTTTTTCACCGAAGATTGCACGCAGCAGTTTTTCTTCCGGAGTCAGTTGGGTCTCGCCTTTCGGAGTGACCTTACCCACCAGGATGTCGCCTGCGCCAACTTCAGCACCTACGTAAACGATACCGGCTTCATCCAGTTTGTTCAGTGCAGCTTCACCCACGTTCGGGATGTCTGCAGTGATCTCTTCAGGCCCAAGCTTGGTGTCACGGGCCACACAGGTCAGTTCCTGAATGTGGATCGTGGTGAAACGGTCTTCCTGAACCACACGCTCGGACAGGCAGATGGAGTCTTCGAAGTTGAAGCCGTTCCATGCCATGAACGCGATGCGCATGTTCTGACCCAGCGCCAGTTCACCCATGTCGGTGGACGGGCCGTCGGCCATGATGTCGCTACGCTGAACGCGATCACCCTTGCTCACCAGCGGACGCTGGTTGATGCAGGTGTTCTGGTTCGAGCGGGTGTATTTGGTCAGGTTGTAGATGTCGACACCAGCTTCGCCGGTTTCAACTTCGTCATCAGCAACACGAACCACGATACGGCTGGCGTCGACGGAATCGATCACGCCACCACGACGAGCCACGACGCAAACGCCGGAGTCACGGGCTACGTTACGCTCCATGCCGGTACCTACCAGCGGCTTGTCAGCGCGCAGGGTTGGTACAGCTTGACGCTGCATGTTCGAACCCATCAACGCACGGTTGGCGTCGTCGTGCTCGAGGAACGGAATCAGCGACGCTGCAACCGAAACTACCTGCTTCGGCGAAACGTCCATCAAGGTGACTTCTTCAGGTGCCTTAACGGTGAATTCGTTCAGGTGACGTACGGCTACCAGTTCGTCGATCAGGACTTTCTGGTCGTTCATGGTCGCCGAAGCCTGCGCGATCACGTGATCGGCTTCTTCAATAGCGGACAGGAACACGATCTCGTCGGTGACCACACCCTCTTTTACCACGCGGTACGGGCTTTCCAGGAAGCCGTACTGGTTGGTGCGAGCGTACGCAGCCAGGGAGTTGATCAGACCGATGTTCGGACCTTCCGGCGTTTCAATCGGGCATACGCGACCGTAGTGAGTCGGGTGTACGTCACGGACTTCAAAGCCTGCACGCTCACGAGTCAGACCGCCAGGGCCGAGTGCAGAGACACGACGCTTGTGGGTGATCTCGGACAGCGGGTTGTTCTGGTCCATGAACTGCGAGAGCTGGCTGGAACCGAAGAACTCTTTCACCGCTGCAGCCACTGGCTTGGCGTTGATCAGGTCTTGCGGCATCAGGCCTTCGCTTTCAGCCATCGACAGACGCTCTTTGACCGCACGCTCAACACGTACCAGGCCAACGCGGAACTGGTTCTCGGCCATTTCGCCTACGCAGCGAACACGACGGTTACCCAGGTGGTCGATGTCATCGACGATGCCTTTACCGTTACGGATGTCGACCAGAGTCTTCAGTACCGCGACGATGTCTTCCTTGCACAGCACGCCCGAACCTTCGATCTCGGTACGACCGATACGACGGTTGAACTTCATCCGGCCGACCGAAGACAGGTCATAGCGCTCAGGGCTGAAGAACAGGTTGTTGAACAGGGTTTCGGCAGCGTCTTTGGTTGGCGGCTCGCCTGGACGCATCATGCGATAGATCTCGACCAGCGCTTCCAATTGGTTGCTGGTGGAGTCGATCTTCAGAGTGTCGGAGACGAACGGACCGCAGTCGATATCGTTGGTGTACAGAGTTTCGATGCGAACAACACCAGCCTTGGCAATTTTTGCCAGGACTTCAGTGTTCAGCTCGGTGTTGCACTCTGCCAGGATTTCGCCGGTAGCCGGGTGCACGATGACCTTGGCGGTAGTACGGCCCAGGACGTAGTCCAGAGGTACTTCCAGAGTCTTGATGCCGGCTTTTTCGATCTGGTTGATGTGGCGCGCGGTAATACGGCGGCCCGCTTCAACAATGACCTTGCCCTTCTCGTCCTGAATGTCCAGAACCGCAATTTCACCACGCAGACGCGAAGCAATCAGTTCCAGGCTGAGGGTTTCGCCGCTCAGCTTGAAGACGTTGGTGGTGTAGAACGCGTCCAGCACTTCTTCAGTGGTGTAACCGAGCGCACGCAGCAGTACCGATGCCGGCAGCTTGCGACGACGGTCGATACGCACGAACACGCAGTCTTTCGGGTCGAACTCGAAGTCCAGCCACGAACCGCGGTAAGGAATGATGCGCGCGGAGTACAGCAGTTTGCCGGAGCTATGCGTCTTGCCGCGGTCGTGGTCGAAGAACACGCCCGGGGAACGGTGCAGCTGGGAAACGATTACACGCTCGGTACCGTTGATTACGAAGGTACCGTTCTCAGTCATCAGGGGGATTTCACCCATGTAGACTTCTTGCTCTTTGATGTCCTTGATCGCTTTGTTCGACGATTCTTTGTCGAAAATGATCAGGCGCACTTTTACCCGCAAAGGTACGGCGAAAGTTACACCGCGCAATACGCATTCTTTGACATCAAATGCCGGTTCGCCCAGGCGATAACCGACGTACTCCAGCGCAGCATTGCCGGAGTAGCTGATGATCGGGAAAACGGATTTGAAGGCCGCATGCAGGCCCACGTCGCGGAACTGATCTTTAGTCGCTCCCGCTTGCAAGAATTCACGATACGAATCCAGCTGGATGGCCAGGAGGTAAGGCACATCCATGACGTCCGGCAACTTGCTAAAGTCCTTGCGGATACGTTTTTTCTCAGTATATGAGTAAGCCATCAGCGTTCCCCAGCTTGGTCACCTGCTTGTTTGGCCCCTCCCGACGGGAGCAGCCAGAAAATCGTGCAAACCCCATGGTTTGCTCCACCGCATCGGGTGGTTACAGCGCCCTTATCAGCACCGACCCAGTCGGCTGCCAATAACGGAAAAAGGCCGGTGGCAAGAGCCACCAGCCATCAGCCTGTCGCTTGACGCTCGGGCTGGAGGAGCAAAGTCGATACTTATTTCAGTTCGACTTTAGCGCCTGCTTCTTCCAGCTTCTTCTTGGCGTCTTCAGCAGCTTCTTTCGAAACGCCTTCAGCTACAACCTGAGGAGCGCCGTCTACTTTCTCTTTGGCTTCTTTCAGGCCCAGACCGGTCAGTTCACGAACTGCCTTGATCACGTTAACCTTCTTCTCGCCAGCTTCCAGCAGAACAACGTTGAACTCGGTTTGCTCTTCAACAACAGCGGCAGCAGCAGCTGGACCAGCCGAAGCAGCAGCAGCGGTAACACCGAAGGTTTCTTCCATCGCTTTGATCAGCTCAACGATTTCCACTACGGATTTCTGGCCGATTGCTTCGATGATTTGTTCGTTAGTCAGAGACATGACTCAATTCCTGAATTGGGGGACGGCCTACGCGACCATCGAAATAAACAAAAAACGCGAGAAGTTGACGAGCCTTAGGCTGCGGCAGCTTCTTTCTGGTCGCGAATTGCCGCCAGAGTACGAGCCAATTTGCTGGTAGCGCCTTGAATCACGCTCATCAGCTGAGAAATTGCTTCGTCACGGGTCGGCAGAGTTGCCAGTACGTCGATCTGATTAGCTGCGAGGAACTTGCCCTCGAACGCAGCTGCCTTGATCTCGAACTTGTCCTGACCCTTGGCAAACTCTTTGAAGATACGGGCAGCAGCACCCGGATGTTCGTTCGAGAATGCAATCAGGGTCGGGCCGGTGAACACGTCGTTGAGGACACTGTATTCAGTGTCAGCAACAGCGCGCTTGAGCAGGGTGTTACGTACAACACGTACGTAAACGCCAGCTTCACGAGCCTCTTTACGGAGTCCGGTCATTGCGCCTACTGTTACGCCACGTGCATCAACCACGACAGCGGACAGAGCGACTTTGGCAGCCTCGTTGACTTCAGCGACGATGGCCTTCTTGTCTTCGAGATTAATTGCCACGGGTTTAACTCCTGCTTATTACCGTTTCATTCGATCGAAACCGAATGTCGTTTTGGTGTCTGATTCGGTAAGGAACCGGGAGCACCATCTGCGTAGGCTTATGGTTTAAGACTTGCGTCGCCTACGGTCTTGGATAGCCCCCGCCAGGCAGGGACCCCAATCTTTCAATTGGCGCGTTAACCGCGCCAACCTTTGTCTTACGCGTCCAGCGAGCTCTGGTCGATAACCAGACCTGGGCCCATAGTGGTGCTCAGGGTAACGCGCTTGACGTAGATACCTTTCGAAGAAGCTGGCTTGATACGCTTCAGATCAGCGATCAGGGCTTCAACGTTTTCCTTCAGCTTGACGGCGTCGAAGCCCATCTTGCCAACGGAGGTGTGAATGATGCCGTTTTTGTCGGTGCGATAACGAACCTGACCAGCTTTAGCGTTTTTAACCGCGGTAGCTACGTCTGGAGTTACGGTACCAACTTTCGGGTTAGGCATCAGACCACGTGGACCGAGGATCTGACCCAACTGACCTACAACGCGCATGGCATCCGGGGATGCAATCACTACGTCATAGTTCAGGTCGCCGCCTTTCATTTCGGCAGCCAGGTCGTCCATACCTACACGGTCAGCGCCGGCAGCCAGAGCGGCCTCAGCAGCTGGACCTTGGGTGAACACAGCAACGCGAACGGTCTTGCCAGTGCCGTGTGGCAGCACAGTAGCGCTACGGACAACCTGGTCGGATTTACGCGGGTCAACACCCAGGTTTACAGCAACGTCGAACGACTCGCTGAACTTGACAGTCGACAGCTCAGCCAGCAGAGCAGCAGCGTCTACAATGTTGTAGGCCTTGCCTGCTTCGATTTTGCCGGCGATAGCCTTTTGACGCTTGGTCAGCTTAGCCATTACACACCCTCCACGTTAAGGCCCATGCTACGAGCAGAACCGGCGATAGTACGCACGGCTGCATCCATATCAGCTGCAGTCAGATCCGCGTTTTTGGTTTTCGCGATTTCTTCCAGCTGAGCACGGGTAACGGTGCCAACCTTAACGGTGTTCGGACGAGCGGAACCGCTGGTCAGACCGGCCGCTTTCTTCAGCAGAACCGAAGCAGGGGTGGATTTTGTTTCGAAAGTGAAGCTACGGTCGCTGTAGACAGTGATGATCACTGGAGTCGGCAGACCAGCTTCCAGACCCTGAGTACGGGCGTTGAAAGCTTTGCAGAATTCCATGATGTTCACGCCGTGCTGACCCAGAGCAGGACCAACAGGTGGGCTTGGGTTAGCCTGAGCGGCCTTCACTTGCAGCTTGATGTAAGCGGTAATTTTCTTGGCCATGAGGCACTCCAATTACGGGTTCGAACGCCTCGAAAGGCTCCCCGGTTACTTGCGCGTTTATCCCAGTGACGACAAAACCCCACAGCCTAGGGCTGCGGGGTTGGGATGCTTGTTCAGCTAGACCTTTTCGACCTGACTGAACTCCAACTCTACCGGAGTAGAGCGACCGAAAATAAGCACAGCCACTTGGATCCGGCTCTTTTCGTAATTAACTTCTTCAACAACGCCATTGAAATCAGCGAATGGACCGTCATTGACTCGCACCGTCTCACCTGGCTCGAAGAGAGTCTTCGGCTTAGGCTTGTCGCTACCATCAGCGACGCGACGCAGAATTGCTTCCGCCTCTTTATCGGTGATCGGCGCAGGCTTATCAGCGGTACCGCCGATGAAACCCATCACCCGAGGAGTATCCTTGACCAAGTGCCAAGTACCCTCGTTCATATCCATCTGAACCAGCACGTAGCCCGGAAAGAACTTACGCTCGCTTTTGCGCTTCTGGCCATTACGCATTTCAACCACTTCTTCAGTGGGAACCAGAATCTCGCCGAAGCCATCTTCCATGCCAGCCAGCTTTACGCGCTCGACCAGCGAGCGCATCACATGCTTCTCGTAACCCGAGTAAGCATGCACAACATACCAACGCTTAGCCACGGGACACCCTTAGCCGACAATCAAGGAAACAAGCCAGCCGAGCAGGGAATCAAGACCCCACAACAGCAACGCCATAACCAGAACAACAGCCACCACAATCAGGGTGGTCTGCGTGGTTTCTTGGCGAGTTGGCCACACGACTTTACGAATCTCGGTGCGAGCTTCCTTAACCAGTACAAAGAAAGACTTGCCCTTCGCAGTCTGCAGGCCTACAAAGGCAGCTACAGCAGCAATGACAAGCAAAGCGAGTACACGGTACAGGATCGGCGAAGCAGAGTAATACTGATTGCCAACAACGCCAACAACCACCAAAGCGACAACTACAAGCCACTTGAGCAGATCGAAGCGAGAGCCTTGAGCTTCAGCTTTAGGAGTCATCTATGAAGATCCTGTGAAAAGAAAGCCAGACACACCGAGTGAATCTGGCAGGTCAGGAGGGAATCGAACCCCCAACCTACGGTTTTGGAGACCGTCGCTCTGCCAATTGAGCTACTGACCTAAAACAAAATCAGGCCGACCATTATGCCGGCCCGAAAAATACATTACAACTACTTACTCGATGATTTTGGCTACGACACCAGCGCCGACGGTACGACCGCCTTCACGGATAGCGAAACGCAGACCGTCTTCCATCGCGATGGTTTTGATCAGGGTAACAGTCATCTGAATGTTGTCACCTGGCATTACCATTTCAACGCCCTCTGGCAGCTCGCAGTTACCAGTCACGTCAGTAGTACGGAAGTAGAACTGTGGACGGTAGCCTTTGAAGAACGGAGTGTGACGACCGCCTTCTTCCTTGCTCAGAACGTAAACTTCTGCGGTGAACTTGGTGTGCGGCTTAACCGAACCCGGCTTAACCAGAACCTGACCACGCTCAACGTCGTCACGCTTGGTACCACGCAGCAGAACGCCGCAGTTCTCGCCAGCACGACCTTCGTCGAGCAGCTTGCGGAACATTTCAACACCGGTGCAAGTAGTAACGGTGGTGTCACGCAGACCAACGATTTCCAGCGGATCCTGAACGCGAACGATACCGCGCTCGATACGACCAGTCACAACAGTACCGCGACCCGAGATCGAGAATACGTCTTCGATTGGCATCAGGAATGGCTTGTCGATCATACGAACTGGTTCTGGGATGTAGCTATCCAGAGTCTCAACCAGCTTCTTGACGGCAGTGGTGCCCATCTCGTTGTCGTCTTTGCCTTCCAGAGCCATACGAGCCGAACCGATGATGATCGGAGTGTCGTCGCCTGGGAAGTCATAGGTGGACAGCAGGTCGCGAACTTCCATCTCAACCAGTTCCAGCAGCTCTGCGTCGTCTACCAGGTCAGCCTTGTTCAGGAAAACCACGATGTACGGAACGCCTACCTGACGGGACAGCAGGATGTGCTCACGGGTTTGTGGCATCGGACCATCAGCGGCCGAGCAAACCAGGATAGCGCCGTCCATTTGAGCAGCACCGGTGATCATGTTCTTCACATAGTCAGCGTGACCTGGGCAGTCAACGTGAGCGTAGTGACGGATCAGCGAGTTGTACTCAACGTGCGCGGTGTTGATGGTGATACCGCGAGCTTTTTCTTCTGGAGCGCTGTCGATCTTGTCGAATTCAACTACGGCCGAACCGAAAACTTCGGAGCAGACGCGAGTCAGAGCAGCGGTCAGAGTGGTTTTACCGTGGTCAACGTGACCAATGGTCCCAACGTTGACGTGGGGCAGGGAACGATCAAATTTTTCCTTAGCCATCGATATCACCCTCAACAGAAGAAATTAGACAAACAATATCAACCATTAAAACAAAGGCAGATATTTTCATATCTGCCTTGTTATATGGAGCTCTTGAGCGGATTTGAACCGCTGACCTCACCCTTACCAAGGGTGTGCTCTACCAACTGAGCTACAAGAGCAAAACACTTTGCACAACCTGCAAACTTGGAGCGGGTAGCGGGAATCGAACCCGCATCATCAGCTTGGAAGGCTGAGGTTCTACCACTAAACTATACCCGCGGAGCCTGCAGCTCACGCTTAAATCTGGTGGAGGGAGAAGGATTCGAACCTTCGAAGTCGTAGACGTCAGATTTACAGTCTGATCCCTTTGGCCGCTCGGGAACCCCTCCTAATCAGGCCGGCATTCTATACTATGCCAAACCCTTGTCAAGCATTTTCTCATTTAAAAACCTGAGGTTAGCTGCGTTGACATCGCTTCACTCTGAATTCCTGTTTAGGTCTTCGCTGTGGAGCGGGCGCCATTCTATGCAAACTATTCAGTAGGTGCAACCCCCTCACATAGCATTATTTTATGTTTTAACTCATTGAATTCGTTGGAAAGGTTTTGCAACTGAACATCCCCCAGCAAACGCTGGCCCTGAGGCGAAACAGACAACCAATAACCAGCCCCAGATACATCCCTCGTCGAAGATTTTACATCAACCCCCATTTCAGCCAGACGCTGCTGGAGCGCTGGAATCGATTCCTGCCGAGAGAAACCGCCAAGGAAAAGACACTGTTGCCGACGCCCCGCCTGCCCCTCCCGAACCTCACCCGTCGTTTCGCTGAGCAAGCGAATGTCTTGCTGGGAACCTCGATACAAACTAAGAGGCGTTACATCCTTCGCCCGCAAGGGCGCCTCCTGCTGATGCCAGACATAATAGAAACCATTAAGAACAAGGAGCAGGAGAAACAACCAACGCATACAAACCTCAGGAAAAAGGACACGCCATAGCCAAGCCCACAAAAACGAGGTCGGGTACGACTCGGGCCTCAGGCGCGACATCTGCGACCAAAACAGCATCACCGCCAGTTATAAAGACTGCGAAATCTTTCCCCCAGTAGGAACTCGCCATTTCCAGTTGAGTCAGCACAAAACCTCGCAACATTAACGAACACCCACGCTCCACCGCCTCAACAGTGCTCCGCCCAGGCGCATTGCTGGACAGCGCGCGTTCAGCCGCCAGGTCGCCATAGCGAATCTTGCGGGTATGAGTACGCAACTGATTTCGCATCAACGGCATCCCCGGGCAAATAAAGCCGCCCAAATGCTCTCCATCAGCGGCAATAAAATCAGCAGTTACTGCCGTACCGAAATCGAGTACCAGGCAAGCGCTGCCCGATGCCAGATGAAACCCGCCAAGCATGGCCAACCATCTATCGAGCCCGAGACGCTCGTAGTCTTCATAACCATTTTTGACACCAGACATTTCACGAGCGGACTCAGCGCACACAACCGAAATACCGAACTCCCGCTCGATCGCATCGATCAATGCATCAGTTTCCTCTGCAGTCCTGACACTCACCAGGCGACACTTGCGCAGCACAAGCCCATCAAGAGATCTCAAACTATCAAGCAACGCCAGATCAGAGTCGACAACCCCTTCAGAAAAAAGAGCGTCGGGCGCAGCCTTCAGTACTCGCCATTTAATAAAGCTGTTCCCGCAGTCGAGCTCAAGAATCATCACGCAACCTCAGACTGAGCTCACCACCACTAAAGACTTTTTCCACGCCACTCACCTTCAAGCGCAGAGCACCCTGACTATCTATTCCGAGCACCACGCCATCTACCTGACTCGAACCCGCAATCAATGATACAGGCCGATCCTGCCACAGGTGATTGGCCTCCCATTCTGCCTGGAGAACCGAGAAACCATCCGCCTGATGACGCTGGATGTAAGCACTTAACTGCTCACTCAGCTCAACCACCAAAGCATTACGATCACTGCTCTTGCCTGACTCAAGCCGGATAGAGGTCCATTGCTGGTCAACCTCATCAGCAAGCTGCATATTCACGTTGATACCAATACCCAACACCACATGGCAAACATCTGCCGGATCTCCAACGAGCTCCAGAAGAATGCCGGCGATTTTCTTGCTACCTACCAAGACATCGTTGGGCCACTTCAATCCGGCACTTGGCACACCAAAATTTCGCAGAGCCTGCAAGACAGCCAGCCCCACGACAAGACTCAAGCCCTCGAGCTGGCGCATTCCGCCATCAATACGCAGGACAAGGCTGTAATAAAGATTTTCAGCGAACGGACTCACCCATTTGCGACCTCTTCGCCCACGCCCGGAGACTTGCCGTTCTGCGAGCACCAAAAAGGGGGCCAAACCACCTTGGCCGATCGCGCGCAAAGCCTCAGCGTTTGTCGAGTCGACCGAATCCAGAACGGTCACCGGCCAGCTTGGCGCCATTGCAGATATAGTCAGAGAGTCAAGCAGCATCAATGGTGCAGCCAGTTGATAGCCCCGCCCCCGAACTTTATGAATGGATAAGCCAAGATCAGCCTCCAGATGCTGAAGCTGCTTCCATACCGCACTTCGACTTATTCCCAGGGCAGCGCCCAGATCCTGACCAGAATGGAATCGACCATCCTTCAGAAGGTTCAACAACGTCAGCATGCAGGTCTCGCCTCACAATGAGGCCCGAATAATAGCCATGCCCCGGGCCGTTGCATAGAAATCAAGCAGATACATTTCCTGCGGGCAAAACAAAACCCCAACTGCTTTCGCAATTGGGGTTTCGGAATTTAATCTTGACGATGACCTACTCTCACATGGGGAAACCCCACACTACCATCGGCGATGCATCGTTTCACTGCTGAGTTCGGGATGGGATCAGGTGGTTCCAACGCTCTATGGTCGTCAAGAAATTCGGGTACTGAGTCGTGGCCAAGTGGCCTCGCTTCAGCAAATTGGGTATGTGATGGCTTTCGGTGTTTTGTGCTGCTTTTTTAAGTGCAGTCGAACTTTCGGTTCGTTTCGTCTTCACACACCGCAATCTGGTGCCTTTTCAGGTCAGCAAATTGCTTGGGTGTTATATGGTCAAGCCTCACGGGCAATTAGTATTGGTTAGCTCAACGCCTCACAGCGCTTACACACCCAACCTATCAACGTCGTAGTCTTCGACGGCCCTTCAGGGAACTCAAGGTTCCAGTGAGATCTCATCTTGAGGCAAGTTTCCCGCTTAGATGCTTTCAGCGGTTATCTTTCCCGAACATAGCTACCCGGCAATGCCACTGGCGTGACAACCGGAACACCAGAGGTTCGTCCACTCCGGTCCTCTCGTACTAGGAGCAGCCCCTCTCAAATCTCAAACGTCCACGGCAGATAGGGACCGAACTGTCTCACGACGTTCTAAACCCAGCTCGCGTACCACTTTAAATGGCGAACAGCCATACCCTTGGGACCGGCTTCAGCCCCAGGATGTGATGAGCCGACATCGAGGTGCCAAACACCGCCGTCGATATGAACTCTTGGGCGGTATCAGCCTGTTATCCCCGGAGTACCTTTTATCCGTTGAGCGATGGCCCTTCCATACAGAACCACCGGATCACTAAGACCTACTTTCGTACCTGCTCGACGTGTCTGTCTCGCAGTCAAGCGCGCTTTTGCCTTTATACTCTACGACCGATTTCCGACCGGTCTGAGCGCACCTTCGTACTCCTCCGTTACTCTTTAGGAGGAGACCGCCCCAGTCAAACTACCCACCATACACTGTCCTCGATCCGGATAACGGACCTGAGTTAGAACCTCAAAGTTGCCAGGGTGGTATTTCAAGGATGGCTCCACGCGAACTGGCGTCCACGCTTCAAAGCCTCCCACCTATCCTACACAAGCAAATTCAAAGTCCAGTGCAAAGCTATAGTAAAGGTTCACGGGGTCTTTCCGTCTAGCCGCGGATACACTGCATCTTCACAGCGATTTCAATTTCACTGAGTCTCGGGTGGAGACAGCGCCGCCATCGTTACGCCATTCGTGCAGGTCGGAACTTACCCGACAAGGAATTTCGCTACCTTAGGACCGTTATAGTTACGGCCGCCGTTTACCGGGGCTTCGATCAAGAGCTTCGCGTTAGCTAACCCCATCAATTAACCTTCCGGCACCGGGCAGGCGTCACACCCTATACGTCCACTTTCGTGTTTGCAGAGTGCTGTGTTTTTAATAAACAGTCGCAGCGGCCTGGTATCTTCGACCGGCATGAGCTTACGGAGCAAGTCCTTCACCCTCACCGGCGCACCTTCTCCCGAAGTTACGGTGCCATTTTGCCTAGTTCCTTCACCCGAGTTCTCTCAAGCGCCTTGGTATTCTCTACCCAACCACCTGTGTCGGTTTGGGGTACGGTTCCTGGTTACCTGAAGCTTAGAAGCTTTTCTTGGAAGCATGGCATCAACCACTTCGTCACCCAAAGGGTAACTCGTCATCAGCTCTCGGCCTTAAGATCCCGGATTTACCTAAGATCTCAGCCTACCACCTTAAACTTGGACAACCAACGCCAAGCTGGCCTAGCCTTCTCCGTCCCTCCATCGCAATAACCAGAAGTACAGGAATATTAACCTGTTTTCCATCGACTACGCTTTTCAGCCTCGCCTTAGGGACCGACTAACCCTGCGTCGATTAACGTTGCGCAGGAAACCTTGGTCTTTCGGCGTGGGTGTTTTTCACACCCATTGTCGTTACTCATGTCAGCATTCGCACTTCTGATACCTCCAGCAAGCTTCTCAACTCACCTTCACAGGCTTACAGAACGCTCCTCTACCGCATCACCCGAAGGTGATACCCGTAGCTTCGGTGTATGGTTTGAGCCCCGTTACATCTTCCGCGCAGGCCGACTCGACTAGTGAGCTATTACGCTTTCTTTAAAGGGTGGCTGCTTCTAAGCCAACCTCCTAGCTGTCTAAGCCTTCCCACATCGTTTCCCACTTAACCATAACTTTGGGACCTTAGCTGACGGTCTGGGTTGTTTCCCTTTTCACGACGGACGTTAGCACCCGCCGTGTGTCTCCCATGCTCGGCACTTGTAGGTATTCGGAGTTTGCATCGGTTTGGTAAGTCGGGATGACCCCCTAGCCGAAACAGTGCTCTACCCCCTACAGTGATACATGAGGCGCTACCTAAATAGCTTTCGAGGAGAACCAGCTATCTCCGAGCTTGATTAGCCTTTCACTCCGATCCACAGGTCATCCGCTAACTTTTCAACGGTAGTCGGTTCGGTCCTCCAGTTAGTGTTACCCAACCTTCAACCTGCCCATGGATAGATCGCCCGGTTTCGGGTCTATTCCCAGCGACTAGACGCCCTATTAAGACTCGCTTTCGCTACGCCTCCCCTATTCGGTTAAGCTCGCCACTGAAAATAAGTCGCTGACCCATTATA